>MFRE01000001.1:0-14060 GCA_001784475.1 Candidatus Magasanikbacteria bacterium RIFOXYD2_FULL_41_14
AAACCAACCGAAGATGAAATTACTAAAATGCGTGCGTTGGGAGATGAGATAAAAAATTTAGAAAGCAAGTTGTCGGAAATTGAAAGTGAATATCATACGCTTTTATTGGCCGTACCCAATTTAACACACCCAGAAACACCAGTGGGTGAAGAAGCTGATTTTCACACGGTTGAAACTGTGGGCAAAATTCCTGAATTTAATTTTGTTCCGCGCAACCACGAAGATATATTAGTCGCCCGAGATTTAATTGATTTTGAACGTGGCACCAAAGTGGCCGGCGCTAAATTTTATTTTGTCAAAAATAATTTAGTACGAATGAATCAAGCGCTTATTAATTATGGTATTGATGTTGCTACCAAACACGGATACACACTTATGGAAACACCTGATTTAGCAAAAAATGAAATTTTGACAGGAATCGGCTTTAATCCGCGTGGCGATGAAACACAAGTGTATTCTGTAGAAAACACTGATTTAAGTTTAATCGGTACAGCGGAAATTACTATGGGGGGATATCACGCCAACGAAGTTTTGGATTTGTCCAAAGGCGCTAAAAAATATGTCGCCTTATCACACTGTTTTCGCACTGAAGCCGGATCATATGGCCGGGAGTCAAAAGGACTATACCGCGTGCACCAATTTGCCAAATTGGAAATGTTTATTTATTGCCGACCAGAAGAAAGTGATAAATACCACACTGAACTACTTAATATAGAAAAAGAAATCGTGGGTGGTTTAGAACTGCCATATCGCGTGATTGATATTGCTTCTGGTGATTTGGGTGGTCCAGCCTATCGCAAATATGATATTGAGGCCTGGATGACCATGAAGGCCGGCGACGGTAAAACCGGTGATTACGGTGAGATAACTTCAACCAGCAATTGTACGGACTACCAAGCTAGACGCCTTAATATCAAGTATCACAAAGATGACGGCTCAACTGATTTTGTTCATACCCTTAACGGCACAGCTGTCGTTTTAAGCCGTTTCCCATTAGCGATTGTAGAAAATTACCAACAAAAAGATGGCTCAATAAAAGTACCAAAAGTATTAAAAAAATACTGCGGATTAAAAAAATTATAATTTATGCCACACACTTGGATAGAAATTGACACAAAGGCCATCAAACACAACCTGGCCCAGTTTAGGAAATTGTTAGGAAAAAATAAATTGCTAATGCCGGTGGTTAAAGCGAACGCTTATGGCCACGGTATTTTTGAAATTGCAAAAATCTGCGACCAAGATAGGGGAGTGGATAGAATTTGTGTAGTAAATGATGATGAGGCACAACTTCTGCTAGAATCGGGGATAAAAAAACCAATCATGATTTTGAGTTTTTATGATTTGACTGATGAATACAAAATGTATTCACTGGTTAGGGCGGGGGTAATTTTTCCAATCTATCGCGTAGACCAAATTGAAACACTAAACAAGATTGGGGAAACAACGAACAAAAAAATTAAAGTCCAACTAAAAATCGATACCGGTGCCGGTAGAGTAGGGATACTACCAAAAGACGCGCTGGATTTTGGTAAAAAAATATCGGCTTCAAAATTTTTAAATCTAGAGGGACTGTGGAGCCATTTTGCTTCCAGTGAAAGTGACGGCGCCTATACTAAACAACAGCATAGTACTTTCAAACAAACAGTGAATCAATTAGAAAAAATTGGCATAAAAATTCCAGTAAAACACATGGCTTGCTCAGCATCAACCGTACTATTTCCTCAAGAATATAATGCCGCTCGGATCGGACTCTCCACTTATGGATTGTATCCAAGCCCAAAAGCGAAGAAAAAGATTAACCTAAAACCAGCTTTATCATGGCACACGCGCATAATTCAAATTAAAACCCTCCCCGAGGGCTCTAAAATCAGCTACGGCGGGACTTATACAGCCAAAGTACCAATTACACTGGCCGTCCTTCCTGTGGGGTATTACGACGGCTATGATCGCTCCGGCATGTCTAATACCGCCAAAGTTATCATCAAGGGCAAACTGTGCCCAATACGTGGCCGCGTATGTATGAATTTATGTATGGCTGATATCACCGGTCTAAAAGGGGTAGGGGTGGGAGACAAAGCAACATTGATTGGCTCGCAAGGCAAAGCGGCTGTCTCTGCCGATGATTTAGCCAAATGGGCCGGGACAATTAATTACGAAATTGTAGACAAAATAAACCCGCTTTTACCACGCATTTATACAAAATAGAATCTAACACAAAAAATGCCAAAATTTTTTTATACTGAAAATAATCACCGCCAATATCGTCCGCCGGATAATTTTTGGCGAAAATTTTTAAAATATCGCAAGAAAAAACAAGCCGAAACAGCGCTCCAAACAAGTTCAAAATTGAACAATCCCTATCAATCAAAAAGAAAAGACGCTCCACTTCCAAATCGTCGCCGTTTCAACTTAGCTATCCTAGTTATATTACTTTTGGGTTGGATGGCACTTATTATTTATTTACCATTTTTTCAAATTAAAACTGTGTTATATAACGGCTTAGATACGATTAAATTAGATGAGATTCAAGATGTAGTCAACAGTTACCTAAATAGTCGCCATTGGTTACCAACAAATAACTTTTTCATAGCCCGGTCTAAAACCTTAACAAAAAAAATTAATTTAGCATTTTCAATTGAAACAGTTAATATCCAAAAAATATTCCCCGATACAATTGAAGTGAACATAACCGAAAAAATCTCCAGCGTGGTTTACGATAGTGGCACTAATTATTTTCTGATAGATGAAAAAGGGCTCGTAATAAAACAGTTAAATATTCCAAAGATAAATGACCCAATGGTTGTAATTTCGTCGAGCAGCACGACAAGCACTCCTGCTGAAACAGATAAAATTTCCAGCAGTACATTGACACACCTGCCAAATTTCAAAGAAATCAAAAAAACTTATGGCCACTACCCGATTGTGTACAATCAGCTAGGAGGAAATGAAGAAGTTGGGCAAACAATTTTAAAACCGGAAATAATTCTTCTGATCCTAAACATCAGTAAAGAGTTTGAACAGCGGGGGATAGGGGAGATACAATATTTTACAGTTGGCAACCCTTCGGCTGGCTTAACCGCCAAAATAAATAAAACTCCATTTGAGATTTTTTTAAGTATTTATGGCGACTTGGAAAATCAAATTAATAACATCAGAATAATTTTACAATCTCACCAGCCGACAGAATATATCGACGTCAGGTATGGCGAACGAGTATTTTGGAAATAGATTAACAGGGGAGGTGTGGATAAATAAAGGTTGACATCACTGTTGGTATTGATTATAATTGATATAATACGTCGTATAACATAGATTAAGCGACAGTCATAATGAACAAACTGGGCAATTTAAGCAATGCCATCATAAACAAAACAATATGAATAAATCAAATAAACCAATAATTCAACATATCCCTGATTTTTTGGATTATTGTGAAGTTGAAAAAGGTTTGTCGCCAGTATCGGTCCGTAACTATCACAACTTCTTAAAAATATTCATTCAGTGGTTAAATTATACCACCCAAACCAATTTAAAGCCCCACGAGCTCACTAGCGAGCACATTTGGAACTACCGGCTATATCTATCCAGAAAAAAGGATTCCAAAGGCAACGTAACGAAGAAGACGACCCAGAATTACTATTTAATCGCCTTGCGCAATCTGTTGGCTTATTTTGCTGTTCGTGACATTGTGGCGCTACCTTCAGATAAAATTAAATTACCAAAATTAACCGATAAGGATAAAGCCATTAAATTTCTGCGTTTTGATCAGGTGGAAAAACTTTTGGCAATGCCGGATTTAACCACCCACGAAGGTAAACGTGACAGAGCCATTTTGGAGCTCCTCTTCTCTACTGGTATGCGGGTTTCTGAACTAACGTCGCTTAATATGCGGATGTTTAATTTAAAAGAATTATTAAATAAAAAAATTACAGAGTTAGAATTAAATATTTACGGCAAAGGAGGATCAACTCGTGTGGTATATTTTTCTTCACGTGCTTTGGAGTGGCTATCAAAATACTTGGGTGGCAGAAAAGATCTCTTCCCTCCCCTATTTATAAACTACAAGAAGGATAAAAATGACAATGACCACCGTTTGACGCCTCGTTCGGTTGAAAGATTAGTCCGAAAATACACCGCTATGGCTGGTTTACCCGTTGAGGCAACGCCTCACACACTGCGCCACAGTTTTGCTACAGATCTGCTTGCCCACGGCGCTGATATGCGCTCGGTACAGGAATTACTAGGCCACAAGAATATTATGACTACTCAAATTTATACTCATGTAACTAACCCACAATTACGAAATATTCATAAAAAATTTCACAGTGGAAAATAAAAAAAACAGCCTGCTAAAATAATAGGCTGTTTTTTTAATATTCATATTAATATTATTCATCCTCAACCTTTTCCATAACTAACACCCAATTAGACGGATTATTATCATCCACACCATTTAAATTTTTTATATCCACGCCCACCCACTTTGGGTTTTGCTCCAACCAAAATTTGATTGCTTCTAAGTTGCCCAACGGAACTTCGTGCCACTCTGTTTTTTTTAATTCCACTTTTTTTTCTTTTGATTCACCAACGGTTTGGCCATTGCCATCGTCTTCAAAATTTTTATATAATTCAAATATATCTTTATTCTCATCATCTTTCGTTAACCCATTCAAAATAAAACCACTCTTAAATTTACTAACCAAACCAATCGGATTATCAGCGTGATTGTCTACTGTAGCAAATTTACAGTGAAACTCCTTTTTGGCCTTATTTAATCTGGCCTCAATTATTGCCACATTCAATCCTTTACCTAACCAATCTTCAATAGTAAAATCAGAAAATAAATATGCCCCCAACAAACCATCTTCATCCAATGTCACTCGCAATCCGCCTCCGGAAACAATATTACCACTTTGATCTTTAATAACAAAGTAAACGGTGCGACTATCAGCACAGTCAATTTCTCTCTTGGCTCTGTCCGCCACATTACTTACTATATTATTTTCCAAACGCGCGTCTTTTCTATCCCACCCAAAAACTTGACGCTCCAAAGCATGAAATTTTCTTAAATCATCCAGAGACGTTATCTTGGTTGGTTCACTGGTCTTTTTTTTATCTTCACTGTCAACTCCTACCGGCCTAATTTTATGAAAATATATCACTTGCTCGGTCATATCGCCGCCTTAATTATCAAATCCAACAACCTGGCAAAATCTATACTCATCTTGCCGGCCGCTTCTGGAAAGAGCGACGTTGGCGTCATTCCAGGGATGGTGTTGGTTTCTAAGACATACAATTTACCATCGTCCCCCACCATAAAATCCGTGCGCGACATGCCAGTGCAATCAAGCGCAATATGCGCCTGCACGGCCAAGGTTTGAATTTGCTCATTGATATGTCCTTCAAAGTCCGCTGGGCACACATGAGTGGACCCGCCCTTTTTATATTTTGATTTATAGTCGTAAAATTCCCCCATATTGGCAACAATATGTGTTGGCGGCAATGGAAATGGAGAACCATTTTTTTCTAACACTCCACAGGTAGCTTCACGGCCTTTAATAAATTTCTGAACCATAAGCCAAGAAAACTGTTTGATCGTCTTGACGATTGCTTTTTTTAATTCTAACTCTGACTCTACAATGCTTACGCCTAAAGCCGAACCTTGGTCAACCGGTTTTAAAACGCAGGGATAGCCAATTTTATTTTTCACATCTTCCAATACTTTTGCATTATCATTTTTCCACCCAGATTTTTTAAAATTTATAAATTCCGGAAATGGCAAACCGTTAGCAAAATATATTTCACTGGAATAAACTTTGTTCATCCCCAAAGCGCTCGCTAGCACTCCTGAACCGGTATATTTTACTCCCAAACTTTCTAAAATTGATTGGATTTTTCCATCTTCGCCAAAAGTACCATGCAATGCCAAAAAAACAATATCCAATTTGTCTTTACCAAACTGATTATCTTTAACTGGTACCAAAGTAGTTTTTTTACTAGCTGATTTTTTACCCGGTGCGTTCAATTGTTTGTAATAATTATTATCTAAAAAAAACTTTTTGTCCTTGGACATTTCTAAAGGCATTACATCGTATTTTTTCTTATCCAAATTTTCACAAATCGCCTTACCGGTAATAAGCGAAATAGCGCGCTCAACCGAAGGCCCACCGTAAATTACTCCCACGCGTATTTTTTTTGACATAATATTTATATTACATGTCATGCTGAACTTGTTTCAGCATCCCGTTACTAACTGGAGATCCTGAAACAAGTTCAGGATGACAATATTAATCTTACTGAATTAAATACCCAAGTGGATCTACTGGAATACCATTCAAACGCACTTCAAAATGCAAATGCGGTCCGGTTACAAACGGCCCGGCCCCAACTGTCCCGGGCGTTGCACCGGAATACCCAATAATGTCTCCCCTGTTCACAAACTGATCTTCGGCAACAATTATTTTACTTAAATGACCATAAACAGTTGACAGATCACTGGTATGAACAATGAGTACATAAGAATAACAGGTTGATGCTGTACAGGTTCTAGATCTGCCAACATAGCCAGATGCCGCCGCCATTACCGGTGTCCCTTGTGAGGCACGAAGATCAATGGCACTGTGTTCAAAAATCTGCTTGAAAGGATACGATTTATCATGAAAATACGAAGTTATGTAATGGCTCGGAACTGGCCAAGAAAACGCATAATCTGCATCATTAGTTTCCAATTTATTTTGAGCCGATAATTTTTGCCTAATCTTATCTTCATAGGTCCGCACCTCGTTTTCAACCAATTGATACTGCTTGCGCAAGCTATCCACCATTGCTTGATAACGACGTTCGTCGGCCTTTGTCTGTGTCAAAAGACCAGATTTATAACTTGCTTTTTCACTTAAATCGGTTTGTTTGTTAACTAATTCAACTTTCAAATCCTCATAGGTCTTTTTCTTCGCCGAGGCCTGAACTTTTTTATCCTGCAAATCCTCTTTCGCTAAGCGCACAGTTTTAACAGAACGGCCTAAATCAGTGTAAATACTTTCTAAATATTTAGCTTGATTATAAAAATCAGCAAAATTATCGTTTGTCAACATTATTTCCAAAAAATTCTTCCGATCATTAATTAGCAAACTTTGAATTATTTGAGAAATAATTGATTGCTGTCGAGAAATTGTAGTTTCTTTGTCACCAATAGAAATTTCCAGCGCCTGAATACTCAAATCAGTTTGCTTGATATTTTCTTCGGTAAGTTGCGCCTCGGCTTCAATTTGAGCGATCGCGTCATCAGTAATCGCAATCTGATTTTTTAACGAATTACCCTCTAGCTGTTTTTGCTTAATACTTTTATCATAAGTCGCAATAGTACTTTCCAATTGGGTAATAGTATCTTTCCGTTTGGCAATTTCGGCATTAAGAGCGTCTATTTCCGCTTGGTTGCCACCCGTCTCTTGTGCAAATACCAAAAAAGGAGTAAGCGCTAGAACTCCAGTAATAATAAATGCAGATATTATTTTAAATAATTTTTTCATCAGTATATATTATACCACAAAAAACTATTTTAATTTAATCAAGGCAACTTCTAATCTTTTTAAGACCTCGTCTTTCCCTAACACCGCTGCAATTTCATACGGACCAGGCGATTTTTCTTGGCCCGATAATGCCACGCGCAGCGGCCACAACACTACGCCATTAGAATAACTTTTTTGGACTATCCACTCCCCTACCCGTTTCTCCCAATCTATCTTATTCTTAGGTTGAACACTTTTTGTATTCAACCAATCTTTTAATTCTGATAATATTTTTATAGCTTCTTCCGGTGAACTTTTTTTCCAAATCAACATATCAGCTAGATAGTCGGGCAAATTAAATACAAACCCAACCGCCTCTGGCAACTCCGCCAAAGTCGTCACTCGCCCTTTCTCCAATCCAATCACATTCGCGAAATCTTCAATCTTCAATCTTAAATCTTTAATCTTGTCGCCAAAAAACGGCAAAACCAATTCAGCAACCTGCTCATTAGAAAGTTGTCGTAAATAATACTTATTATACCAATCCAACTTTTCTAAATTAAACACCGCGCCGGATTTATTGACTTTTTCCAAAGAAAATTCTTTGGCTAATTCCGCCAGCGAAAAAATCTCACGGTCATCGCCCGGATTCCAACCCAAAAACGCCACGAAATTTATTAATGCTTCTGGCAAATATCCTTTTTTAATATAATCCCCGACCGCCACATCGCCCTGACGCTTACTTAATTTTGATTTATCGGCATTAAGTAATAACGGCAAATGCGCGAACACCGGTTTTTCCCAACCAAAACATTCATACAAATAAATATGTTTAGGCGTGCTGGAAAGCCATTCATCACCGCGAATAACATGCGTGATAGCCATCAAATGATCGTCAACGACAACGGCCAAATGATAAGTCGGGAAGCCGTCGGTTTTAAGCAACACTTGATCATCCACAAATTCATTTTTAAAACTGACTTTTCCTTTTATCAAATCGGTAAATTCCGTCACGCCGGTTTTGGGCATTTTTAAGCGCACAACATAAGGCACGTTAGCGCTCAAATTATTTTTAATTTCATTAATATCTAATTCCCGACAATGGCCATCATAACCAGACGCCTCATGATTTTTTTCTTGCCTTTCGCGCACTTGCGCCAATCGTTCGGGCGTACAAAAACAATAATACGCGCAACCTTTTTCCAATAAAATATTGGCGTGCTGTTCATAAATTTTTAAACGCTTGGATTGTAAATACGGCCCACAATCCCCTTTTTCAACAACATCATTATTTTCAAACCCGACCACACCTTCGTCCGGCTCAATTCCTGCCCACTTTAGTGCGTCTAAAACCGCCGGTATCGCGCCTTCAACCGAACGCTTTTGATCAGTATCTTCCACACGCAATAAAAATTTACCACTATTTTGCTTGGCGATTAAATAGCAATACAATGCCGTGCGTAAACTCCCGACATGTAAAAATCCGGTTGGTGATGGTGCAAAACGTGTACTAATCATAAGCTATTTTTTAAATATAATACTTAGCGATGCCCTATCAACACCAGAACTAACTTGCTCCTCACCGACTGATGACACAAATTCAAGATCAGAAACACTGCTTACCATATCAACAAAATTAGCAACGCTACCATAATATTGTAAAAAGGCTGCTGGGTCAATTGTTTCTGATATTTTTAAAATGCCATCTTTTTTTAAAACTCTAAAAAATTCTTTTAAAGCCTTACCCAAACTTTCAGCATGTAAAAGCTTTTTTTCAGTCGCGTCCATCGCCATTTCCACCGGGAACTTAATAACAGTCACCAAATTATTACACAGAACCTCATCAACGGAATTATCGGGCAGTTTTAAATCTCTGGCGTCTAATTGGACAACCCGCATTTTTTCAAATCCATCTCCGACTCTTTCCCTTTTTAAATCTTCTAAATCTTCTTGGGCTATCTCAATATTGTCTTCGCTAATATCACCTGCTATATATTCTGCGACATCGTGGCTGATGGCCACACCATCTTTTTTAAATGGTGCCGGAGCATGGCCAGAGCCAATTTCCAAAACAACTTTCTTTGGTCTTACTTTCTCTCTTGTTATCATCGCCCCCCCCCTCCAACGTTTGGGGACTATGCTTTAATTGATTTTCTGACATAAAAATATAAAAACTTGACCGTGGCATTAAAAATGCGACCAAAACGCTTGGGCTCGCGTGCCAATCGATATACCCATTCTAACCCAATTTGACGAAAAAATAAAGGGGCGCGAGAAACATGGCCGGAAATGTAGTCCAAACTCCCGCCGACACCCATAGCGATTTTAACAGACGGCAATTTTGGCAAAAATTCGTTTATCCATTTTTCTTGTTTTACTTGGCCAAAGGCGACGAATATTATGTCAGGTTTGGTTTGGTTGATTATGTTGATGACAGTTTGATTCGTGGTATCATCAATTACCCAACCGTCCGCGACACTGTCATCCCCGTGAAAACGGGGATCCAGCGTTCGTGTGTGGCCACTGGATTCCCGCTTTCGCGGGAATGACAATGTAATTTCCGGACCGACATCTGTTCCCACAATTTTCAACTGCGGAAATTGCGCGTGTAATTTTTCAACCGCTTGATTCAACACCTCATCATCGCCCGTCCCAAGCAAAAATACACTTTTCCCTAGCACCTCGGCCAAACCACATAAATCCAAAACAAAATCCACACCCGTCAAACGTTTAATTTTAAAACCACTCACGAGTTGAATTCCAAACCCATCGCACAAATTTAAATCCCCGCTATTTAAAATATTTTTAAATTCCGCGTCTTTTTGCGCCAACACTAACATCTCCGGATTGGGAGTAAAAATTTTTTTCTGTCCATTACCCAACAAAAAAATCTCGGCCTGCTGTCGGGCTTCAGTTTTGATAACGCTGTCAATTTTTACGCCTAAAATTTGCGGCATAATTTTATCTTCTCAATAATTGCAATACCAACCTAATCATTTTTTCTTTATTCTTCGGGCAACTTTCGGCAATTAAAAGAGTGAGCGCGGTAAGTGCCGATGGATTCATAACTGCCAAATTTAAAACGCCAGCTTTTTTCAAAAACCAAACAAAGGCATACGCGCCATTGCGTTTATTGCCATCGGTAAAGGGGTGATTTTTGACCATAAAATAGAGCAGGTGCGCGGCCTTCTCCTCAATTGTCGGGTACATCGACTTACCGCCGAATGATTGCATCACATTACCGACAATACCGGTTATATTTCCATCCTGTCTCTCGTGCCCAAACAACTCGGTAGCTTCGCCTCTTTTTATAAGCGCAACTTTAAAATAATCAAGCGCCTGCGTAAGTTGTATAGCGGTAAACGCGACCGCGCGTTTAGTAACACCGGATGCTACCAATCTATCGTGGTCATAGGCATCCAAAGAAAACCAAGTCGCGGAAAAAGTGGTAATCAGTTCCAACACGCTTTTTTGGTCAACCTCGCCACCCGGTGGCAATAAAATCTTCAAATTTTCCACCGCCGACATGAACTGCGCGTAATTATTTTTAATCCGAGAGCGATTGATTGTGTACCCTTTGATAATATGTTCGCGCAAAGTTTTTGTGGCCCATCGGCGAAAGGAAATGGCTCTTTTTCCATTAACTCTGTATCCTACGGATAATATTACATCTAAATTAAAATATTCCACCTGGTAAACCTTGCCGTCAACGGCAGTTGTTGCAAAAAATGCAACAACTGAATCGCGTTTTAATTCGCCACTCTTAAAAATATTTTTAATATGCCGGGAAATTACCGATTTATCTCTTTCAAAAATACTCGCCACTTGATCCAAGCTGGCCCATATTGTATCTTTTGACACATCTGCTTTAAGTTCAATCGCGCCGGTTTTGCTTTGATAAATCATCAGTTGATTTTTTATTTTTTTATTCATCATAATATTTTGTTAGTTTTTATACCTAAAATTTTAAACATGGCAAACTTATTTACTTTCCATAAAATTTTATTTATGCGAATAAACCATTCTATCCTCAGCATCACTAAACTTGGCATCGAGATGAATTTGGCCATTTTCATCAGTTGAAATAATATAATTCTCAACGCCAGTTGGTTTATTTGGCGCCGATACATGCGCTCCCAATACCCTTGAAATCTTTTCCCCAATACCACCAGATTGACCGGTAGAGCAGGAGGCCAACACAATTGAAGGGTTGGATTCAAAAAAATCACCCAACCGCCCCGAAGATTTGCCGCTCAAATCATCAACCAATAAATCACCCTTTCCAAAATGAATGCCATCTTTTTCTCCATGCCCGCCAATAATAGCAAAACTAATTTTATGGCTGGGGAACCATTTTCCTAATTTAATCAGGTATCTTACGAGATCGACCTTACTATCAGCTTCAAAAAAGCGCAACTCATATGGAATATCTTTCCCGTTGGAATCCTTGTTAGATTGTATTTGTTGTTTTAATTTCCCAAAGCGCCAAGCATCAGTGGAAAAAGCGCCATTATGATCATCTTTTGGAAATACGACCACACCATATGGGCGGTCAAACTTTTCTTTTTCCTGTAATTGCCGAAATTGACTTATCAAAATGTCCTTCGGATACCTGCCAAAATTTACAATGCCACAATCCTTGGTCAATGAAGCTGTAATTCCAGGATGTTCCAATTCTAATTCAATATACATCTCAAAATTCTCCCCAACTGCACGTCGCTTATCTTTTAAGTTTCCACGTTTCCAATCTGGCAAATAAGCTTTAATTTGTTCTACTGGCAAACCCTTCAAATCACATAAAATAAATCCTCGGATAGGCAATCTATCATCATCACCGGCTATCATTTCAGCAATAATATCAACTAACGGAAAAGTGCCATCTTTTTTGATAATGCCACATAATAAATCAAAATCAGCATCATCGCAGGCAATCAGAGATTGTTTTAACAACTCATCACTGTATTTGCCATTAACTCGCCCATATTTTTCTAATTGAGATGCGCGCAGTTCATGTTCTTCTGTAAAATTTTTGTCAAAATACTCAATTGCTATTTTGACGCCAATCTCTCTAATGTCTTTGCGCAAGGTTTCCATTGCTTTGGTTAACACTTCAACTAACGATATTCTGTGAAAGTCAGGATATCCGCGCTCATAATTCTTAGTGTTTGAAATCCCCGATTTTACATAATCAATATTTTCTAAAATCAAATCAACAGCTTTATCAGATAAATCTTTGTCGTGACTATCTAAAATTTGATATATAATATTAATCGCCGCTGCACGTTTCCGCTCTGATGATTCATTTTTACCGTCTTTCTCCAAAGCGTCAGCAACCAGCTGAAAATTTTCAGACAACTCTCTGCGATATGTTTCTGATTCCCCTTGCAATTTTACCAAACGGCTTAATACTTCATCTGGTAACGAATGACCGTCGTCAGAATGCAACGTAATTTCTTTATCATTACTAGATAAATACTGGGCACAATGCCACAATTTGTCTATTTCGGGGTCATCAAGTCTTCGAAAACCAAAATTCATTGGCTTATTATCATCGGGAAATGAAATGCTATGAATTTGATGAAGATATTCCTTCACTCGCTCTGGCAAACGGCCACTGGCAATAAACCGATTAACACGTTCTTGTAATTGCTCCTGTGTTGGTTCTGTTTGTTTGTGAGAAAATGATAATGGCCTTGTATAACCATAGATTACATGGTTCAAGAATGCTTTTTCAATAGCACTCATACCGCCAAACAATCTAATCATTTGTCTTTTTTCTTCAATCCGCTGTTTATCACCATTACTGTCTGTAGGTACCGCTGATTCACCGCCTGTTGGTTGTGCCATAATTCCAACATTCGCTCGAACCTCAAAAATTGCAGAACCAATGTGGTGTTCGAGTGATTCTAGGGCTTCAGCAGCTTTCGTATCATCTGTTAAATTTAACTGTTGAATTTTTCCAGTCGCTTCTCCTATCGTTTCACGACCAACAAAAGACATTTGGTTATCCAAATGTTGAATCGTGACAGGGATTTCTACGGGCGCCTCAACATCTTTTCTAACGCGCTCATTTTCTCCTTCTTTTGGCGACAAATTGTGTTGAATTTCTGGAGACATGCTTTTGAATTAATCCATCTTATCTATTTTCGCTTTAATAAAAGAAACTTTTTTATCATCGCGTTCACTAACAATGTTTGTTATCTCCTTTAAGAATAACTCTTTTGCCGCTTTAATTTTGACCATAAAATTTCTATATACTTCTGCTATGTTTATTTGTTCAGTATTCATAATGTAAAGTTATTTTAACGAAATTATAATCGCCCCACCAACCATAAGCAAAGCCCCCAGCGCCACTCGCCAAGACAAGGCCTCGCCCAAAAACACGGCCGCGAGCAATACCACAAACACCAAACTTAAACGATCAATCACAACCACGCGCGTCGCCAGCCCAACTTTCAACGCCATAAAGTAAAACAACCACGACAGCGCTCCGGAAATGCCGGCTAAAATTATAAACCACCACTCGCGACCGGACAAAGAATGAAAATTGGT
>MFRE01000001.1:14147-18157 GCA_001784475.1 Candidatus Magasanikbacteria bacterium RIFOXYD2_FULL_41_14
AATATTTTTCAACCCCATTTTCGCGAAGATGGCGACGAGGGCGGCAGTTAGGGCCGATAGAAAGGCGAGGAGTAACCACATAGAAAAGTTTATTAGTTTATTGGTTTATTTGTCACAATTATTCTTTATTTCTAACAATTCCGTCCACAATTCATCTCTAACATCCACACATTTATTTTTTAAATTATTTTTTCGCGTCTTTAAAGCGCGCTCGCCGGGAATCAAAATCTCGGCAACGCCTTTTAGTTTTTTTGACTGCTTAATTCGAGAAACTAATTTTTTATTTTCTTTCTTAAATTTATTTAATGAAGTTGAAAATTTAGGATTTAAAATCAAAATCATCGCGCCACGCGGAACTGTCCGATAACCAGTCCCAGCGTGTTTGACAACGCCCATCGGCATATTAACCATTGAACCAGCCAATATCTCAACAAATAAACCCAACGCGAATCCCTTGTATCCACCAGACGCCACAACCGAATACGCGTCATTTGGATCTTTCGCAAAATTTCCTCCTTTATCAAAATATGTTTCTGCCGGCAACGAGCGATCAGCCAACATTGATTTTCTTACTTCGCCCCACGCTCTTTTTGATGTCGCCATATCTACCACAATATCATTACCATATGTGGGAACGCCAATACCAATCGGATTTGTGCCAATTTGAGGCTCAAAACCACCCGGTGGCGCAACCATCGATTCACCACCATTATTTACCACAAATCCAATCATACCTTGCGAAGAAATATATTGCGCGAGAGTAGCCGGCCGCAACCAACTTAGCATATTTTGGATAAATACAACTGCTATCCCCTGTTTTTTGGCCATACCGATTGCTTGTTGTGTAAATTTTCGCCCAACAACAGTTCCAAAATTATAATTGGCATTAACAAAAATATATGAAGCGGTCTTCTTTTTAATTATAACCGGCTTCTTTTTTAATGGCAAACCTTTCATAAGAGATGGAAAGGCCATTAAGCCGTGCGTTTGTTTACCCTGCAACTCACCCTCTAAATATTCATTAGCCAAAATTATCGCCTCGGATTTAGAAACTTTTTTTGAAATCAAAATACCTACTAACAATTTTTGGATTTCGGGTATATTTACTTTCATATTATGAACAAAATCTATAATTTATGATATAATAACATAGAGATTATACCATAATTTGACAAGAAATTACAATATGTTATACTATTATCACTCTGCTGGTGAGAGTGATAAGATTTCAGATTTATGACCCGCCACCTGTCATTCCGAGCGTAGCCGAGGAATCCCTTACAGCCAACATATACATAATAATTGACGTTAAGGGATTCCTCCGCTCCCTGCGACGGTCGGTCGGAATGACAGTATAAAAACAGAAGCCCCCGGACATCGCATATTAGCGAGCCGGGGGCAGACCTCCTTTGTGCGCCCGAGGCGCACTGACAGCTTTGGCCACCATGCGTCCGAGGACGTGGGGTAGCACAGGTGAAAGGGACACACCCGATCTTAGTGACCAAACCGCCGAAGGGTCACATGAAGAGGGGGTGAATGATGGCCACCGGCGCGTGGATGAACGCCACGACGCTGACGGTCACGATGATGCGGAGGATCCGCTTCATCTTTTCTCCTTTCTGGCGCACGAAGCGCCGACTACATCAGCAGTTCACGAACGAGCAGAAACATCTTGAATCCGAAGATCAGCACGGACATGGCTCTCTCCTTTCCACTAATTAAAATAACATAATAATAATAAGGCAAGGTGCGAACGCACTCCCACTCCCTCTTATTCTCCCTCTCGGGCAGAGGGAGACAGCGAACGACGCGACACTCACCCTAATCAACTATTAAACCAATAAACTAATCCCCCATTCACTATGAACCCTCAAAACTTCACCAACAAATCCCAAGAAATGATCCAGCGCGCGGCTGGGATTGCTAGTAAAAATAATTTTCCACAGGTGGAACCACCGCACCTATTTTTCGCTTTTTTGGAAGACGAAGAAAATATTGTCGTGTCAATTTTGCGCAAACTTAATGTCAATTTGATTGCTTTGCGCGCTGATATCCAATCTTTAATTGACAAACTCCCCCGTCCGTCCGGACAGGTGGCCCAAGGCGGTGTGGGGCAAATTTTACTCGGGCCGGCGATGGTGTATATTTTCCAAACGGCTGGACAAGAAGCGCAAAAAATGAAAGACGAATATATTAGCGTGGAACATCTTTTGCTTGCTTTTTTGGTTAGTAAAAATCCGGTGAGTGAACTGTTGGAAAAAAACGGAATTAGTTATGACAAAACATTACAGGCACTCGTGGCCGTGCGTGGCAATCAACGCGTGGACTCGCCCGAACCGGAAACAAAATATAATGCTTTGGAAAAATATGGCAAAAATTTAACCGACCTCGCGCGCAAAGAAAAAATTGATCCGGTTATCGGACGCGATGATGAAATTCGGCGCGTGATGCAAATTTTATCCCGACGCACCAAAAATAATCCGGTGTTAATCGGCGAACCGGGCACGGGCAAAACCGCCATTGCCGAAGGGCTGGCGCAACGGATTATTAACAATGATGTCCCCGACTCTCTGCGCGACAAAGAAATTTTCGCGTTAGACATCGGCTCGCTTGTGGCCGGCACTAAATTCCGCGGAGAATTTGAAGAACGGTTAAAAGCGGTTTTAAAAGAAATCAACGCCTCGGCCGGAAAATATATTTTGTTTATTGACGAACTGCACACCATTGTCGGCGCGGGATCAAGTGAGGGCTCGGTGGACGCGGCCAATTTATTAAAACCCATGCTCGCGCGCGGGGAATTACATTGTATTGGCGCGACGACTCTAAAAGAATATCAAAAATATGTGGAAAAAGACGCGGCCTTGGAACGCCGTTTCCAACCGGTCATGGTGGCTGAACCCAGCGTAGACGATGCCATCGCGATTTTGCGCGGGATTAAAGAAAAATACGAAGTCCATCACGGTGTGCGCATCACGGACGCGTCAATTTTGGCCGCGGTTAATTTATCTTCTCGCTATTTATCGGATCGATTTTTACCGGACAAAGCGATCGATTTAATGGACGAAGCGGCCTCGGCCTTACGATTGGAAATAAATTCTATGCCCGAGGATTTGGATAAAATGAAACGCGCGATGATAAAATTAGAAATTGAAAAACGCGCTTTGAAAAAAGAAAAAGACGAGGACTCGCGCGAACGCTTGAATAAATTAGAAAAAGAATTGGCGGAACTTAAAGCCAACAGCGCCGAATTGGAAGCCAAATGGCAAAATGAAAAAACTATCATCAGTCGCATTCACGAAAACAAACGGCAAATTGACCAATTAAAACAGCAGGCCGATATTGAAGAACGCAAAGGCGATTTACAAAAAGTGGCCGAGGTTCGTTATGGAAAAATTCCATTGCTTGAAGGTGAAATTCGCCAAGATGAAAAAAAATTAACGGACTTGCAAAAAAGCCACGGCATTTTAAAAGAAGAAGTAACGGACGAAGACATCGCCGGCGTAGTCGCGCGCTGGACCGGCATTCCGGTTGTAAAAATGCTCCAAACCGAATCGGCTCGCTTAACTAAAATGGAAGACGAATTAGGCAAACGCGTCATTGGCCAAAGCGAAGCCGTCAAAGCGGTGTCCAACGCCATCCGCCGTTCGCGCGCCGGCATTGCCGAACCCAATCGCCCCATTGGCTCATTTATCTTTTTGGGCCCGACCGGCGTGGGCAAAACCGAACTTTCCAAAGCGCTCGCCGAATTTATGTTTGATACCGAAGACGCGCTCGTGCGGGTGGATATGAGCGAATATATGGAAAAGCATGCAATTAGCAAACTCGTCGGCTCCCCGCCCGGCTATGTGGGCTATGAAGAAGGTGGGCAGTTGACCGAGATCGTCCGCCGTCGCCCGTATTGCGTAATACTACTAGACGAAGTGGAAAAAGCGCATGCGGATGTATTTAATATCTTGCTCCAAATTTTAGACGAAGGCCATGTTACCGATGCCAAAGGCCGAACCGTGAAT
>MFRE01000001.1:18190-18343 GCA_001784475.1 Candidatus Magasanikbacteria bacterium RIFOXYD2_FULL_41_14
ATCGGGAGCCAGATGATTCTGGACACCAACCGCAAAGGCGAATTTGGTTTTGAGGACTCTCACGGCAAACGCGGTAAAAAAACCGAAGCATCCGTGCGCGCCAAAATTATGGATTTGTTAAAAGATCATTTCCGTCCGGAATTTTTGAACCGC
>MFRE01000002.1:0-6050 GCA_001784475.1 Candidatus Magasanikbacteria bacterium RIFOXYD2_FULL_41_14
AATTTAAATTAGTATTTTATTTTTTTTCAGGTTAATAATATACCTCGGCAGTGGGGTGCTTTGTTTGGAATTCTTCCAATTTGGCGATTACTTTGGGGTCTTGGGCGGCCGGGGTGCCTCGAATATCTATGTATATGAGACTATCTGGCAATTTGGATAGTTCGGATAGTAGGGGGTTATGGGAGCAATAAAGCTCTTGCAAACCATCTAGCAATTCGGGTAGTTCGGATAGTAGGGGGTTATGGGAGCAATAAAGCCCTCGCAAACTATTTGGCAATTCGGGTAGTTCGGATAGTAGGGGGTTATGGGAGCAATAAAGCTCTTGCAAACTATCCGGCAATTTGAGTAGTTGGGATAGTTGGGTGTTGGAGCAAAAAAAACGTTTTAAACCATTTAATTTATTAGTAAACTTAAGAGCTTCATTAATAATTGGGGTCGCGGAGCCATTATTACCAATACTAAACAGTTCAACTTCACCATATTGATTAGAATTGATTTTAAAATCACCAATTTGTTTTTTAATATATTCCAAGATAATAACCTGTTTGGCGATTATTTGGTATTTGGTTCGGTCTTTGTTAACCCGCTCCACTTTTACCAAACTCGCGCGTTCATATTCATTTTTGGCAATCTCAATTGCTTGTTTTAATTGTTCCAATTTGGCTTTGTCCGCGTCTGTGCCGGTTTGTAAATAACTTGTCAAAACAAGCTGAAAATCACCTTGCAGTGTTTGCAGGTGTTTTAATTTGGTGGTTAATTGGGAGCAGGATTGGCTTGCAGACATATTCATTATTGAACTTCTTGATGATCCGTAATCGCTTGAGCCAAAATTTTCAAAGCAACTTTTTTTAACGCCAATAAATCCGTAAGCGGTGCCCCGTTCTTGCCCCAAACCTGTTCAAACTTGCCCGTATCCGCCACAGCGCTAGGCATCGCACGATCTTCCCCGTCATCGCCCGCTTGTGAATCACTTGGCAACCGAACCGGCCTATCTTCGGCATAAATCGGCCCCTCTATTTTTATAGCGTGAGCATAGACATTTTTTAAGCCATTAAGCTTGTCCACCAACCCTTGTGAAGCATCAGGATTAATGGTGTCACCATCGGTAATTTCCAACACTACCACCAGCTCATCACCTTGTTCCAAACGAGCGACACAATCCGGTTTCTGGACATCTTGACACACAATTTCAAGAGGTAATGAATCATCGGTACCGCCTAAACCAATATCATTAATATCTTTAATCATTTTCCACAAACGCTTATCTAAATCACTACCATCAGCTATTTGGCCATTTTCCAATTCGGTTGCGGTTGGAGGCAATAGATCAACCGCGCTACTACCAAAACCAATGGCTCTAACATTAATCGCCAAAGGAAATTGATTATTGTTTTCCGGCAAATCAATCATTAAATTACGCCGATACTGAATTAAACTTTTGATAAAAGCATACCCGGCTTCTTGAACCGCGCGTTTTTTGTTACTATCCATACTGCTGGATAAATCCGTGATTAAATACAATGATATTTTTTTTGGCCGAAAATCCGGCCTTTCTTCGCTGGCATATTCGCGCGTAAAAACACGCAACGCGTCCGGGTTTGTTAAAAAATCCGGCAATTGACGAATAAAATCAACAACAGAAAAATTTTTACCGGAACGATGACCGCCCTGTTCAACATATTTTATGTTCGCAATCAATTTAATAAATGATTCCCAAATTGATACCATACTCCTAAATACTTCGTCGGTCGCTTTCATTATTTCTATCTGACGCAAGATATCGCGCTCATTAAATCCATCCGCCAGTCCGGCTTGTTTAAATTTTTCCAAAATAGCGTCGCTGGCCCTTTGCGCGCGCGATTGTCTGGCTTTTTTTATTTCTCCCGCTATTTTACGAGCACTACCTTGGTCAATCGGAGCGCCCACCCCAATCCTGTTTTTATTAGCAGATTTTGCGTTAATTCTACCGGCCTCAATATCAGCATCAAGTAATTTTTCAAAAACCGGCTCAACCACTCGTCGCAAACGAGCAAAAAAATGCGCCACATTTAAATTAGGATCAGCCAAACATTCTCTGATAAAAACACCGAGATTGGCAAATTTGCGACCAAGATAAGCAATCGGGGTGTTAAAGACCGTAGCCACTTCGGGATGCAATTGGCCAATGTCCCCCGTCGGCACCATTTGACCAAAAAGCGCTAAATTTAAAAATTGATCTGACCACGCTTGCTCGGCGCCTACCGAAAATGACTTGGTATATAATTTTTCTTCCACTAACCGACCATTCTGATCACGTTGTTGAAAGACCGGCATACGCGCTTTTACACGCGCGTTGGCATGAACATCCAAAAAAATATTAAAAAAGCGATCCCACATTTGTTGGGCGATTTGTTGATTTTTAGTTTCAATCAATTCTTCACCCGTTTCTGATACCGACGCGTATTTTTTCGCTTTGGTTTTGGCAACCTCAAAACTCTCTACATAACTATCGGGATCATCTGTCAATTGCGATAAATGAGCCAGCTCATGACAATATATATATAACTGCTCTAAATCATTTAGGCCGTGTTTTTCAATCAATTGAGGCGATACGCGCATTGTTCTATCCGTATGAGAAAAACTATAGGTGTCACAATCAGGGTCAATTAACACTTGATAAGCCACCGCACCCACAAAAATTTGCCCCACGGCTTGTAAATTGCGATATTTTTCCGCGAGCAAACTATGGTCGCGCTCCGGTGTCGGTGGTGTCGGTTCGGACTTGCCCACAGTGGCCATTTCAAAACCGGGTGGTCCAATCTTATCACTGCTCATAAATAAAAAATCAATAAATTATTATACCGGTGGAGCGCCTGCTTACAAAGCCGCACAAATCTCCAACACATATTCATTGTTGGCAATATACTCTGCCAACTCTTTGTCTAATTTT
The DNA here is from genome assembly GCA_001784475.1 of Candidatus Magasanikbacteria bacterium RIFOXYD2_FULL_41_14. GTDB lineage: Bacteria > Patescibacteriota > Patescibacteriia > Magasanikbacterales > GWA2-37-8 > XYD2-FULL-41-14. The sequence continues at coordinate 2,930 of MFRE01000002.1, forward strand.
TCCATATCAACAGTAAACTTTTCTTTTTCCTGTTCCTGGCGCGTTTGTTCGCGCTCCTCACTCGCTTGATAATCAGGCATTTGCCGGCCGGACGCGGCTTCCACTATTTCGCTTGGTAAAAAATATTTGCGCGGAATATTTTTACGCTTAAAACTTTCTTTATCCGGCACGGTTTCTAAACCGGTGATTGTCCAAGCGGTCGCGTCCACGGTAACACCACCCCATTCATTTCCCGCAAATTTTCCACCCCACATTTGAAATATATAAAACAACTGCGCGGCTTCGCGCGGAGCGATAACACCCGCCGGACGAATAACATTTTCATATATATACCAATCAAGCGAATACTCATATCCGTCTAATTTCCACTCCCGAACGATACTGTTATAATTGCGGAATGACAAGAAAAACGATTCAAAATTAAATTTGGATATCCCCTGCGCCATACTCGTCCCAATTTCCAAATTACGAATATCTTTACCACCGGCCACTTGTTGAATAAGCGCGAAATTTTGACTTAACCCCCATAAATTATCCAAGGTATCAGCCGGCCCGGACAAATTGCCTTTATTATCCACTGACTGCGTGAGTCCGGACAAAAATAAATCACGCGGTTTAGTGGGCGCGCCATTATCGGCGTCTTCTTTGGAAATAATGGAATTTTCCAAAGTAGCGTCAATTTCTTGGGGTGGATAATTATAATCACATATCCCGGAAGAAAGACGATTTACAAGCGCCGGATCAAGCCCTTGCCGTTTAAATTTTTTACCAAAATTACCGGTCATAATTATGCCAAATCCCGGTTTGGTTTTGTTGGCATTACTCAAAACATCGTTTAACGCCGCCATGGTTTCGGGCGACAAATAGTTAAACTCATCAATTACGACTATTGAACCGTTTTCCATGGCTCGACCCACTGCTTCTAATAATTTCTTGCTGACAAGTTGTTTTTCAGACGCGTGTTGTTTAACTACTTCGGCGACAGTTTTCAAATCCGCGGTCAACTGTTCTCCCGTGACAGTCGGATTGTCTGTCTGATATTTTTCTTGCGCTTTTTTGATGAGCATCGGCACTTTACCGGAATCCAACTCTTCAACCGTAATGCCAAAACGATGCAACAAATCATCCGGTGTCATACGACTATGCGCGCCGACAAATTCATATTTTCCATCCGGAGACAATTCCTCGGCAATTTTGCGAGCCATCACGGTTTTACCAGTACCGGTATCACCCAAAAGCACTGCCACGCCATTGGTGCCTTCTAACTTCTTGCGCACATCTTTCATTAATCTGGCCGACACTTTTGCCACCCCCGGAGTTTCAATTAAACCGGTTTTTTCATATTGTTTTTTATAATGACGCAAACGCAACAACCAGTGAGCGGTAAACGCTTCCGGACTTTGCGTTGCCAAACGATCAATTTGATCAGGCAATAAAGCCAACGCCTCTTCCAAGGTGTTAATAGTTTGCCACACTTCAGTAGCTTCGCGAGTATTACTTTGGTCGTGAACCGAAGTTATCAAAGCAACTAATTCTTCTTTTATTTCCGCTTGAGCGCGCTCCACTTTACGACGAATACGGACAAAATTAACTACCCGTTTACACGCCACTTTAGACAACGACTCAATCTGTTCTTTGGATAAAATTTGTTCAATTCTGGCCATTTCCGCTTTAGAGGCGGCCAAAGCATTTGTCTCCGATGACTCTACAGTTGAACTATCATCCGTATCTGTCATATCAACGCCGGTTAATTGCTCACATTCGGCCAACAAACTATTTATCCGCTGTAAATGGGGATTTTTTTCTAAAGAAGCGACAACGCGCTCCCCCGCTGTAACCCCCCGCTCGTGTCCGCGATATACTTGGTATAATTCGGAATCTTGCGCCCCACTTGATAGTGCTTCTTTTGACATATGGCATGCTATAAATGAATAAAGAAATAGTTGATATTATGCTGTTATTATATTACAAAATTAGGATTTTTGCCAATCCTGTATAACTATTTTGCCGTTTTTCTCCTGAACAACGACTTTTTGCTTTTCTCGCCATTTAAGCAAACGGATAATCGCGATGGGGATAGTAATGCAGTAACTGTCGCCAACTCTGATTATTTTTCTAATTTTTTGCTCTTGGGCTTTTCGCATTGACATATAATTTACGTTTGATTAAGAATTAAATATTTAAGATGGAAATACTAATTTAAATTAGTATTTTAATTTTTTTCAGGTTAATATAATACTTGGGCAGTGGGGTGCTTTGTTTTGAATTCTTCCAATTTGGCGATTACTTCGAGGTCTTGGGCGGCCAGGGTGTTTCGGATGTCTATGAATGTGATACTATCTGGCAATTCGGGTAGTTTGGAAAGTCGGGAGTTATTGTAGCAATCAAGTACTTGCAAACTATCTGGCAATTCGGGTAGTTCGGATAGTTGGGGGTTATTGGAGCAATCAAGTACTTGCAAACTATCTGGCAATTCGGGTAGTTCGGATAGTTGGGGGTTATTGGAGCAATCAAGCGCTTGCAAACTATTTGGCAATTCGGGTAGTTCGGATAGTAAGGGGTTATTGTGGCAATAAAGCCATAGTAAACCATTTAATTTATTAGTAAACTTAAGAGCTTCATTAATAATTGGGGCTGCGGAGCCATTGTTATTAATATCAAACAACTCAACTTCGCCATATTGATTAGAATTGATTTTAAAACCGCCAATTTGTTTTTTAATGTATTCCAAAATAATAACCTGTTTGGCGATTATTTGGTGTTTGGTTTGATCTTTATTAACCCACTCCACTTTTACCAAACTCGCGCGTTCATATTCATTTTTGGCAATCTCAATTGCTTGTTTTAATTGTTCCAGTTTGGCTTTGTCCGCGTCCGTGCCGGTTTGTAAATACCTTGCCAAAGTAACTTGAAAATCACCTTGCAGTGTTTGCAGGTGTTTTAATTTGGGGACTAATTGGGAGCAGGATTGGGACATTGGTTTGGGGGTGAAATACTAATTTAAATTAGTATTTTAATTTTTTTCAGGTTAATAATAATATACCTCGGCAGTGGGGTGCTTTGTTTTGAATTCTTCCAATTTGGCGATTACTTTGGGGTCTTGGGCGGCCGGGGTGTTTCG
>MFRE01000002.1:6101-6335 GCA_001784475.1 Candidatus Magasanikbacteria bacterium RIFOXYD2_FULL_41_14
GGGGTTATGGGAGCAAATAAGCTCTTGCAAACCATCTGGCAATTTGGGTAGTTGGGATAGTTGGGGGTTGTCGGAGCAATAAAGCTTTTGTAAACCATCTGGCAATTCGGGGAGCGCAGAAAGTCGAAGGTTATTGTAGCAATAAAGCCATTTTAAACCATTTAATTTATTAGTAAACTTAAGAGCTTCATTTATAATTGGGGCTGCGGAACGATTGTAATTAATATTAATCTT
>MFRE01000002.1:6508-16625 GCA_001784475.1 Candidatus Magasanikbacteria bacterium RIFOXYD2_FULL_41_14
TTCCAGTTTGGCTTTGTCCGCGTCTGTGCCGGTTTGTAAATAACTTGTCAAAACAAGCTGAAAATCACCTTGCAGTGTTTGCAGGTGTTTTAATTTGGGGACTAATTGGGAGCAGGATTGGGACATTAGTTTAGGGGTGAAATACTAATTTAAATTAGTATTTCTGATTAACATACTAATTTCCGAGAAACATCATATACCATTTTACTATTTTGTCCCCCCACATCAGACACCCAAACACCCCCACTGCCAAAAACGTCCCAAACGGAATCTCACTTTGACGATTAACCTTATGGGCGACGAGTAATCCGACCGCGACGATCGCGCCTAAAATATAAGAAACAAACAAACTAACGAGCGCGACCGGCCAACCAAGCCACAATCCAAACATAAACCCAAGCCGAACATCCCCCCCGCCAATCCAACGGCCTTTGGAAATTAAATATTGCGCTAAAAAAAATCCGCCCATTATGGCCGATCCTAACAACATGCTAAACAACGACTTGTTTAAAAAAGAATAATTTATAAACAAACCCAACACCACACCCGCCCAGACCACATCGCTCGGAATTTCCCGATATAGCCAGTCGTATTTAAAAATAATAACAAGAAAAGATAAAAAGAAAATATTACGCAAAAGTCGCCACTCACTAAAATGAAGAGATGTGAGGCAATGTCTAAATACCAAAACCAGCAAAATAGGAGTGATAAGTTCCACTAAAAAATAATGGAATGGGATTTTTTTGCTACAATAGCGACATTTACCGTTTTGTAATAAATAGCTTAAAAGTGGAATATTATCATACCAACTTAAAACATGATGACAGTGAATACAAATACTGCGAGTATTACCAATTATTCTAATATTTTCCCGCTTCCGCCAAATCCAAGAATTTAAAAAACTGCCTAAAATAAGGCCAAAAATAGCCACTAATAAATAAATAGCATAGCCAAAATATCGAATTTCCGGACCCAAATCAAGATGCATATAATAATATTCACTATTCATTATATCATAATCCCTCAAAAACCACCACACCCAAATTCACAATAATTCCTCGCTACTTGGGTGTGATGGTAAACAAAAATACCCCTTGGCCAATTCGGACTGGGGTATTTTTGATAAACGATTTGATTAGTCAGCAATACCAGCTGGTGATAGGGTGACTCCGTCTTGCAATCCATTAACATTACCTTCCAAAGTAGCGGTGATAGTATAAGAACTGGAACTGGAGGCTGCAGTGTAAGTATAATTACCATCCTTCGGATCCACTGGTACTAAGCCCATATAAGGGTTATCACAACCAGTTGTTGCCCAACCCACAGTAGAGTTCAAACAAGCAGCTGCTGTGCTACCCAATAAAACGCCGGAACCCGTTGGATATTCATTATTATCGGTATAGAACAATTCCAATGCGGTCTGGAGTTGTTTCAAGTCGGCTAAACGTTTAGAATCGCGCGCTTTTACACGAGCGGAACCGAGCGCAACTACCGCGAGCGTGGACAGTAAACCGATAATGGCAACAACAATCAACAACTCAATTAAGGTAAAACCTTTCTTATTCATAGATTCACCCCCTTCCCGAAATTATATATTGTTTCTTTTTTTACCATATATTAAAAACAGCCAGTTCAACTTTATTATATCTTTAAAACCTTTCGCACTTTTGCTACAACCTCAGACGGCTTAAAATGCGCTTTAATTAAATAATCAACCGCTCCCGCTTCAATCCCTTTGTCCACATCATCCTTTTGCCCTAAATTTGTTAACAAAATAACCGGAATATTTTTTGTATCCGGGTCAGCTTTGAGCTTAGACAAAACAGCAAATCCGTCTAGTTTTGGCAATAAAATATCCAATAAAATTAAATCTGGGATTTTCTTTTTGGCTTCGCTCCAACCTTTCTCGCCGTCGGTTGCAATCAATGTTTTAAATCCTTCCATTTCAAATTTTTTTTGATAGATGCCAGACAAAAATTCATCATCCTCTACTATCAAAACCTGAGTTTTTTCGTCTTCGGTCATACATTTGAATAATTTAATTTGCCCCCGTCAATTGTTTAATAATTAGTTAAACTAACTAAGATTGTGCACCTTACCAAAAAACTTGCAAACAGGTTTTATCCTCCGCTATAAATAATTATAGCATACCTCTTAAAGCAAGTCCAATTGCCACAGCCAATCTTGGTCCATTTCTGCTTAAAACTGGTTTTAACCCATCTTGGTAAATTACTCGCCCCCACGGATCACCTAAATAACATTTTAGTTTAAATTTTTCAGCGATAATCTCCGGTAAAAATGGCAACACGCTTGCACCGCCGGCTAAAATAATTTTTTCCGGTGTTCGCTCAACACTGCTTATCTGTCTTAAATATAAATCAAAGCTATACTCAATCTCTTTAACAATTGGATCAATAATACTGCGTGTCAATTCGTAAAATCGACCACGGGCCGCGTTAAAATGACTATTGATTAAATAATTAAATACATCATACTTGGCCTGCTCAACTAAAGACTCATCCAAATTCCACACCCCATTCAAAAGTTCACTCACTTTCCCCCCACCCATTTCAATACTACTATGAGTGGCAACCGCGCCATTTTCAATAATAAAAAAGTTTGATCTCTCCAGCCCAATGTCCACAACCATTGACAATGCGTTATCTTTACCAACAAGCGAACGTTCTAAAGCAACTGATTCCGGTTCCAATGCCTCCAAACCCCAACCGGCTTTTTTAAAAATCATAGTGTAAAAAGCGACCACCGATCTAGGCACAGCGTTAATTAAAAAGATTTGTGTTTTGCCGCGGTCATCGCCAGGTAATAACTGATAATCTAAAACCATTTCATCAATGGGGCGAGGTAAAAGTTTTTTTACTTCCGCTTTTAAAATCGGCAATGACTCTTCTTTTTTGGCCACTGGCAAATTTACCGCCGCGTGAAAAACCGCCGACACCGGCAAACTAACCGTGGCTGTTTTGGAGGAAACGCGTGCCTGCCGAGCGACATGACGCAACAACTTAGCGTAATGCTCGGCATTTTCTTCGGTAAAAAAAGAATCTCCCAACGGTTTGGGGGTTGGTTCTCCAGATAATTCTGCCATGGTTTTATCGGGTGTTAACGCCAAACGATGAACATCCTGTCGCTCTGAACTTAAAGCGTAGGTTGTTAAAACCGGCCGATTCTTTTCTTTTTTTAATTCCACCATTTTCATCCCACCCGCGCCAATATCAACCCCAAGATAAGTTTTTGGTTTAGAGAAAAACATATAAGTATCTTTATTATACCAAAAAATAAACAAACGCGATAGGGGTAATTTACAAGTTGTGGATAAAGTGGTAAAATAGTAAATGTAAAATGTAAAAATCAAAATGGAAAATTATTGAGTCCCGACTCAGTCGGGACAATTTTATATTTTACATTGTCATTTTTCATTTTGATATTTGCATTTTAAATTTTTATGCTCACCATCTATAACACCCTCACCCGCCAAAAACAAGAATTCAAACCGCTTAAAAAAAACAAGGCCGGCCTGTACACCTGTGGCCCGACCGTTTACAACTACGCCCACATCGGCAATTTGCGTACCTATGTTTTTGAAGATATTTTAAAACGTTCGCTTTTGTTTTTGGGATATAAAGTTAAACACGTAATGAATATTACGGACGTTGGGCACTTAACTTCGGACGCTGATACGGGCGAAGACAAAATGGAAAAAGGAGCTAAACGTGAAGGTAAAACTGCTTGGGATATCGCCCGATTTTATACCGAGGCGTTTGAACATGATATTGCCGAATTAAATATCTTACCGCCGGATATATATTGTCGCGCCACCGATTACATCAAAGAGCAAATTAATTTAATTAAAAAATTAGAAAAAAAATCCTTTACATATATAACTTCTGATGGCGTGTATTTTGACACTGCCAAATTTCCAGATTACGGTAAAATGGCCAATTTAAAAAATCAAGAATTAAAAGCGGGCGCGCGCGTGGATATGGGCGATAAAAAAAGTCCTAACGATTTTGCGCTTTGGAAATTCTCCCACCCCCTCCTCGCCTCCCCCTCGGGCAGGGGGAGGAAACCAGAACCGACTCGCCAAATGGAATGGGAAAGTCCTTGGGGTGTCGGATTCCCAGGTTGGCACATCGAATGTTCGGCCATGTCTGTAAAATTTTTAGGCCAACCATTTGATATTCATTGCGGTGGAATTGACCATATCCCCGTCCACCACACCAACGAAATCGCCCAAAGCGAAGCGACGACTGGAAAGCCCTTGGCCAATTATTGGATCCACGGCGAATATTTGTTAACTGGAAACGACAAAATGGCCAAGTCCGGAGATAATTTTTTAACAATTTCCACATTAAAAGAAAAAGGATTTGATCCGCTCGCCTATCGCTTCTTTTTATTGCAAACCCACTATCGCAAGCAATTAAATTTTTCATGGGAAGCACTGGAAGCGGCCCAAAACGGCTATAAGCATTTACTCGACGCTGTCGCCAACTGTCATCCTAATCATGGTAGTTTACAGGGCGTAGCGCAGCGAAGCCCTGTCAAGATGGGGGGCATTGACAAAAACAACGATGCTAAGATTAGCCAAAAATTCACTTCTATTCTAGAAGACGACCTAAATTTGCCTGAAGCGCTGGCGCTCGTCTGGGATGCCATTAAAACCAAAACTATTAGCCAAAAAACATTATTTGAATTTGACAAAGTGTTGGGATTAGGTTTGGCCGAAGCGATAAAATCACAATCCTCTCCCCTGCCCGACGCGGTCGCGGTGTTATTAGCCCAAAGAAACGAAGCGCGCGCCCGCCGCGATTTTAAGGCCAGCGACGAATTGCGCGCCCAAATTGAAGCACTCGGTTTTGAAGTAAAAGACACGACTCAAAACACCCAAGTAACCAAACGTTAAAATTATCAAAGCAAGCTAAATTAGAGTCGGTTTATTAAAGTGCTGTTGCCAATGCTAATTTTGTGCTATAATATTATTACCTACTAAACTATTTTATGCCCGGAAACAAAATCTATCGTTTAGAAGAAGATCTGCCGGAGTCAGAGCAACGACCAGGTGTTGATACTGGTGTTTCGGAACAAGCGCCTCGACAGCCCGAAGCCGGAGCGCCGATTGCATTGCCAGAAGCCGAAAAATTTAAAGAAAAAGAACCGAGCCACGGGGAATCAAAAACAGACGAAGAAAAACAAAGTCTAATTAAAAAATTACCGGCTTTTATTCGTCGTACGCCAAGCACATCCTCTTTAACAAAAGATGAGGTAACAAAAAAAATTGAAAAAATTATGGAATCGGGTCTGTCTGACGCCTACAACCGCCTTTCCCCTATTGCCAAACAAGAATTTAAAATTAAAGGAGAGGAAACCGCCAACGACATTCGCGATTTGCTTAACAATACCAAAATCAAAGTTAAAAAAATAATCAAACTCATAATTGAATGGCTCAGCATGCTACCGGGAATAAACAAATTTTTTCTGGAACAAGAAGCTAAAATCAAAACTGATCGCATTATTGAATTAGGTCAATCTCTTAAAAAACCAAGATAAAAACCATGGCCAACTTGCTTGACAACTTAATTTTGGCCCTGCAAGACCCCACCAATTTTATTATCGCGATGTCAATCGTTGGTGTGCTTATTTTTGTTGCCTGTTTAAATATTCTTCGTGCCATTATCCATCTTCACGGACGCGAACACAAGGCCTTTCATCGCACGGTTTTATTAGTGCGTGTTCCCAAAGAACGCAAAGGTGAGGGTCAACAACAATCAGCTCAGAGCATGGAAGAAAATATCAATCAAATCCGCGAAAGAATTGCGATTGCCGACGCGCTATTTTCATCTATAGCGGGCTTAAAACGCGAAAAAGGAATTACGAAATGGTTGCGTGGCCGCAATGACCACGTCTCGTTTGAATTGGTGGTTAAAGATAATAAAATTTCTTATTATGTGGTCGCGCCCGACCGCATGTCACATTTTATCCAACAACAAATCCACGCCCAATATCCGCACGCGGAAATTACTGTTGAACCAGATTATAATATTTTTAAATCGCAAAGCCACATTATCGGCGCCTATCTATTTTTTAAGCATAAATCCGCCCTTCCTCTTAAAACTTACAAGAAAATGGATAGCGACCCACTGGTAAGCTTGCTTAATCCTTTAAGTAAAATTGGTGAAGATGAGGGCGCGGCCATTCAATACACTGTTCGTCCATCTTCGCCACGCTGGCGCCGTCAAGGCATAAAAATGATCCGCGATATTCGCGAAGGCCAAAAATTTGAATATGTTATTACACGCGGACCAATTGTGCGCTCGTTTTATCGCTGGAAAAAAGCGCTGACTACCAAAAAATATGACCCGGCCAAACAGCACCAATCCGAACAATATCGCATCACCCAAATGGAAGAAGAAATGGTAAAAAGCATGGAAGAAAAACTTAGCCACGGCGGTTTAGAAATTACCACACGCATTGTAAGCTCGGCGCCAACTAAAGAAAAAGCGCAAATGAATTTAGAAAATATTATCAATGGTTTCAGCCAATACAGTATTTACCGCTACGGCAATTCTTTTGCCGCCGCGATCCCGCGTCATGGACAAGGCAAATTAGTGCGCTCCTTTATCTATCGCTTGCCGGAAGAACGCCACAACCGCTACACCGTAGTAAACACCGAAGAGCTCTCCAGTTTATGGCATATGCCAACGCCATTTACCGAAACCCCTCATATTAATTGGCTGGGCGCTCGCAAGGCCCCACCACCAGTTGATATGCCAACTGAGGGCGTCCGACTTGGTAGAGCTATTTATCGTGGCGAGGAAACAATTGTACGCATCAAGCGCGCCGACCGTCGCCGACATTTGTATACCATTGGTAAATCTGGTGTCGGTAAATCAGTATTTATTCAAAACTTAGCAGTCCAAGATATTAAAAATGGCGAGGGCGTCTGTGTAATTGACCCGCACGGTGATTTTGCCGAATATGTTTTACAGCACATTCCCAAAGAACGCGCTGACGATGTCATTTATTTTAATCCGGCCGATGTGGAACGACCGCTCGGGTTAAACATGATGGAACCGCACACCGAAGAGCAAAAAGATTTTATCTGCCAAGAAATGGTATCCATCTTTTATAAATTAGTTACCGACCCATCCATGATCGGCCCAATGTTTGAGCACCAAATGCGCAATGTGATGCTAACCTTAATGGCCGATATGACGAATCCTGGCACGATTGCCGAAATCCCACGCATGTTTACCGACGATGAATTTGTTAAAAAATGGAAGAAAAAATTAAATGACCCGATGGTGTTGGCATTTTGGGATAAAGAAATGGCTAAGACCTCTGATTTTCATAAATCGGAAATGTTGGGCTATTTAATTTCCAAAGTGGGCCGATTTGTGGAAAACCAAATGATCAGAAACATTATCGGCCAAACGCATTCCAGTTTTAGTTTTCGCGAAATTATGGACCAAAAAAAGATTTTGATTGTGAACTTGTCCAAAGGTTTAGTCGGTGAAATCAATTCCAATCTTTTGGGTTTAATCATCGTTTCCAAGATTCAAATGGCGGCGATGGAACGCGCTAGTTTGGAAGAAAATTTACGCCACGACTTTTATTTATATATGGATGAGTTCCAAAATTTTATTACCGATTCCATTGCTACTATTTTGTCTGAAGCGCGCAAATATCGTTTGAATTTGATTATGGCACACCAATATATGAAACAACTAGAAGACAACAAAGGCAAAACCGGCGTGCGCGACGCCGTGCTTGGCAATGCCGGCACCATTGTTTCTTTCCGTATCGGCCCGGAAGACGCCGATGTTTTACAAAAAGAATTTGCCCCGGTATTTGGGGCCTATGACTTAATCAATGTGGAACAATACACCGGTTATATTAAACTGCTTATTGACAATACTGCCGCCAAGCCGTTTAATATGATGACCTACCCGCCGGAAAAAGGCAACCCCCAGTTAGCCGCGGCGATTAAAGAATTGTCCCGCTTAAAATATGGCCGACCACGCGAATTGGTTGACGCCGAAATTATTGAACGCGCGCAATTGGGCGTAGCTTCTAAAAAAGCGGATAGTGATTTGATTGAGGCGAGTTTATAATAATATCAAAATTTAAAAATCAAAATGAAAAATTTTGGTGTCGCTTCGCGATAATTTTAAATTTTACATTGTCATTTTTCATTTTGATTTTTACATTTTAAATTTCGGATATGGCAACTTTATACAGAAAATACCGCCCACAAAAATTTGAAGACATTGTCGGGCAGGAACATATTACCCAAACCATTAAAAACGAAATTAGTGCCGGACAACCGGCGCATGCTTTTTTGTTTAACGGCCCGCGCGGAGTGGGCAAAACGACTTTAGCGCGACTTTTGGCCAAGGCCTTAAATTGTGAAAAAAGAAAATCAGGCGAGCCCGAACCCTGCGACGAATGTTCTTCCTGCCAGGAAATTACCACTGGTCGTAATTTGGATGTAATTGAAATGGATGCCGCTTCCCATACTGGTGTGGATAATGTCCGGGAAAACATCATTGACAACGCCGCTTTTAAGCCGACCCGGTCTCCATATAAAATTTTTATAATTGATGAGGTGCACATGCTATCTGGCAGTGCTTTTAATGCTCTCTTGAAAACATTAGAGGAACCACCGGCACACATTATCTTTGTCTTAGCTACCACTGAATTGGACAAATTACCAGCCACGATTATATCACGCTGTCAACGTTTTAATTTTAAAAAAATTCCGCTTGACCTCATGATGGTACGACTTAAAACAATAACGCGCGCGGAAGAGAAAAAAGTTGATGATGATGTATTAGAGCGGATAGCTTTAAAAAGTGACGGCTGTTTGCGTGACGCTGAAAGTCTGCTTGGTCAAATTTTATCTTTGGACTTAAAGAAAATCACCGTTGAAAATATTCAGTCAATTTTACCAGCCGCCCAATTAGAAGAAGCGCTTACTCTAATTAATGCCGTTGGGAGCGGAACGGTAGAAACAGCCTTACACCAAATAAACGATCTTTCGCACCAAGGCCGACGATTAGAAGCAATTATTATTGATATATTAGAAATTTTACGCTTAGCCCTGATTGCCAATGCCGGAAGCCAATTAAAAGAAATGGGTCTTTTAACTAAAGAACAACGTTCTGGCATTACTGAAATTGCCAAAAAATTCAGCGCGCAACAAATAATTCATGCGCTTGACAGAACTATGGCCCGCGCCGAACAAATTAAATCATCTCCTCTGCCCCAACTACCTTTAGAGATACTAATGGTGGAGTTGGCTCAAATTTTTAATTCCTCAAACGATCAACCGACTAACAAATCAATCAGTCAATCAGGTGGTCCTGGTATGGGTCAAAATATTGAGCTGAATGAACCGCCCAAGGCACCATTGTCAGCGCCAGAAGCCCATCCCAGGGCCGTAGAAAGCCCAACCGAAGTAATTCCTTCAATTACTCAAAGACAAACAGAAATAACGTCCCACAGCCACAAAAACACTGATTTATCAACCGTTTCTTTAGATAAGGCAACAGAATATTGGAATAAAATGATTGAGATCGTCAGTGCTTCCAACCCATCTCTAACTTTTATTTTGAAAATGGGAAATATTGAAAAAATAGAAGGGTGCGCGTTTATAATTAGTCTGCCCTACTCTTTCCATAAAGATAAACTGGAAGAACCAAAAAGTAAAAAATTAATTTTTGAAACACTGGAAAATATCAGCGGCACGCGGTTAACCGCCAACTATCTCGTTAAAACCGAAACAACCCCACCGGAAGATGATACTGCACTCGACCTAGCTCTTCAATTTGGCGGTGAAGTAATCGGATAAAAATATGTCGGAAAAATATTATAACATTCACGGTGGCCACACCAGGCGTAATGCCGAACAAGACAGCGAGATGGTCGAAGCAAATCAACCGGCAGAGAACGATGGTAACATAGAAAAAATACAAAAAGCGTCTGACCTTAAACAAGCGCACGCACGACAACAGCAACGGCTTGATAAAGGTGAATTTGAGGCTCGGGCTCTTAATGACGTTTATGACAACCTGCTCCAAAGACGCGCCACCGGTGAACCAGG
>MFRE01000003.1 GCA_001784475.1 Candidatus Magasanikbacteria bacterium RIFOXYD2_FULL_41_14
ATTTGATTTAAACTTCTGATTGACTGATTTTCGTGAGTCCTTCGAATGCACTCGGCGAATAAAGAAGTAACTGAGACGACCTCTTTATTTTTTAAATTCTTTTTATCGGTTGGGATGGTATCGGTTATTACAAAACGGTTAATCTGAGAATTGTTAAGCGTTTCTATTGATCCAGCCCCTAAAACAGCGTGGGTGATACAAGCGTCAACCGACACCGCGCCGGCATGATTTAGCAGATATTCCGTGTCTTTGATTAAAGTGCGTCCGCTGGACATTTCGTCATCAACAATTAAAACTTTTTTTCCGCGCACATCACCCACCACGCCTTTGATAGTTGGTTTTTCATCATTGGATTCGCGTCTTTTGTCCATAATGGCCACCGGCAGATTTAGGCCATCGGCGTATATCTTCAGCAGTTTGGCTGCGCCTGCGTCACCAGCTACCAGGGCATAATTATTTAGATCCCAATTTTTTGTTAGATATGAAATAATGCTGGGAGCGGACAATAAATGGTCGCATGGGACCGAAAAGAATCCTTGAATTTGTTGGGAGTGCATTTCCATCATTAGTACTCGGTTGGCCCCAGCTTTTTCTAGTAGATCGGCCATCAAGCGCGCACTAATACAAACGCGCGGTTGGTCTTTCTTATCAGAACGGACATACGGAAAATAAGGCATAACAGCGGTAATTCGGCCGGCCGAAGCGTCTCGCAAGGTGCGAATATACATTAATAATTCCACAATATGAGCGTCCACTGGTTCACAACTGGTTTGAATAACGAAAACATCGTCGCCTCGCACCGGTTCTTCAATCGTAACAAAGCGATTATCATTGCTAAACACAAAACTTTCGGAACGTGACAGCTCTGTCCCAAGATTTTCACAGATTTTTTGGGCGAACTGTGGGTGAGATGAAGCGGAAAAAATTTTCAACATAACGCGATATTTTAGATATTAGTATTATAACTCCCAATTGGGGTTGGTGACAAGCGTATGCCAATCGGCAAATTCCTTTTTTTGTGCTTGGTAATATCCAGCGACAGCAATCATGGCGGCATTGTCCATGCAGTATTTTAAATTTGGAATCAACAATCGCATCTCTCCCCCTGCCCGAGAGGGAGATAAAGAGGGGGTGGGAGCAATCGCTGTTGCGAGTGTTTCACGCAATTTTTTATTGGCCGCGACACCACCGCCTAAGATTATTGTTTTTGGATTGTGGAGCTTGACGGCTTTTAAAGTTTTGCCTACCAAGACATCAACAATTGCTTGTTCAAAAGACGCGCAGAAGTCGTTGACACTCGGTTTGTCATTGCGAGGAGTGAAACGACGAAGCAATCCCATGACTGTTGGCCAGAGATTGCCGCGCTCCCTACGGTCGCTCGCAATGATAGTGCCGGCGAGTTTATTATCGCGCAACCAATACAGAGCCGCTGTTTTTAATCCGGAAAAACTAAAGTCCAAATTATTTTCTTTTAACATCGGCCGCGGAAAATCAATCGCGTCTGTTCGTCCGGTTTTTGCCAACTCCGAAATTTTTGGTCCACCAGGGTATTCTAACTCTAAAAGTTTAGCCACTTTATCAAAACATTCACCGGCGGCATCATCACGCGTAGCGCCGATTTTTTCATAGTCATTTGGGCCAGCCATAAAAATTAATTCGGTGTGCCCACCGCTGGCGATAAGAGCGAGGGCGGGGTAGTTGATTAGCTGTTTAGCTGTTTGGCTGTTTAGCTGTTTGGGCTCGGCCTCTGGTTGGCCGTTTTGTTCGTTTGTTGCAGTATTGTAGTGTCGCAGTGCTGTAGTGTCGCAGATTTCTACACTGTGCGCGTGTCCCCAAATATGATTAACACTAATAAGCGGGACATCCCACACTAAGCTCAAAATCCGGGCTGCTTCCACGCCGACAATCAACCCGGTAATCAATCCCGGTCCAGCCGTAACAGCAATAGCATCCGGAATCACGGCGTTTCCCTCCCTTTTTAAAAAGGGGAGGGCGAGGGTGGGGGCTCGCAACACCTCCTCAATTAAAGGTACAATTTTTTCCGCATGTGCTCGTCCGGCCAATTCCGGTACTACTCCACCGTACTTTTTGTGCAAGTCAATTTGGGAAGCTGTCACTTCCTTAATAACAAAGCAGCCCTTTGGAGAACAATCCAAAAGGGCCACTGAGGTGTCGTCGCAGGATGATTCAATTCCAAGAATAAACATATAGTGACAGGGGCGGGGATTGAACCCGCGACCTTAGGGTTATGAATCCTATGCTCTACCAACTGAGCTACCCTGTCGTCGTAGATATCTGTTTAGTCAAACAATCCGGTCGTATTATACCCTAAATTCAGCGAAAGTCAATCTTTGGGTTTTACTTTATATTCTGTCTGGAAAATCCGAGATAATGCCGTCTATTTTTAGTTTTTTAGCGCGATTAATGCCACGTTCGTTGTTTACTGTCCAAGCAAAAATTTTTATCCCTCGTTTTCTCCAAGTTTCCAACCCGCGTTTTTTCATTAACCGTCGGTAAATGTGCAATGAATAAAGATTTAATTTTTTTGCGCGTCGAGCCACGTTAACAGTATTGCGTAAACATAAAAGTCCAATTCTTATTTTAGGATTTATTTTTTTGATTTTGGTTAATTGCTTGATATTAAATGATGCCAAGATAAAATGACGGACTGACCATTTTTTTGATTTTATAGCTTTTTCGATTGTGGACAAAATTAAGTCAGTAGCGTCGGCGGTTTTTAAATGCAAATTTATTAAGCAACGGCCGTCCACAATTTCAAGAGCTTCGTCTAGTGTTAATATTTTTTGACCATCAATCGTTTGGTGGCTCTTAATTTTAGATAATGCTAGTTTGCTGATTAAACCTATGCCATTAGTGATGCGGTTAATTGAGCGATCATGACAAATAACCAGTTCGCCGGTGGCACATTGGCGTACGTCCAACTCAATCATATTAAGGTGCATTTCTAATGCTTTTCTAATCGCAGCCGCAGTGTTTTCAACAGCATGTCCTCCGGCACCGCGATGACCAATTCTATACATAAAATTTATTTGAATTTGTGGATTTGTTGCTTCAATTATACCAAAATATATTGTTTATTTCAACTTAATTTACGTCAGGCAGAATTTCAATCTTCCCGGTAATATCGCTTAAAAAATGAATTTCCGGCCCATTTTTTGCTTTGAATAATTTAAAATTATCATTAAAATCATCAGGGATAATTTGCTTGCCGGTATAATGCGAAGTTTCAAAATAGGGGAGTTGGCCGCGAAATTCTTTTTTTCTTCGCAGTTGTCTCATAATTATTTGGCCGGCAGTGATGCTCGTGCGTAAATGATCGGTCCCTGGTACTGGCATAGCGTGGGATAAATAGTGGAGTGTAACATTTTCTTGACGTAAGCAGCGGTATAAATCAGCCAATATCTCGACGTTGTCATTAATACCTTTTAATAAAACCGTTTGATTATATACACCGATACCGGCTCGGCGCAATTGGCGAATAGCATTTAGTGCTTCAGCCGACAATTCTTGCGGATGATTAAAATGCACCCCAATTTCAATACTAACACCCCGTTCGCGTCCTTTAATTTTCCAACTGTCGGTTTGAATTTTTGCCAAAGTATTAACAAATTTTTCATCTATTCTAAACGGATTATGCAAAAGTGCGCGGGTGTTTAAACGAATAGTGGAAATGTGAGGGATTTTTACAATTTGTCCTAAATAGTGAAATAATAATTGATCAGGAATTATCATCGGATCGCCACCACTAATCAAAATTTGGCGCACATTTGGTTTGGAGTTAATGGCGTCCAATGCTTTTTTAAATTGGATGGGCCCGATAGCTGTACGCACACTACGGCGCAAAGTTCGTTCTTTTTCAAAACAAAATCGACAAAAGGCATTGCAGGTGCTCGCTAAGCGCAATAAAATTATGTCTGGATATTTTTGTTGGATAAAACGATTGGCGCCGTCGGCAAAATCGTTTGGTTGTTCCCACACTTTATTGATAGTGTAGCGGTCAGGTTTAAATTCAGCTTCGTCTGGAATATGTTGTAAGCGAATCGGGTCAGTCGGGTTTTTCCAATCAATTAAAGATATTAAAAAAGGCGTAAGACGCACGGCGTCTAAGCCCGGTTCAGCCAGTTTGGCAAAAATAGCCATTAATTTTTTGGCTTCAGATTTTGGTAAATTGGCCACTTGGCATAACTCTTGGGCGGTATTAATGTTATTGGCCAATTGCCAACGCCAATCGTGCCACTGGGCGGCAGTGACACCTTTATTTTTATAATATTTAGGGATATTTGATGGCATATTATATTGGTAGGCATATTTTATGCTAATTTTGGTGATTTGGCAAGGGCGGTATCATTGATATCGTAGACTTTTTTGGTATGTGTTATAATATAGCATGTAATTCACTAATTTAATTTTTTATGGTAGACACGAACTTCGCTTTATTTTTTCTGCGCATGATAAATTGGGCTGGGAATTTGATTTGATAATTTTATCGGTTTTAGTGGCGCTGTTGGCGTATGGCCCGGGGGCGTGGGCGGTGATGCCGTAAAGATTAAATTAAAAAATAAAAATACTCAGTTTGCGCTGGGTATTTTTGTTAAAGATTATGCGGTATTTCTTTATAACTCAACTTCTTGCCAGAGGCTGGTGGTGGCACTGTCCCCGTAGGTTTTGCCGGGGCGATTTTTTTGTACGATAAGACGTCCGTCAAATCTAATCATTCCCCGCCAGGCATGGGTAGTGGGTAATTTATCCTTCACAAATTCAGAATCAGGTATCACATCGCAATCTTCAGAATTTTTTAAATCCAAAAATTTTTTTGAACGCCCCGTATTTGTGTATGAGCGACTGTCTATGAGTAATTGCCCACTTTCTTCCGGCGTCAATTTGAGTAGTTCCAAGACCTCGTTAAACATTTTTTTTGTTTTTTCAATCCAAAGTTTACTTTGTGAGTCCGAATTTCCTTGTACAGAAGCAGTGATTCTCCCGTATGGGAGAGCTGTGCGTAGGACTTGTAGCGTTTCTAGATAAGAATCTTTATTAATGTGTGGAGGGATATTGCCGCGCGAGCGCGCGCTGTCAACGGTCAACACAAATAACGGTACTATACCAACACGCATCAATTCAGTAATCTGTTCAAGCTTTTTCCGCATGTCCGCGTGCTTGACCCAAAGCCCATGGCTGATTGCGATAACTTGCGATTTGCCGTTGCTTAATTCAAAAACCATTTTGGCGAAGTCAGCGAAATTAGCCGCGCGCAATGGTTCGGTATTTACGTGTGTGGTTACATATTTATTGAATAAATCAATTAATTTTACGCCGGTTGTTTTGTCTTGTCGGATGAGGTATTTTTTTAGAGCCAAGGGATCGGCGGACTGCACCGTAAGTTGACTGCGGTCGAAATCTTCATAGGCGCCGCAATGTAGACATGCTTCAGGGCAGCCGCGAGTTGTCTCAACCATATCAATCTTTAAGCTATTTTTTATTTCGGCTAAATTCATATAAAATATGGTGATGATTAATTTATGAGGTATTATATACCATATTATTTATATTATTCCGTTTTTTTTAACAATTCATAGTAAAATAATGGCTTTCTTTAGTGTAAAATTATCTATTACTGGATTATTGTCAAAGATATATTGACACAAATTTTAAAGTAAGATATACTATAATTTATATGCATGATATTTTAAAAAAAATTGGCCTCGAAGATGCCGATGCAAAAATTTATTTATCTTTATTACAGTCTGGGCCGTCAACGGCAACAGAGATAGCTCGTAAATCCGGTGTCAGCAGAACCTTGTCTTACCATATTTTGGAAAAATTGGGTTGGTTGGGCCTGGTTAACAGGGCTTCCGGCAAAGGAAAGAAGCTGCAATTTTTTGTGGAACATCCAAAGAATCTCATACGATTTGTAAAAGATAAAAAGAATGTTTGGGAAAGCAGGATGGAAGAGGTGCAAAATAGTTTGCCGGATTTTATTTCTTTGTATAAAACTGCCGAGAAACCCACGGTGCGTTTCCAAGAGGGGATAGAAGGAGTAAAAAATATTTATTGGGAAACACTCGGGTCTAAGACCGAAATATTATCAGTTTTAGATTTATGGCCTTGGTATACGCCCGAACTAAATCTCTATAAATGGGGGCGAGAGTACACTAGAGAAAGAAGCGCGAAAAAAATACACGAGAGAGTGATGGTTTTAGACACTCCTGAAGGGCGCGACTGGATGGAGAACTATAAAGGTTCGTATAAATACACTAAGTATCGTTGGATAAAACCAGAGCAGGTTCCAATGATTAAAGATTTAGGTGGAGAGATTAATGTTTATGAAAATAAGGTAATGATGGCCTTGTTTAAAAAACCCGTGCCAATAGGCGTAATGATTGACAGCTCGGCCCTGGCCAATATATTAAAGGCGATGTTTGAATTGGCCTGGCAAGTGGGAGCGCCAGCACATGGCAATAAGAATGCTTAAGTCGCCGCTTGTTTTGGGGAATTTTACAAATAAAATAACTGGTATTAAGCCAGTTATTTTTATTTTATTTGTGATCCCATCGGGAATCGAACCCGAATTTTCGCCTTGAAAGGGCAACGTCCTAACCGTTAGACGATGGGACCAGTTTAAATTTTGTCGTTTTTATTTATCAATCTCTCAATGGCTTTTCTGCTCTTCCAATTTTTTATTTGATATTCGCGGCTCTGTGCTTCCCCTCTACTGTTGTATTGCTCGGTGTATTTAAGTTCAAATGGCAGCTTGTTTTTTGTTGATTTTACTTTTTTGTTTCTATGCTCGTTTATTCTATTTTCTAAGTTAGAGGTGCTCCCTATATAGTAGCTTTTGTCATTTAGTTGCAATATGTAAATATGACACATATATAGACGATCCCGATTTTGTACCGATTTTGTACCGATTTTGCTTCGGCAAAATCGAGTATCCACGATTTCAGTCAATACTGAAATCGGGACAAAATCGAGGATGCTCGATTTCGACCGAAGTCGAAATCGGCATGGGACCAGTTTTGGCAATGACGATATTATACTCGTTTTCTAAAAAAAGTCAATTGCTGGGCCTGGGGCGGAAAAATCCCCAAAAATACTTATCCACTCCTAACCTTTGACAGCTATTTGCGTTTTCCTTAATAAAACTGTATAATATCTTCGACTACCATTAGTCAATTAGAATATTTATTCTTAATTTTATTCTTATGGCAGGAATGACCAAGTCAGCTCTGTTGGCCGCTTTAGCGGAACAGACAGGTTTAGCCAAAAAAGACGTCGTTGGTTTTATGGACGCCTTTACCGCAATGGCCTATAAAGAGGTCAAAAAAGCTGGTGTATTTGTAGTACCGGGACTCGGCAAATTGGTGAAAGTTCACCGCAATGCTCGTCAGGGTCGCAACCCGGCTACTGGCGCCACCATCCAGATCCCAGCCAAGACCGTGGTTAAATTCCGCGTGGCCAAAGCTGCTAAAGAAGCTGTATTGTAATTCGTTAAATTGCAACAATTAAAAAAGCCCTCGGCAATCGGGGGCTTTTTGTTTTATTAAATATTTTTTAGAAGTTTTAGTCGGTTATCAAATCCAGGCAATGATTTAAAGTAAGCGATAAGGCGCAGTAGTCCGGCAATACGTCCGCCGACCTTAAAATTAAGGGCAGTGCCTAGGGCCGTGCCTTTGCCGGTCATAATTAAAAATCCCCGCATTTTAAAATTGTTTTGCGACATTTTTTGATTATGAATAGTGGCAATGATATTATCAGCGCATAATTTTCCTTCATATTCAGCCGCTTGTGCGGTTTTGATGTTTGGAGAGCAATTAACATCCCCAGCTGCAAAAATAATTTTGTCTGGTGATTGTAGGAATTCATCGACCGCCACAAAGCCACGTTCATTTAGTATATTTTTAGGTGCGAAACTAGTGTTTGGCATGCCACCAGCAGTTAAAATATTTAATTCTCCCTCATGTAAATCTTGCCCGCACATTACCCCGTCCGGGCATAAACGAGCGATTGATTCATTGGGCATAAAATTTATACCCTGCTTTTTTAAGGTTTTTACCAGTGCCTCCGCTAGCCAGGCGGGGTTGTTTCCCATGGGCGCGGGTTGATTGTGAAATAAATTAATTTGCCATTTTTTGGTTTTGCTTTTGAGATAGGCGGTTAAAGCCAAAGCAATTTCTATTCCGGTCGCACCCGCGCCAATCACATTGATCGTGATAGGCAGGTTTGAGTTAATTTTATTTTTTAAGTAAACACTTAATTTTTCCACATCGGCCACGGTTTTAAAAAGAATACTATTTTCCATACCACCATCAATCGGCATACGCCCATCTAAGCCGGTGGCAATTAGCAAATAATCGTAGGGGAAAGTGGCCTTTTCTCCTGTGATTGTTTTATTAGTTGGGTCTATTTTTATAATTTTTTCCGCAATCAATTCAAAATTTTTATATTTCAAAAGCGGTTCGTAAGAAAAAACCGCCAAATTGCGATTGTTTTTAATCAAAGCGT
>MFRE01000004.1 GCA_001784475.1 Candidatus Magasanikbacteria bacterium RIFOXYD2_FULL_41_14
CCGTTTCAAGGCGAAGCAAGAAAAAAAGACGATACTAAATTATCTTGGCGGAGAGGGAGGGATTCGAACCCTCGGTCCGGTTTGACCCGGACAACACATTAGCAGTGTGCCCCTTTCGGCCACTCAGGCACCTCTCCGTTTAATTTGATTTTTATGATATAATAGTATAATTGTAGCAGAATTTGAAAAATAGTCAATGACTTTTTATGAAACGACTAATCTTTATCCTCGCTCTTACTGCCAATTTTATCCTCGTTTTGGCGGTAATGTCTAATTCTTTGGACCCTGATTTTGGTTGGCATCTTAGTTTTGGACGCGACTGGGCGCAAACCGGCCAATTCCCCTATACCGATACTTACACTTGGAGCAAACCCGACATGCCCTATACCAACCACGAATGGGGCGGGAGCGCCTTGCTTTGGTTTATTTACAGTCGCTTTGGTTATACTCCGCTCTTATTCATAGCGGCCAGTACAGTTCTGGCTGGTTTTTTAATAATTCAAAAAACTTTCTTTAAAAAAATTACCACTGTTGGGTTGGTATTTTCGTTTATCGCTCTTTGGTGCGTCACACATATTTTAATAATGCGCCTCGCCATGGTCACATTATTTTTTATGGCTTTGACTTTATATATTTTAGAAAAAATTGATACTGGCGAAGATAAATATATTTGGTTTTTGGCTCCCCTATTTTGGCTTTGGTCTTGTGTTCACGGCAGTTGGGTTTTGGGATTTATTATAATCAATATTTATTTTTTTGCTTCTCTTGCTCAAAAAATTGCCCCTCTTAAACTACGACCATATTTATTGGGCAAAATATGGAACAACAAAATATTTTATAAATTAATCGCCACGCAAGCGGTGGCGGTCGGCCTAATCGCGATCAACCCCTACGGTCTAAAAATATTTGTTGAAATTTCAGAATATTTTCAGCAAGGATATTATAAAAATTTCATCGGCGAATGGGTACCATCTTATAATTTTCCAATATTTTGGGAGATATTGATCTTACAAACTGTCGGCTTAGCATTATTAGCGCGGGCCTATTGGGCCAAACAAGTCACCATTCGCCAAGGTCTCATATATTTAGCGTTTTTTTATTCCGCCTGGTCATACAAGCGCAACGCCTTATTAATCGCGCCTCTGACAGTACCAATCTTAGCCGCTACCGCCGAATATGCTTGGAGTAAATTAAAAAAAATACCACTTTTTTCACCTAGCAAAATCTTAAAATTGCCAATGGTTTATTTTCTGATCGCCCTCTTAGCGCTAAACTTTTTTTATATTCTCAGATTTCACAACAGCACCGACATCTGGAATGATCCGGAATTATTATCCGCGCATGATTTACCATTAGACGCGGCAAATTTTTTGAACGCACGGTTGCAAAACGAAAAACCAAAAATATTTAATGATTTTAATTGGGGCGGATTTATGATTTATAAAATGCCCGGCGTGCCAATTTACTTTGATGGACGCGGTACTGCCACCTGGATGTATAATACTTCCACTAGTATGTTGGCTCATTATCACGCAATATTTAGAGATCCCGATGGACTGGCGGAAATTGAAAATAATGATGTCAAGTATATTTTCTTAGAAAAACATACTTATTTTTCAATCGGCCCTCCGGACAGAGTTAATAAATTTTTATTTGGTTCACGATTAAACCGTGTGTATAATACTGAACCGCGCGAATTAGAAAAAGATTTGGAAAATAACCAAAATTGGCAGTTAATTTATTCCAATACCAGCACAAACATTTGGCAAAACGTCAACCCCGCGCTAACGCCGCCACCCAGACAAATTTAGCTCCGTGTTGTTTTAGCACTCGGGCACACTCACGCGCGGTGGCACCACTGGTAATTACATCATCTACTAACAATATCCGCTCGGGGACAACCGCGTCTAAATTCCAACAAAAAGCATTACGCAAATTTTTTTGACGCGCGCGCCGATCTAACTTGGCTTGCTGAGCGGTAAAACGCGTACGGCATAAATTTTGGGAATCCAGCAAACATTCCTTGCCGGTATTTTTTAATTGCGAATAAATCAACTCAGCTAAAATTAACGATTGATTAAATCCGCGTTCCCGTTCGCGTCGCGGGTGCAATGGCACCGGCATAATTGTTAGCGGTCCGGTAAACAAAAAATCCAGACGCCAAATTTCTTCGGTAATTATTTTTTGCCATAATTGTGACATCTCAAATACCGAATGATATTTAAAATCAGTAATTAAACGCGCGACCGCGGGAATTTTATAATTAAAAAAAGCCATCACCCCAGCAATCGCGCCGTGTTTTTGACAATTAAAACAAACGCGGCCGTCTAAATTAGAACGACCGCAACGATAACAAGCCGACTCAGCCAAATTAGTTGGCTCCTGTCGACATGACTGACACCACCACTCCCCCTCTTGACCACAATCGGCGCAATGGATTGGAAACAACGCGTCTTTGAACAACTGGATTCCCGCTTGCGCGGGAATGACAAAATCACCTAATGATTTTATCATTTCTCCCAAATAAATTTATCAACCAGCCAATTACCGTTTGTCTTTACCAGATAAACCGAAACGCCAGCTAAACGACTTGTCACTTTATTTTCTTTATCTTCAGTTATATGAGTTTTGATATCAACTTGCGCGCTACTCCCTTGCCAATCGCTCAAATCAGAACTAACAGCGAGAGTGGAAACACCGACAAACGAACCGGATGGCGGTCGGGGGCTAGTAAGAGGACCACTGATTTTAACCCATAAAGCAGGGGTAGAAAAATCTTTTACATCTAACAAATTTTCAAAATTACCGGCACTGGAATAAGAATTATAGCGTTCAATAAAAATCCGAGCCAATTGACGCACACTATTCTGTTCTGTTTCTAAAGCAGTGGGCACCTGCGCTGTAACACCTTGAGTAATCGGGTTTACCACAACGGTTTGACCAGTGGGCAAAACTACATCGGCCAAAGGGGCAGTGTTGTTATTCGTCAAATTCGCGTCAGGGACCGCCTTTTTTTTGCTAAGCATTATAAAGAATACGCTCACACCCAAGATGGCGAGAACAACTAAACTGATTATGATAAAAATTCGGGTACGCAGTGATAACATATAATTATATTATACAACAAATAACTTATCCATTCAAGCGCTTGAACTCCGCTTTGGACCTCTCAATCTGCAAAAGCTGTTCCGGGTTGGTCGTTACAATTTGGTCTTCCGTATAAGAAGCGACAACTTTAATAGCGGCGTGTTTTAAACCGGCAAAAAATATCCCTTCGCCCGGGCCGGATTCCAATAGCAAATATTTTTCACTATCGGTTAACAAAAATGTTTTTTGCACCGTATCAATAGCCGCTGGCGATTGGCGCAATAATAATTGTAAGGCCGAATTGGTCACGATTGCCTTGCCGTAGGGCGAACCCAAAAAGTCACTAACGTCTTGGGTAATAGTGGTTACCCCCAAATAATATTTACGACAACGTTTAACCAGCGAAAAAATAAAACGAGCGCTATCTTCATGTTGCATCATCCACCAGGCCTCGTCAATAATTAACATCCGTTTTTTCTGCTCCGAACGCACCACATTCCAAATATAATTGATGACCGCGTAAATTGCCATGGGCCGAAGTTCGTCTTCTAAATCACGCACTGAAAAAACCACCAACTGATTTTTTAAGTTGACATTGGTAGGCGCGTTAAATAAACCACCAAAAGTTCCATCGGTAAATTTGTGCAATTTCAAAACTAATTCTTCCGCTCCCACCATTCCTTCCAATATTTCTTCTAAATCCTGCATAATGGGCGGAGTCACTTTTGCTAAATCCGCGTCAGGGGTAATATCTTTTTTAGCATAGGTTTCAATCAAAGCCCGATCAATGATAGCGTCTTGCTCGGTCGTAAATCCACCAAGCATAATACGCAATAACCCCTTCACGGTTATCACCGCGCTTCTAATAATATCTTCCACCGAAACATCTCGGCTTACCGGTCGAGGCAGGTCAAAGGGATTCACTTTACTTTCCGATGACAAAGATATACTTATATATGTGCCACCCACGGCCTCACTCAAATGCTTGTATTCCATCTCCGGATCAATCACGATTACATCTGTACCCATCATCAAACTGCGTAAAATTTCCAATTTAATCGCGTAACTTTTGCCCGCGCCAGCGGTGGCGAACACCACCATATTAGCATTTTGCAAAGAAAACCGATCAAATAAAATTAAACTGTTGTTATGGCGATTAATACCATACAAAATACCGTCGTCAGAAGTAAGCTCGGCCGAAATAAACGGAAAAGACGCGGCAATCGGCGAAGAATTAAGATTATAAGAAATCATTAATTCATCATTGCACAACGGCAAAGTAGAATTAAAACCTTGTTCGGCCTGATATAAAACTTTACGGCTAGTAATAGAACGGGAACCAAAAATATTTTCAATATCTTCGGACAACTGGTCTAGCTTGGCCTTATCTTTAGCGTAAATAGTAATATAAAAAGAAAACTGAAAAAAGCGTTCTGTCCCCTGCGTCAAACTATCGCGCAATTCTTCCGCGTCGCGCAAAGCGGTCTCGCGGGTCGGATCGCGCGGCGAGCCCTTGTCGGCATCGGCCGATAGCTGGGCTTCTAAGGCGCCAACTTTATTTTTTAATTGTTTTAAAATTACCGCTGACTTCACGGGATAGAAAAACATGGTAATATCCATGTTTACCGACAAATTAATAATAGGTGAACTCCAGCCAATGGAAATATCGCGAGAATAACTGACGACAAAAATTGTTCGACAAAAAGTTGTGCCTAATTCTAAATAGCTTTTTTCCACATTAAAAGCCGACGGTGCCATCAAATCTTTAATGGATACCACACCCTCGCGGTAAATCCTTTCTTCAGCCAAAGTAATCAACTCTTCCGATGTATCTTGCGATACGGAATTTTTATCTTTAGCAAAAAATCCGGGCTTTCTCTCGGTTTTGGCTTTAGCGGTAAATAAAGGTTTAAAGGCCATATATCAGTCAAAAATTCATAATTAATCCGCTTCCATTTGAATATTGCCCAAAGCCGGCAATCGTTCGCTCAAAGCGATATCGGGATTATAGGTTGAATAGAATAATTCAATTAATGATTGCGTATCAACGCGCGCGATCTCTAATCCCATGCTTGACAAGCCGGAAATTACTTGGCGCACGCGCATATCTAAATCTTTTTTTCGCGACAAAAATTTTTCGTCTTTCAATCTTATTAAACCTACCGGATTAGCCACATCTTTTAACCGCGCCCAAAAACTTTTCTTTTTATTAGACAATGGGTCATAGGGGACAACAACAAAAAATTGCTTACTGGTAATAGACCCCAAACGTACCAATTCTGATACAAACGAACGGTAATCGGCAATTTGCGCGCGCAACAATTCATTTTGCTGTAAATGCTCACGTTCTATCAGCCGATCCAGATAGGGTTTTATATAAAGTTCGCGCGATTGAATTAAAACTTGCAACGGATGCTCCAAAGAATTTAAAAATCCCACGTAAGCGGCAACAATCGCGTTTTGCTCATCATCATTTTTTAAAGCAAAATTAATACTGGAAACAATTAAAACCGCCCGCAAAGTGCCGTCTTTCATTATTAAAGTATCCTGCTTAATTTCAGCAATGGCTAAGTGCTTTTGAGCTGAACGCAAAGCAGATTTTTTTTTCGCGGCCGTTTTGTTCTTCATAATATTTATTCTTCTTCCTTATAATATCCGCCGGTATTTACCACTAAAGTCAAATCACGCAAACGACTATAAGATAATTTAGGGACAACGCTTACCTCCTCAACCACAGCAGTCTTAGGAGTAGCCATTAATTCTTTTAACTCCTGATCGGAATATTCCTTTTTCCAAACTCGCCGTGAGGGCAAACGCATGGTCTGCACGATATTCAAAATAAAAAAATGAAAAGGTTGACCATTAATTTTTACAAACGCCAAAACAAGCGCAAATCCGCCGATAACCGCGAGTAAAGTGATAAACAAAGGAGTGTCGGCTAATTTGTAAGCAATAAACAAAAACAATCCGGCCGTAAGCAATATTATAAATTGCCTGGTGGTAACCGGGCCGAAAATCTTGTCTTCCA
This sequence comes from Candidatus Magasanikbacteria bacterium RIFOXYD2_FULL_41_14, assembly GCA_001784475.1. GTDB lineage: Bacteria > Patescibacteriota > Patescibacteriia > Magasanikbacterales > GWA2-37-8 > XYD2-FULL-41-14. The sequence continues at coordinate 6,116 of MFRE01000004.1, forward strand.
CGTCAATAAATTGTGGAACGGTAAATGAATCCATATTTTATAATCCCAATTCTTTTTCCATATTGATAATAGCCGTGGTTTCTTCCGGCTTAAGCACCATTGACATTCCAGCCGGCACTGGCAAATGCGCCCCCAACAATTCTTTGGAAAGAGCGCTGACATACGACAAATACAATGCACTACTCCGCCAAGCGCTACTCGCCTGCCAGAATAAAATTATTGATTCTTCTTTTAAATTTATAAACTTTTGCGCTAAACGTTTAGCCGCTTGGGTAGGATCGGGCGCTAAACGCCTAAAATCTTCCAAAGTAAATGATTTGATCTCGCCCAGCGGCCCCAAGGTTGGAGTTTCCGAAACAACATCCGCCATAGAAGGCCGGGAGGCGGATAAACCTCGGCTAATTTCAAATTGCTGGGCAGGAGCCACCGGCACAACCTTATCAACAAAAACCTTCTCGGGCGTGCTGGCCTTAACCTGAGCAACTTCAGTTATTTTTACCGCGGGATGAATAAAAGAGTTGTTGGGCGCGCTAATGGCGGGTAATTCCTCGTCCCAATTAATACTTACCGCCGGCAGTACTTCTCCCTCACGCGCCGGCAACATTTTTTTATTGGTATCAACCACTACGCTTGTTTTTTTAAAATTATCAACATTAGAACAAATTTTTTCCAATTCCGTGGCTTGCGATTCTGTCAAACCCAAACCGCCATCTTTTATGGAACGAAGGGCGGTAACGCGAGTATCACTTTCCCCGCGTACATCTTTCAGGCGCAACAAAATCACACTGCGCAAGCGATTAGCAAAATTTGGTGGTACTGAAAAAGATAATTTTTTCAAGACCACTTCCACCTGATTTTCACGCCGACTGGAAGTGGGTGTCAATCCCGATGGACTAATTATAGAAAGGTCGCTATCATCCAAAAGTGACTTAGTGTCAAAGGCAACCGACTTGGACGCGACAGGTTGAATTTTCTCAACAAAAGGTTTTGGTAAAACAATTTTAGCTTTAGGCAATGCCGTGGGCAAAACGATATTTTTCACTGGCTCTTTGTTTACGATAGGCGTCTTTGGCAAATCAATATTTATCTCTTTTTTTACAACCGATTCGGAGGCGACCACAGGGGCTTCAACTTTTTCAATAACTATCTCATCTGATTTTTTTACAACCAAAACCGGCGCCACTTTTTTAGGACGCTTGGCCAATTCCGACAATAGCACACGCTCAAACGTGCCGTCGGATTTTTTAATTAAAACACTTGGTTCTAAAGCCATGATAAAAATTTATATTTTTCCAATAATTATATCGCCGGAACTGGTGATTTTGGCGGACGATCGTGATTGAGTTGCCATTTATTTTCTTCTTCAGAAAAATATAGCAGTGGGCTCATTTCCGGCCCATAAACTTCTTCAAACGTCTCACTCAATTCTAAAATACGCGAGAGATATGGTTCGGTATTAAAGGAAACTTTCATAAATTCTACCACCATTTCCATTTTAACGGTAAAAGGACGATTGTACATAACTAACCAATCTTTAATCATTTTTAATTTTTCCGGAGTTAAATCTTCGTGAACAATTTGCCGCCACTCAAACGGTCTTGGCTCTATCCCCGCTTCGCTTAATAAACCCTTGTAATCAATTAAGTCGCACTCACGCGAATGAATATATAGATAAATCAAACGCAATAACATGCCTTCCCATTCCACCGGCCATGCATTCGCGGTAATCTGAGCTTTAACAAATTTTGACTGCTCCAAACCATCAATATCAGAATTACCAACGGTCTGTGTAAAATTCTTAATAAAATCTCCCACGGTCGGCGACTCATCTTCCAAGCCAATAAACTTTTCTTCGCCATTACCCAAATTTTCTGTTAAATTGAAACAAGCCGACAAGTAAAAATCCAGATATTGCTCTGTCGCCAAATCCGATTTAACACATTTTTCTATTGGCACACCGGCCGCGAGTGAAGCCCAAATATATTTCTTAATCAAAAATCCTTTAGTTTCAAAATCCAAATATTCATAATCATGCCACACGAAAAATAAAATTACAATTTCAAATAAATTATTAACCGTGGACGAATCACCGGAAAAATCGGGCTCTCTGCCAGTTAAAAATTTAAGCATGAGTTTCCCCACATCGCCATTACGCCCATAAAACGCTTGACCCAAAAACCGCCAGGCCGACAGCCAGTCCGATACCGCGCCCGAGGCAAATTCAGCCACTAGAGTTTCAAAATCATAGCGTTTTTCACCATCAAAATACAATAGCAGCGCGCCGACCGCGAGCATTTGGGCGGATACTAAATCATAGGCCACGGTTAATTGGTCAAAATGGGATAGTAATTTATCAAAATCCGTTTGTGACAACCGCGCCGACCGCTTGGCCAACATCGCCGCCCCATCCGCGTCAATTCCCATTAACCACCAATGATCTTCCCAAGCCGCGTTAAATATATTAGGGTCAGGAGTGATATTGGATTCCACGCCCAGCGTTTCCCCCATCATTTTGTCTGCTTCTAAAAGCGCTTTTTCCATACCAAGCAGATCGCCACGTTCCAAACGCGATAACACCGAAATAGTATAAGCGAACTCAACATCATCCATTGTACCCAAAGTATTGTTGTCCAAATCGGTAACAATCAAATCCAAACCCTGCCAAAAAGTTTTGTCATACCAATTGGACCCAAAAACTTTTTTACCCAAATCACGCAAACGGCGCAATATCGCCAATTGCTCGGGCCAATAATGTTCTAAATTGTGAATATCTTGCCAATGCATAGTTTTATATTTTAAGCCGCCATCTGGCCGTCATCATTTTTACCAGGGCTTCTGTTCGCTTGTGAATTATAAGCGCGTTGAATTGCAACGCGATTAAGCGCCCCTTGCTCTTTTCGGTTAATACCACTGCGATACCTCTCAATAAATTCCAGCATATCTGCCGTGGTTTTAATTTCCCGTGAACCATTGCTGAGAATAGCCTCTCCTTCGGGCAACATTAAATTGAAGTGACCAGCGGTAGCCTCATCAAAATCCATATTGGACCGCATACCCAAGGCGGCCGCGAGCGCGATAGGCGCGTTATCCATTGTAACCGCAAAGTTGTCGGCCAATTGTCGCAAAGCCGCCTCCTGCCTTTTTTCCAAAGTATCCAAATGCCCAAAGGTGCTGGTTTGCATGGCCGAAGTAACGCCACCGATTATCATTCGCCCTGTTTTGGGGTCAATAACAGCTTTTTCACCGGCCGCTAAACCGGCTAAATGGTCAATATTACGGCCGTCCTGACGGTTAAAATTGTGTTCGGTGGTAACGTTCTGATAGGTTTCACGCAAGGCCTTGGCATTGCGCATATCAATGGCGATGGTTTGACTATCTTCGTTCATCTGCCCGTTGCTATGGGTTTTAAGACGGCGCATACGCTCTTCCGAGCCGAGTTTGCGCCAATCGCCTAAAATAAAATTCATGGCGTCGTCAGCGTCTTGGCCGCGGAACATTTTTTCCTTCATGTCAAAATAAGTATGGCCACCATCATCCAAGTGCGCTACATTCAAAGCCATTTTTTTGGCATCAGCCAAGAATTGATATGATTCGGCATGACTATTAATTTTGTCTTGATATGTTTTCCAACCAGCTTCCGCGTTAACACCTTTGCCAAGTTTAAAATTGTTAGTAAACGCGCGCAATTGATTTTGCAAACGCATACCCTCAAATCCTAAATCTTTGGCAATATCGCCAAAGCCCTTACTAGAATCAGACACTTTTTCTACCAATGATTTAAAGGCATCGCCATACCCTTTGCCAGTATCCTTCATGTGCTTCAATACTGCGTTTTCCGACATCATTAAATCCGCATCTCCGCCCAAGGCAATTAAGCGGTGTAAGTCGTTAGTACGTTTATTACTGGATTGATTGACAAAATTATTAAGATCAGGATCATTGCCATCAATACCGCCCCATTGTAATCTGTCCTCAAACAATTTTTTTAATAATTCACCTTGACCACGCGCTTCGCCAGTAAGTTCTCCGCGATTGGACGCCTTAATACGATTGACAATTTCCGCAAGCATATCATCACTCCAAGCTTCTTTAGTCAAAAAAGTGATACCCGCCATCATCATGGCTTCTTGGTCGCGCGCTAACTCACCACCGCTTTCTTTAATCGCTTGGGCGTGGGCAAAATTATCAACCGCCATCGTAACCGCTTGTTCGCGCTCTACACCAGTATATTCCTGCATCTTTTTGTTAATAAGCGATTTCATGGCGGTAGATTGGGTATGATTGCCATAACGTTCCATGGAATATTGGTCATCGGCCTCATCCAACATTTCTTGCTTGGCAATACCAGTGTGTTCGGCAAAATATCCGGCCTTAACATTGGCCAAGGCAGTTTTGGCGCCAATGGATTTTTTGTTTAAAATCTTATTTTCCTCATCTATTTTGCGCAAAATTGCCGACAAGACATCATGATCCGGACTCTCTTTGGCTCTCTCTCGCGCCGCCGCCAATTCCAAACTATGTTTTTTCTGTGCCGCTTCATGTTGCGTTTTCAAATCTTTTAACCCTTCAGAATATATGCCTTGAAGCATTTCTTCCTTCACCATATCAACAGCTTTTTGTGCGCCTTCGGCTACCACCACTGATTTTTGAGTTGCCTCAAACAAAGCCCGAATAGCCGGAATCTTGAGCGCTTCTTCTTTGGATCCACCCTTGGCCGCTTCCAAGCGTTTTTGAGCTGCTTCATCAAGTAGTTCTGCCCTGGTAGCCCTTGCGCCCGCCCCCACTAACCCTGGAATAACCTTTTCAGTAGTAAATTCATTCGCCAACCGTCCTGCTTCCTCATCAATTGCACTACCCATTTCCTTTATGCTAGTCTGGGGAGCTTGACCACTGGCCTGCAAATATCTTCTCCACAATTCCGGCTTCTTTTTATCTGCCCCCCAATCAGGATGCTCAGCATCAACGGCACGGTGAAGATCTTCCCACATCTTTACATCTGCTCCCGCCAAACCAGGATTAACTCCATAACCAACATCGTGTTTCACCATTTCACTCGCGACCATCGCGTCCAATCTCTTTTTAAGCAAATCTCCCCCGATCAATTCAGGATGAACTTTAAAATGCTCAATTAAAAATTCTTTACCAAGCCGTCTGTTAACTTCATCTTTAAACATACCGTCCGCTATTGCCGATACTTCCTCAGACGACTTTCCCGGATTATTACCCTTTGCTTCTTTCAAAAATTGTTTCCTCAAACCCTTTTCCTCTAACTCTTTTTCCAATGTTTTGCGTTTCTCCTCGGCCACGGGATTTTCTGCGATATAAGCTTCCATGATCTGACGACGGCGGTCGGCTACTTTGAATTCTGGGGATGCTTCTTGGGTCTTTTTCGCTTCTGCTATTATTTTTTGATTTTGTTTTTTTTCAATCTTCAAAGATTTTAGCTCGGGATCTTGGGCCATCTTCTTTTCAATTTCGTCATTTAACCGTTTTTTTCCCACAGTAAAATTAGAGTTTACCGTTAATCTTTCCTGCTCCAACCGCTCTACTGTTTGCTTAGCAGTTGAGAGCTCCTCAGGCATTTTAGCTTCAAAAGCTTCAATTTCAACATTTTTTGTTTGGATGTCTTCAAGCAAACCAGTGTGTGCCTTTGTTCCGGTTTGTGTTTTCTTTAATTTTTGCAGAAGTTCTTCCTTCTCTTTTTCCAGCTTAGTTTTCCCAAGATACCAATCTCCTCCTTTTGTTCGCAAATTATCATCCGGTTCACTGCTTTCTGCAACATATCTATTTGAAATTTTGGTAAATTCTTCTCCGGCTTCCGTCCATTGCGTTGCTAGTTGACCGTCCAAAATTTTATATTGTTCTCCAAATTCATCCCCAGCCTTTCGCTCTGGCCCGACCAACTCCTGCTCTCGGTCTTGCTGTCTTTGGTCATTATTTTCAATTGACACTCGCAAAGTGTGCACCTCTGCGGATTCAGTATTCTTTTTCGCAGTTTCTAAAGCTTGGGCGCTAGCCGCAAAAGCCGCCATATCGCGCTCACGATCAGTGGCTTGAATTCCGGTAATTAGCCCGCTAACATTATGCGCAGCAGCATCGGCTTCTGTCTTGTAACCAGCCGCCTCTTGCCCCCAAGTTTTACCTGTGCCTTTGCCATCTTTTATGCGCTCAGTATTCAAGTGTTTTAATTTAGCTTCATCCACCCCAGCCCGATCACGCACTTTGCTACGCTCTTCTGTCGCTTCTAACTGACCTTCAATTTGACGTTTTAAATCACCCTTCCAACCAGAACTTTGCTCTCTGGCTAATAATTTGTCTGACTTCTCTGATGCATCTTTTAAAGTACGCGCGCCTTTAGCGCGACGCGCCGACCAATTGACCACAGTACCAATACCTGGCACTTTACTCAATGTTTTATTCTTAAATATATTAACACCAGATCTGGCCATTGAACCATAATCAGTCAAGGCATCAATACCCTTTTGTTTGCCCCAATGCCCGGTCTTACTCGCGCCACCTTTTAGGGTGTTATAAGCCCACATACCCAAGCCCACACCGGCCGCGGTGGCAGCCACTTTTTTACCAAAATCCCTCACACCGCCCATCATATTGCCACCTTCCACGGAAAATTGCTGACTTAATTTCGCACCGGCGATAAGCATGCCGATGGCAATGGCAAAATTAGCCATTTTACCCCAACCCATTAAATCAGAAATACCAGAAGTGGCCGCTCCACTAACAGAACTGGCATCAGTTTGACTTAAATTACCAGCCGGAACACTTGCATTAGTTATTTCTTCGTCAATATTACCATTACCCAAAGTGATAAACGACAACCAAACAAAAAATAACAAAATCGGACCGGCTACCACATGATTACCAAATTCTTTCCACCATTGCGAAGAATAACTCTCGGTTTTCGGAATTACTTTCATCACGAAAGCCAGGGGCGAAAGCACAATCAAAACCCAAAGCACAATCACGCGGAATAAAAGCATCACCATGATAGACAACATGGTCATCATAAGCATACCGGTAAAAGCCACGGCCGCGACTGCCGAAATCATTACATCCAAGGTGTTAAGATTCTCTGGCGATAAATCTGGCGTAAAACTATATAAATTATCCAAAGAAAAAGCATTAATAAGATTGCCGCCGGCAGTAGCGGCAATGCCATTAACAAAAGTAATCATCACTACTTGAGCGACATCAATGATAAGACCGCAAATTACCCGACTAAAGTTTACTAAAATCGCGGCTAAAACAAACTTGACCATTAATTTTTTCCACTCGTATTGCTCCAACCCCAAAATGGTACCGAAAGCAATTATCAACAAAAATATCACAAACAACATATTCACGAGGTCGCGCATCATTACCCAACCGATCGTGACAGTCGTGGAGTCAATAAAGCCGTTATAGCCGGCGAGTTGAATTATAAAAGTGAGAAGGAACAAGGATAAACTCAAAAACAAGCGTGAAATCATAAAAGTCCCGCGCGCCAACCAATTGGTGACAAAATTCACATCAGGCAGACCGCCGCCGGTTGCTGCCGTAGCCGGAGCAGCCACTTTGTCAACAGCTTGAGCATTCGGAGCCGGAACAAAAACAAAAACCATCATCAAAACGACAGATGCCAATAATACAAAACTAACCACTCGTAATCTACGATTAGTTTTGAATAATTCCCGACCGGCTTTTAGCCAACGTTTTACACGCTTCATCATGGGAACAAATTTTAGATAAATTTATTATACCACAAATCAGAATTATCAACAACTGGAAAATGGGAGAAAAAAGTAATTATCCACAGCAACACGGTAAATCGCAGTTTACCAGACAGTGGTTTACTGTCATCCCCGATTTAATCGAAGATCCAGGGGCAATAAATTTAAGCCAAGTTTCTGGATTCCCGCTTTAGCGGGAATGACAGTTTGAGCCATTTGGCGACAGGGCCAGTTTGACGACCAAAAATACCACTGCGCGCAACAAATAGACCACTAACAAACAAAAAATCCGCCCTGATGATGATTAGTGCGGATTTTTCAGTGGTATTTTATAATACTCACTAGGGGCGACCAGACGGAGGTGGCGGAAAATTACCTGGCAATTACACCCGAGGTGGCACTAAAACCGTGCCGGCGAATTCCGTCCAAGCGCCAGTGTTTAATCCCAGACATTCGGTATCGCCATAGCAACCCGTGCCACCAGGACTTCCTGCGACACCACAAGTACCATTACACCAACCCCAATTATCACGCACCCGTACGCGCGGAGTAAATTCACAGCAACCACCATAAAGGGCGGCCAAAGTCAGATCAGAACAGTCCGCACCCGATTTCCAATTGGCGCTAGTTTTGCTACATTCATAAACTGTGTCAAAGCGATAATAATTATCATCACAAGTGCGGTCTAAAATACGACCAAAAGAAAGCGGGCCGGATGAATCGGTTGGTGAATCTTTTTCCAACACGCACTGGGGCAGATCCTTACAGTCATCGCGAGAACTGCAAATACGATCGGGAAATCCAGTCAGATTTAAATTGCGACAATAATTAAAATTAACACTAGTATCACAACGACCATCCTGATGTCCATACCGATTACGGAAGAAAGATGGATCGCCGGATTCATATTTATTTTTACCATCACCCCAGTCAACCCAGATAGATCGGATGGGCATTTGTTCTTCGTGGGCATGCGCGTAAAATTTCATTACTGCTTTGCCGGGTGAAGTTTTGATAACTACCGAACCAGAGGTTTGGTCGTTAATAGTCAAACCATTATCACCTTCCAAACATTTACCATCTGCGTTACAAGTCCCAACGGATTTTACTTGAGGAGCATTGGCAGTCAGAGATAATAATTCAGTATGATCATAAGGTGCAGTAGTACTCTTAATATACCCCTGATAACTACCAATATCAGACGCGCTGATAGATGATTTATTGTAAGAATAAGTCGCTAACGGCTTAGCAAATAGTTGTTTTAAATTCCCTTCACCGCCAAATACAAAGGCGGTACTCTTTGCTATCGGAGCTAGTGGCTTCTCGTCTTGCAAGGTAACAACGCAATTTTCATCACTCTTGTCAAAACCGGGGAAACAACGGATATTCTCGCCAACAGTAACGCGCGGATCAATATATAGTGGCAATTTTCTTAAATAACTCGGACTTAATTCATGGCCAGCATAAGGATTGCTAGCCAAAGTGATATTTAAACTGCCAAACGGAGCATAGGGAGTATTATAGGTCAAACGCGGAGTAACAGCCGGAGTAATAGTCGGAGCAAAAATTCCTTGCCACAAACGATTTGTCCAAGGTGAAGATTGCGCCGAGAAATCAAAACGAGTATCCGCGATAATGCTACACTGGTTGCGCAAAATAAATGTTACTAAATAAGAAACTTCACCGTCTAAATTGGATTGATCACAATAATACATCCAAAAACCCAAAAACTTGTGAGTATTGGCGTCAAAATGCATTACCACGCCGTGCCAATTGCCGTCTCCCGCCCGCAAATTGCCCTGTGTGCTACCGCCACCCGGGCAAACGTCATCATAAACTGTATGATCTACGTAAGGGTTGCCAGCAAATTTGCCAGCAGAGAAAAATGCCAAGCTATCATCCGGAACCGGTTCTAATTTGTCACCTGGAATGAGCGTGGGGCTCCCAAAAAGATAAGTGTAAGTAGATTTCTTAACATCAAGACGACCAAATAAATTACCTTTGATAACACTTTCAAATTCTGAATCATCTTTATCGCCATCCGGCCCAGTATTTGTAAATGGATCCACTCTGTCCACCCATCCTTTATAATCAATTTGCCCATCTTTATCAATATAACCTTCTTTGACAGTATCTCCATTAAAATCATTGGATTTGGAAGCATAGAAAAAAGCCGGAAAATTTTCTTTGCCCATAAAGTTACCGGCCACATAAATACCACCGACATTACTATGTTTGTAAAATGGCTTTTTCTCATCTGGATCATCCGGTATGTCATATACCATATATGGCTTATCGCCATTATAAACATTAGGATAAATATAAATTGAGGTTTGCTGGTCTTCATCATCGTGCTTATCAACTTGGAACTTAACCAATTCAATATCTGATTGATAAATAGCCGTTGGATCACTGCCATTTTGAGTATAGGGATAAAAAACACGCGCGTTTTGCCCCTGGTCAGGAACCAAGAATCCAAACAAAGCCGAAGCCAAACCTATCAATGGGGCAAGTGGGGAAAGTAAAAGAGATGCACCGGCAATTATAATAGCGGTGGCGACTTTCTCTTTGTCTTGATGATCAACCGCTGAAAAAGACAAAATATTGTAATAATCTTCGGTCTGTCCACCCAGCTTTATGGGATTAATAGCGTTTCTGGCAGCATCACTACTATCGGGATCTTGATAATCGTCAATAAATTCACCGGCCTTTACCCAAATATAGCGACTTACAGTTGACGGCAAATGAGTGGCATCCAAACAATAATATTGCCCTAATAAATCAGTACTGCTATGTGACTCAAAACCCAAGGCAGTTAATTGCTGAGTGGGTATATAGCCGGCTTCCAAATGTTGGCTGTCGCGGTCGGCAAATCCAGCCGGATTGGTAATTGGCAACCAACTCAAACAAGAAAACTGATCACGCGCTCCTGGCAGAGGCCGAGAATAATCCGGTTCTAAACAGTACCCGTGCCAGCCCAAAATTTTTAATTCCTGTTTTTTGAAAATGCAAGTACCGCTTGGACAATCATCAGCAGAACTACAGGCCGCGCCGTTATTATCTCCAGCCTGACATATTCCTTCCGGCACCACGCCCATTTCGGAATTTACCACTGCTCCATATTTATTGGGAAGAAAATAATTAAAATATTTATTAAGTAAGCCATCATCACCATAACTTACTTGCGTATAATCACATTCACAAGCCGTTGTCGCCGCTCCGATCGCGAAATCACCGGCTTCATCGCAAAAATTAGCATTAGAAAGCGCGTGTTTAACATCCACGGTTGATATGTAAGGCGCGTCTTTGTATTGATAATCGCGACAAGATGGTTTTAAAGTAGTCGGTTGCCCATTGGACACAACTGTCGGCGGATTAAAATTAGTATCACCACGGCCGGTTTGCACGCAATATCCTCCCTTGCACACTGCTCTACCGTTGCCGCAAGATTTATCATTTTGGTTGGGATTACATTCAAATCCGGTTGTATCTTTGCACACCGTCGTAATGTTACTGCCACATTTAATCATCTTTACTAAACGCCAGTCAGGATTGGCACCACTGCCAATATTCAGTTGAGATAATTCGTCCGGTTGATACATACCATTAAAAGTATAACCGGAAAAATCCATATCACCCCACTTAGTATCACGAGTTTGGTACAGCCCCGGTAACATTATTTTTCCATAATACGGATTAATGGAAGCATCCACAAAATTAGCGCAACTACTAATACTATCCGCGCCACCGCGAGTAGGCGCTTGATTACAACGGCCAACGGCATCACAAATTTGCGCGCTGCCATCATCGTTTGGATGTGACGATTGGCAAGCCAACCACTCACCGCACTGGCGGTCTTGACTCACTTGCAAAATTACATTCGCGTCATTAGTGGCTGGATTATTTATTGGTTCAACAAAATCAGAATCCTGATTATCACTTAATAAGTAAGTGGCTTTGGTGTCATAAAGTTTGGATGGATTACCGCTTTCTTCAAACAAAGCACAGCCCTCTTTGCGACTTACCCGTCCGGCGCAAGTGCCGACACTCACGGTGTCTTTGATTAAATAATTGGCGACATTATCACTCTTGTCGGTAAAAGCGGTACAACCCGACTGCTCGGCCGTACAAGCACCCACAAAATTATTATATTTTCCAGTATCACCATATGACCACAAGCCAAAAGTATTACCCGGCTGGACATAATCTGGGTAGCACGGTTGCAAACCAATACCAACACACGTGTTGCCAGCCGCGCAATCATTTTCACCTTGGCGACAATATGTGACCGGGCCTCCACCAGAACATGTACCAATATTATCACCCCAAAACCAACCACTTGATTCCACGCCATTTACTACTTTACCAGTTTGGTATTGGCAAACTTTCTGACCGGAGGCAACTGGGTCTTTAAAATAATAGCTGGAAGCGCCACTGGTGTAGGCGTTACAACCCACTGCTTGCGCCGTACAAAGCGCTTTATCATAAGTGGCCGGATCGTTTTTTATAAGAACATCATCAAAAGTAGTCGCGCCCGCTATGGGCGCGCGCTGTAAGCCGGCATAAGTACAGCCCAAATCAGCCGACTGGCAGGAGGCCGACTGGTTGGCTACCAAAAATATCGGCGTAGTCGCGTCACCCGGCACATAGTATGAAGAATCCACAAAACTGGCATAAACATCTCCCCCGCCCGGACCGGAAAAAGCGGTACTGCCGGTTTCAATTTCCGCTTTCGTGTGGCCAAAAATATTTTTTACATAGCAATAGGTTTCACCCACCGGCACGGTACAACTATAAATATCCGGGGTGGTTCTGGGGTTAAGATCGTCAGCAAGTGTCCTTACCAATGTTTGCCCGGAATTCATTTCCAAGGCGGTCCTACCAGACACCCCTCTGCGATCAAGTTTTATCTGATACGCCCGCGGCGCTCTTTCAGCAACAGTCTTATTACTGCTATCAATCGCGCCACCCAAGGTGTTGTAGGTGCTATAAAGGCCGGTACAGCCAACCGCGCCTTCGCGACACAAGTAACTAAAATTATGAAGATTAACACGCGCGCTGGCATTATTGCTCACGCCATACGCGCGACAACCCAAGGCCTCGCCCGGCAAATTATCGGTTGGGGAAGAATCGCAAACAGTCGGGATATTAACACTCTTCTTAACTAGATAAATATCATTATTTTTTATGATCTGCAAATTATCCAAATAAATTGTCTTAGCGCCACTGCCGGCGATATTCAAACTATATGAACTGCCATCACCTTGGATATTAGAAACATTAAACCGATACAATTGCCAGGTCTCACCCACAGAAAATTCTCCCACAAAATTGCTAGTATCAGAACCAACAACCAAATCCACATCTAAATTATGACTAATATTTCCCTTAGCCCAAAAACTAATCGTGTAGCCAGCGCCCAATTCATAATCATGAACATCAGACGAGGAATTGGACAACGCCAAACTCACTCCACTATTTTCAGGACCAGAATTAACATAACTTAAAGAATGTTCTTGCGGAATAACTGATTCAAACGATTGCGACATCGTGCCACCCCCGACAGCCGTAAAATCAGCTGTGGCCGAAGTCGGCTCAGCCTCTTCAAAGTCGCGTTTCACGAGCGGTTTAATGTTGTTGCCGGTGTTGCCTTTATAGGCCCGGCAGGTTTCTTGCGCCACCCCGCAAACTTTACTTTTTATATCGTTGGCGCCTGAAATCGCGCCCGCTGGTAATCCGTTATAATAGCAAAAACCATTGCGGTATTCACCATTTTGGAAACATATTGGATCAGTTCCTAAATCACCCCCACCGGTTTCGGCCGCAAATTCTGTAGAGTTCAACCGATAAGGCGTACATTTATCAGAAACGGGAATTACTTGAGCCAACAGGCGATAGTACACATTACCATTATCATCATTAAACTGACGGCAATCAGTCGCTAAATGAAGATCATAAGCGGTTTTATTGCAAACGGATAATGCCAAAGTTAAATCAGGATCGGTTTTGTAAAAATATTTAGGCCCACCAGCATTTCCATCTGGGTCAGATGTACCAATGGTATCTTGCTCTAAGGTATAAGATTTAAGCTGATAACCGCCGCTCGCTGTACTTTCATAGGTATAAAAATTCTTTTGCAAATCAGGATTGGCCGGATCGGGTTTAACACAAGAACGCAGTAGTGAAAAATATTCCACTTGCTCTCCCCCACCCGCCGAAACTTCATTCATATTTGTAAAACCGGAACAACCGTCATCTGCCACCGTACAACTCTGCGCCAATTTGGGGATAACATAGGCCACATTGGTGCCATTGGAATAATTACTTGGCATTTCACGATAAGAATCATAGCCAACACATTTGGCGTCACATTGATCATTCCAAACTACCTTAGTAGCGCCGGTCGTAGCGTCAGTGGTATATTCCAAAGGAGTAAATTTAGCCGGGAATTTGTCGCCTAAAATAGCGTCTGAATATTCATTACACCCAACTTCATCAGCAATACAAACTTTGGCATAATTATCACATTCCGGTCGCGGTGTAATTCGCGACATATCAGCGGCAGTTCCGGGCCATTGCACGCCGACAGCGGCCAAATCAGAATCATAGCAACCTAAATAATCTGGCGCTTGACGATAATTAAGAACTACACTTGACAAAGTATTAGTACGAAAGGCCGTGCAACCAGCTGAGCCCGCGCTACATAGCGAAGACACATTAGAATTAAAATGAATACCAGAATTATAATTAGGCAAATCCGCGTTTAAAACAGGCGTCTGCCACGCGCCGGTATCACCGGTTCTGTTTTGGGTTAAGCTATACGAGGCACAGCCAACTGTATCGGAATTACAACTGCCGGTATCAACCGTCCGTTTTAAATACGCGGCCGACTGACCGGTTGCATCAGTAAAATTTAAACAAGAATCATAGTAAGGATCGCATTTTTTAGAATCACCAAAATTCCAAACATTTTGTTCGCGAGCACAATAGCCATAAGATGTACAATTGCCGTTATTGTCATAAGCCACACAGCTCACTGAATCAACACACTCTTCTATTCTATAAGGCGCGTCTGATGATAATGGTTGCTCGCCAAACGCCATTGCCCGACAACGGGTCGGTGGTAGTTTAATCACCCAGTTCGGGTCAATTAAATGACAGTACTTAAATTCCCCATCCGCGTGATAATTAACGCCAGTAATATTGCCACTACTATCATAATTATAATCACAAATGTCGTAGCCATTTACAACGTCGCCCAAAGTTACCGGACTGTCCGGATCACTCTTTAAAACGGCCAATTCAAAACCTAACGGCAGAATTCGTAATTGGCGCAAAACTTTTATATTGGCATAACAATAAGCATTCATCGCGGGGTCGGCACAATGCTGATTGATATTATTTTCTGTCCGGTCCGGCCCATAAAGACGCCAATCAGCATGCAACCAGCGTTTATCATTCATTGCTTTCTTAATCGTAATAGTTTCATAATCAGCCGCTTGCAACGCCGAAATTATTCCCTCGTCCGCCCGGCATTTATATAAAGAATACGGCTCGGTACAATCAGCTAATTGTCCTAAAATTTCTTTACTATCGCCACTGCCAGTATGAGAATTGGGTTGTAATAAACTGCTAAATGCCGCTTGAGCGGCCGCTAAGCCACCGCCAGCACCCTGACTTTCCGGTAAAGCGGCCACATTGCCTAAAAATTGATTTGAGTTGGAACATTCCGGTCCGCGATGTTCTCCAAAACAAAGTCCAAACGGAAACATGCCGTTGTTTTTAAAATTTTCCACCATTGTTTTGGCCAAAGTGCCTAAGAAAGTGCTGATCGTAGCCGGTAAAATTTCAAAAAAACCACTGCCAATCGCGGCGTTTATTTGAGCTTCATCTTTTTTTTGTTGCTCAGACGGACTAGCAGCTTCGGCCTCTTTTTTAACCATTTGGCCGGGAGTCAAAATATCACCGGAAATTTTGCTAGTAACATTTTTTAAACCTTGCCCCTCTTGTCTATCTAATAAATTTCCCTCGTTTCTTTTTGCGATTACATTTCCCACCTGTGTCACTGAATCCATATAAATACCAAAATCAGTATCTTCAATCTTCAAAGAAGCATTGAATTGTTTTAGCAATCCCTCTTTACTGCCATACTTGCTTTTCCAGGCATCCCCGCTCCAATTTTTCTTAAAATCTTGAAAACTACACTTTCTCGTTTTCGCCGGCGGACCAACATTAAATTGGGTACGCAGACCAATTCTAAATGCTAAATCAATTTTAACATCTGGAATTTTACATAAATTTACTTTAAAACCGTCTTCCAAAGCGGCAATACCTTCCATCGCGGCATCGCCGGCGGTATTTTTTAAATAATCGCCAAAATTTTTGGTATTGGCCAGAGGTGATTGTCCTTTACCGCCAGACGCCAACCAGACCGCGCTATCATAGGCAACTTTGCGCATAAAATAAGAAATGGAACGCATCGCGCTCAACTCCAATGTTGTCATCCAGCCGGTTTTAATTTTATCAATAATAACGTTGGCGGCAGCCGGAATATCAGCTAAAGTGGTAACACCCCATTGCGCTTGCGCCGGCACTGGTGCCAAAAGTGGCCCCACCGCGACAGTGAAAAAAAATATAATCATTACCGCGCGCAAACTTAATTTTTTAAAAAAAGAATTGGGACGCATATTTTATTAAGGATTAGTGCTGGAAGAAATTAAGCTGTTTAAAATAGAAGTGCTATCGCTAGTCTCACTTGTTGAGCTGGCAGAAAGAGCTTCCGCAACCCAAGATAACAAATCGCTATCGCTTAAACCATTTAAAATATCCACGCTCAAACCCGCGTCTTTAAGCATTACCCTAATTTGAGCTGGATCAGTTAAGATAGAACCCAAATTAGTGCTTAACATATCAATCGGCTCTTCCAAGACCAAAGCCGGCATCACTGTGGATGAAGCCGGTGAAAAATTTTCCACAGCAATGGGATTATTTAAGCAATCTTTTCCCGAGGCGCACAATGGATCTGATCCGACGGTTACTTCATTTTTATCACTGACGCCATCAGAATCACTATCCGCTAAATATGGACTAGTACCATAAACATATAATTCGTCAAAGTCAGATAAGCCGTCACGGTCGGTATCACGAAAACGTAAAGCATCGGCATTGTTGACTTCATCCTTAACTGTCCCGGGTACGGCGTTAGACAACGCAAACGGTCGGCGCATTGTATTTCTAATTTGCAATACACCGAGTGTAATCGCAAAAATCGCGAAACACAAAAGTAAAACAAAACCAATTTTTTGTTCTTTGGACAAACCGTTTGTGGCGGCCGTTTCCTCGTTGTTATCGGCCATAAGCTAATATTGTTTTATGACTTTATTATAGCACAGATTCAATTTTTTGTATGTGGATAACTGACATTAATATTTTGCCGATGTCATTCCGCTGAAAATGCGTATCCAGACACTAGAGCTCTTACAACATTTAAAATAAAATTCCTACTAACTTTTTCCAATCCTCCACACTTAATTCCTGCGCTCTAATCGTACGCAACCACCCTAATTTCTGCCAAATCGTTTCTAATTGACTTAAGCCAGAATTGCCACCGACTAAGGGAAGTAAATTTTTTATTAAAATTTTGCGACGACTGCTAAAGCCGGTTTTGACTAATTTAAAAAATTGTTTGGTGTACTTGTCATCCCCGTGGAAACGGGGATCCAGTGTTTCGTCTGTGGCGACTGGATTCCCGCTTTCACCCCAAGGGCACTTGTCGCTTTGCTCGGGCGCGCGGGAATGACATATTGGTTTTACCGTAATTTTAATCACTGCCGAATCAACTTTTGGTATGGGATAAAAAAAATGGCGCGGTACTGGCATGATAATTTCCGGCTCGGCATAATATTGCACTGCCACCGCCAAAACCGACATATCGCCGGGCTTAGCACAAATTCTACTCGCCACTTCTTTTTGCACCATTAAAGTTAAGGACTCTGGTTTGTTGGCAATATCTTCTAAAAAAAATTTAATTATCGATGAAGTAATTTGATAGGGAATATTGGCGACGACTTTGTATGGCCGCTCAACATTTGTCATCCCCGACCCCGTATCACAGTACGGGGCAGGCCCGATCGGGGATCCAGTCGCCACTTTTTCCACAACCTCTGGATTCCCGTTTTCACGGGAATGACAAAATAAATCAAAATCTTTTTGATACAAAACATTGCCCCAAATGATTTCTATATTTTTATATTCTTCGGTTTTTTCCCGCCAATACTTTTCAATTTTCTTTTCAATTTCAAAAGCCACCACTTCTTTTGCTTGTTCTGCTAAAGCAAAAGTTAGCGTGCCAAAACCAGGCCCCACTTCCACCACGGTGTCGGTTGGCTTAATGTCGGCGGCCGCGACCATCGCTTCAATCGGCTCCAAACTTAACAAATAATTCTGGCCATAGTCTTTTGACGGCTTCATGCCATATTGCTGGCACAAATTCTGAATTGCTTTCGGCGTAAAAAAGTGCATGATAAAAATTTAAAATTTAAAAATCAAAATGGAAAATTACTGAATCGCTTCGCGACATTTTAAATTTTACATTGTCATTTTAATTTTTGATTTTTACATTTTAATTTTCTTTTAAACCAGCATCACTATACCTATTCCCCGCATTCCACAACAACCACCCCGCGTTCGGATATTTCTCTACCATATCAATTTGAGCACGAATTTTTTCCGCATCATACACTGCTCCCAAATCAAACGCCTGAAGCCACGGGCGCACTTGCGCGCGGGTGGAAGTGGTGAAAAAATGTTCGCCCAAAGCCATACCATTGGCAATTACTCCCGCTGGATGTTCGGCCGGATTATTAAATCCCAAATGTCCGACCGGATAATGCGAAGGATACATCATGGGGCAAATATAATCAACATTATCTCTCGCGTCCAAAATCCGCTGGCCAATATTCATATCGTCGTTACCACTTTTTTCCATTGTAAACCCAAACATATCAAACGATGTCCATACCGGCGCGTCTTTTAAACCATCACTCAAAAATTTATAAAACTCACTCATAATTTCATATAACGGCCGTTCATCACTATAAGCAATTTGTTTAATCGGGCCATCAGACGGAAAGCGCACGTAATCAAAATTTATTTCATCAAATCCTAATTCGGCCACCTCTTTGGCAATGGCTAAATTATAATTCCAAACCTCTTTACGCGTCGCGTCCACCCACGATAAACCTTTGTTGTCATACCATAACTTGTCCGGCGTAGCCGTAGCGGAGACGGAACCCCCGCTTTTTGATTTGATTGCCCATGCCGGTCGCGCCGCTGCCAAAAACGGATCTTGAAAAACCGTCTGGCGCGCGATTACATATATATTGTGCTCGTGTAATTTTTTTATGGTTGCCGAAATATCACGCAAACGATTTTCACTCGCTTTGATCTGTTTAACTAATGATACTTGTGAAGAATAAAAAATTAAGCCACTATAATCTTTAATATCGATGACAACAGCATTCAGTTCCGTCTTATCGATTAGCTTAATTATCGCATCAATTTTAGCCGGATTGCCGGCACTATAAGCAGTTAAATACAGTCCCTTCACAACCCGTGTTGGGGATTTTACACCGACAGGATGAGTAATTTTATCAAACACACTCACCGCGCAGTTATTCATTATGCTAATTGTATCGCGCCAATAAATAAATAATGTTCCAGCACAAATTATAGCAAAAATAACAAAAATAAGATTATTTATAGCACCAGTTGGTCCGGTCATTTTTAATTTTGAATTGTCATTTTCCATTTTAATTTTTATGTTTAACGCAGTACTGGCGAGTCCCCCTCCTCGCCTCCCCCTTATCAAGGGGAGGAAACGCGTCGTTCCCCTCCCTTTGTAAAAAAGGGAGGGCGGGGTGGGTTCGTCAATCTATTTTAACTTCACCCTGTCTCAAAATATTTATTGTATTTCCCACGACGCTTACAATCGTTGACGGCAGATTTTTTGGCAAAATTCCCGCGTCCACAATTGCGTCCGGTGCATTGTCAGCATTTTCAAAAATTTTAATCAGTTCTTGAGAATCATAAATTTCTCCCGCACCCGCTAAATTTGCCGAAGTGGCGACAAGCGGACACCCTAATTTTTTTGTTAAAGATTGTAAAAATGAATCGGCACTTACTCTCACGGCGACAGTGCCATCTGGCGCCACGACACCGTTTGCCAATTTCCCCTCCCTTTGCAAAAAGGGGAAGGCGAGGGTGGGGTCTGATGCGGTCAATTCGCTCTCTCCCCCTTTCAAGGGGGAGATTAAGAGCGGGTCTCGCAATCGCTTATTACATAAATAATAAATATCGTCCAGAACACCTGATAAATTATTAAAAACATCAACATTATTATATCGTAAAATTTGATAACCATTTTGTTCTAAAAATTCTTTTCGTCTATTATCTTTTAAGGCATTTTTTTCATCAGAAAAATGAATATCGCCGTCTACTTCAACAATAATTTTAGAATCTGATTGATAAAAATCCGCGATATATGGACCAATACCGTGTTGTTGTCTAAATTTTAAACCACCTAATTTTTTATCTCTTAAACCATTCCACAAAATCTTTTCTGCCTTGGTTTGATCTTTACGTAAACTTTGACGTAATGATTTTGTGCGGAAAAAAGCTGCCAAGCGAAACCCCACCCCCGCCCTCCCCTTTTTGCAAAGGGAGGGGGCATTGCCGTTTCCGCACCCTGAAAGACAAGTTCGTGCTGCATTGCCGTTTCCGCACCCTGAAAGACAAGTTCGTGCTGCATTGCCGTTTCCTCCCTCTGACAAGGGGGGGGCGAGAAGGGGGGCTCGCGTTTCACCGTCGCCTTCTCCCCCTGCCAGGGAGGAGATTGAGAGGGGGGCTCGCGTTTCACCGTCGCCTTCTCCCCCTGCCAGGGGGGAGATTGAGAGGGGGGCTCGCACATCATACTCACCTACCATCGTCAAAGCACCCGGCCAATATTTTTGCGCCAAATTATCTAACGTCGTATTCCACTTTAAATATTTTTTCGCCATTTTAATATCCGGCACAACTACAAGCAACGGCTTATCGCCTACCCGCCCCTTAATCGCAAAAATTTTATCCACCGCGGATTGATTCGTAGCGTCACAACCCAAACCATACGACGTTTCAGTGGGGAAAATAACCACTTTACCAGATTTCACCAAATCAATAATTTGATTTATTTTTTTAGCTTCTACAATATTCATAATAATCGCAAATTGTTAATTTCAAATTTCAAAATCACTAATTAGCACTTTGCAATTTAAAATTAGAAATTATCGTTTTAACCACTTTAAATACGCCTCCACCAACCCCTCCAAATCCCCTTCTAACACTCCACGGTCATCAGCCGTCTCATAATCCGTGCGCAAATCTTTTACCAGATGATACGGGTGCAACACATATGATCGAATTTGATTACCCCATTCGGCGGATTTATATTCTCCGCGCAAATCTTGTTTTTCTTTAGCCAAGCGTTCCAATTCCAAACGGTGCAATTTCGCTTTCAAAACTTTCATGGCATTTTCTTTGTTTTGTTGTTGACTGCGTTCATTTTGGCATGACACCGTAATATTGGTCGGCAAATGCACAATCCGCACCGCGCTATAAGTCGTATTTACCGACTGCCCGCCTTTGCCACCGCTCATAAAGGTGTCAATCCGCAAATCTTTCGGATCAATTTCAACTTCCACATTATCCGGCAATTCCGGTAAAACTTCCACCAGCGCGAACGAGGTATGACGCATTTTTTCCGCGTCAAACGGCGAAATTCGCACCAGACGATGCACGCCGTGCTCGGATTTTAAATTTCCAAACGCATACCGACCAGATACCCTAAACATAATGGATTTATAACCGGCCTCGGCGCCACGCGCTTCGTCTAAAATTTCCGCTTTCCATTTTTTATTTTCACAAAAACGCGCGTACATGCGAAATAGCATCTCCGCCCAATCTTGCGCTTCGGTTCCGCCGCTACCGGAATGAATTGCCACGATCGCGTTACTGTTATCGTACGGCCCATTCAAAAGCAAAGACAATTCATATTTTTCAAATTCTTTTTGCAACTCAGTTGTCTGTTTTTCAATTTCCGCTGATAGTGATTCGTCGCCTGACTCGGATAACTCCACCAAATCCTTCACGCGTTTTTCCAAATCTTCCCATTTATCAATTTCACTTTTCAAATCCTGATAATCTTGCGAAACGGTTTTGGCGGTTTTCTGGTCAGCCCAAAAATTAGACGCGTTCATCATTTCGGCCAATTGTGCCATTTTGTTTTTCAAATCTGGCAATTTCAAAAGCGCCATCGCTTCGGAAATTTTTTGTTGGAGAGTTTTTAATTGTTCTTGAGACATAATATTGGCTGTCATCCCCAACTTGATTGGGGATCCAGAAATTTAACCACGCGACTGGATTCCCGCTTTCACCCCAAGGGCACTTGTCGCTTCGCTCGGGCGCGCGGGAATGACAAAATTTAATTAAAAAATCTTATCTGCCCCCACCGTAATAAGTAATGTCAACACTCCCGAAATCGCGATGCCCAGTAAAATATATGGCCAGGATTTTTTAAAGGGAATGCCAAAAATAAAAGCCGTGAGCGCCCCCGACCACGCGCCGGTCATAGGCAAAGGAATACCGATAAAAACCACTAACCCCCACAAACCATATTTTTGATGCGGACCTTCAAATTTTTTCTGCACGCCTGCCAAATAATCCGCCCAGTCCTTGCCCCAACTGCCAGCGCGTTTGTTTACCCAATCGTGAAAATGTTTTGCGTTCGCGGCAATTAAAAAAGCGGGCACCACGTTCCCGGCTACAGCGAGTAAATACACTTCCCAGACCGGCAATTTATACGCCAAAATTCCCACTGGCAAGGCCAAACGTAATTCCCCGAGCGGTGTCATCGCCAACAAAAATGTCGCGAGCTCAGGCGGAAATTGCGAAAAAAAACTTATAATGGCTTGGGTCATACCTTAATTGAATATATTTCGCGATTTATAAAACAAATTTCTTCTCCACCGGAATAAGCGCCTTGGGCTCATCAATCGCTTCGTGGCTATCATCTGCTTCGCAAATAATTGCTTGAACCCCGCTCAAAATAACATCAGATTTCCCATCACCATTAATATCTTGATAACGACTGGCCAAGGTGCCGTTGGAATAAATCTCGCCACAATTCCTTTGTCCATATTTTTTGTAATTATCCGGCGCCCATCTTATGTCCGGGTTAAAATCAACCGCTTCGGTTTCAAGCAAAAAATTTAAAGAATCGTTTTTTATTTCGTACAGGTGAAAAAAACCATGTCCGGCATGAGTCAAACCATAGACTTCCAAAAAAGTGGCGCCGACATCATTTAAATTCATAAACTTGGCGGACAAAATAGCCTGCTCCACTGGCGGATTGCTAATATTTAGCCATTTGATATTACCATCTTTAATTTTACCAACAGACAAATCTTCCCACCAGTCTTCTCTTTGGCTTATCTCCACCAATAAATATTCTCGGTCTGACGTGTATGCGATTTTAACATTCTCTACGCCAGTGGGATTATCCAGCATTACGCTATTTAGTGCGGCGCTTTGTATGGATTGAGGCGCCACCCCACTAAAAAGAAGACAAAATAAAATAACAGACCACAATTTTATGACTCCGCTCTTTTCCGGTTTTACTCCATTCTTATATATCGCCCATACGCTATCGGCATATTCTTTTTTCGGTGGCCCATATTTAATCACCGCCTCTTTCCAATCTCTCCACAATCTTTTATTTTCAGTGGTGGTACCCTGCGCTTTATGATACAACCATCTAACTCCCCAAAACACACTATCTTTTACGCTTTCCACTTTAGTTTAGCATCGTATTTAAGAGGAATTAATTTACTATTATGAATCCAACTTTCACGCAATTCGCCCCTAAGGGTTAAAATTGACGGGTCGCCTGTATTACCGACCTGCATAACATTAGCGCCAGCGTCAGTGTCATAGCCCATCCTGCTCTCTTGAAAGATCAAGGCCTTTACCAGATTTGGATCTAACGGCTCAGGAGGCGGATCGGTGTCTTTGCCAAACTCACCATTCCAATATGAGACAACCTCAGATATTACGTCATCGTAGCGATTATAATCCTCATTATTTAAAATACCTTTGTGGGTATAACGAACTAACGGCTTGCCACTTCCGCCATCGTCGAAAACAAATTTTATTTCCATCTTTTTTAATAACGGGTCATTGTCGGCGTATAATTCCAAATTGTGTTTATCTTTTTTTAAATTTACTTGCTTGTTAAATTCGTGTTCTTTGCCTTTTCTAACTTTGCCGCACCAATACCAGTCCTTATGTGAATTTTTATTTTCATTCTCTTCCACTTTTCCGTCAATTACAAGTTTGATATCCTGATCGTCTCGACCTATCTTGTCGGTTTTGGCGATGATGCTTATCTCTTTTACGGCAAAATCAAATAAGACACAACTTATCCACGGCCTCCTGTCACCTATTTCCGCCACATTACTTAATGGAGTATAACTTATTTTATCTTTATCACTTTTCTCAAGCTGCATTATGCGAATATTTTCTAACACGGGATTTTCGTCCGGCTTAAAAGAAAGGGTATGCTTGCCTGCGTTTAATTTAACTGCAATCAGTACAATTTTTGATAAACCATTAAGTTCGTTGCCGTTCCATATGGCCGCTACATCGCGATCATTGCTGGTTGAAATATAAACACGAGAATTATCTAAAAATAAATCCAAATCGTCGTCTTTAAAAAACGCTCTTAATTTTTTAAAATTCTGCCACCAACTTTTAGCGCGAGCGGTTATCTCAATTAAAAATATACCGGCTTCAACTTCGAAATAATAATTAAAATCGCCGGTCAATTGCTTGTTAATTTTTTCTTGACTAACTATCTTCATACGACTGTTATTATACCTAACTATGGCGAAAATAGCAAAAAATAAAACTGCATTAATTTTAATACAAAAATGTGCGTTTTTGTATTAAAAAAATTACACCCTGATAATTTATATAACAAAAACGAGCTAAAAACCCGTTTTCTTATATTTTATCGCCATCAAGCCAACCCCTGATAAGTATTTTCATCACGCCGACGAATTTCGTAAACAATATTTTCCGCGTTGCGACGTTTAAAAATTATTCGAAAATTACCAACGCGTAAACGGCATAAATTACCACCGGCTAACTTTTTTATGTCTAATCCTGCTAAATTATTCACAATCAATAATTCCAACGCTTCTGCCAAAGCAATACGGTCGGTCACGGATAATTTCTTAAATAATTTTTTAATCTTGTCCATTTTAAGCGGACTTTAAAATTTTCAATAATTTTTTAGCCGGAATGCCTTGACCGCGATTGTCGCGCTTGGCGTCAAACACGCTGATATAATTATCCTCGTCGTCCAAAGACAACGGCCGGATAACCAAAAAATCATCCTGCGGTATCATGGCGAAGTGATTGGTTTTAAACTGATCGCGCCAGTGTTTTGGCAAAGTGATTTGGCCTTTGCTGGTGGTTTTTTGAACAGTGGTTTCCATAGGATAAAATTATTAATAGATTATCATTGCGAGCCCCACAGGGGCATGGCAATCTAACATTAAATAATTAGTAAGAAAGTATTACTTTACTACTTTCTTATTATAGCATATTTCTTACTTTTTGTCAAGGACGATAAACGCAAGCAAAAAAAATAATCGACCGAGCGGTCGATTATTTTTGTGATTGTGTGAATAAATAATCCGCTCCCACCCCCTCTTACTCTCCCCCTCGGGCAGGTGGAGACAACGAACGGAAAACTCGCTAATTTTCCCGCCACAGGCGGGTCCGCCTCTGGCGGAGATATTTACATTTTACATTTTTTAATACATCCCACCCATTCCACCGCCCATACCACCCGACATCGCTGGTTCATCTTTCTTTGGAATATCAGTGATAACCGCTTCGGTTGTGAGCAACATGCCCGCAATAGACGCGGCATTTTGCAAAGCAGTGCGCGTAACTTTAGTCGGGTCGATAATACCGGCTTTGACTAAATCTTCGTATTCACCCGTGGCGGCGTTATAACCGACATTGCCTTCACGGCGTTTGACTTCTTCGGCTACAACCGCGCCATCCACACCGGCATTTTGCGCGATTTGACGCACCGGTTCTTCGAGCGCGCGGCGTAAAATATTTATCGCCACGGCCTCTTCGGGTTCTAATTTCAAACCACTCAAGGCCTTGATAGCGCGCAGTAACGCCACGCCACCACCAGCGACAACACCCTCTTCCACCGCCGCTTTAGTCGCACCCACGGCATCTTCAATGCGATGTTTGACCTCCTTCATTTCGGTCTCGGTAGCCGCGCCAACTTTGATGATAGCAACACCGCCGGCTAATTTAGCCAAGCGTTCTTGTAATTTTTCTTTATCAAAATCCGAATCAGTTTGTTCGATCGCTTTCCTGATTTGTGCCACGCGATCTTTAATTTTTTGCGCGTCGCCTTGACCGCTGACGATTGTCGTATATTCTTTGGTCGCGATCACTTTGTGCGCTTTACCCAAATCCTCAATGGTCGCACTGTCTAATTTGCGACCAACC
Source organism: Candidatus Magasanikbacteria bacterium RIFOXYD2_FULL_41_14 (assembly GCA_001784475.1). Taxonomy (GTDB): domain Bacteria; phylum Patescibacteriota; class Patescibacteriia; order Magasanikbacterales; family GWA2-37-8; genus XYD2-FULL-41-14. Next base: position 32,479 of record MFRE01000004.1, read on the forward strand.
TCTTCGGTAATCAAAGTACCGCCGGTTAACACTGCAATGTCTTGTAACATTTCTTTGCGACGATCGCCAAAACCCGGGGCTTTAACCGCCAAAACATTGAAAGAGCCACGCAATTTATTGACAACAAATGTCGCAAGCGCTTCCCCATCAGCATCTTCGGCAATAATCACTAATTCTTTTTTGCCACCTTGCGCGATTTTTTCCAAAAGCGGCAAGACATCGTGAATAGAAGAAACCTTTTTATCAGTAATCAAAATATATGGTTCAGCATATTCTGATTCCATCCGGTCAGAGTTGGTAACCATATAGGGCGAGACATAACCCTTGTCAAAACGCATGCCCTGCACAGTTTCAATTTCCATGCCGAATGATTGAGATTCTTCAACGGTGATGACACCATCTTTGCCCACCGCTTTCATCGCGGCGGCAATTTTTTCGCCGATTTCTTTGTCATTGGCGGAAATGGCCGCGACATTCGCGATTTCGTCATCAGTAACGGGCTTACTAATTTTATTTTTTAATTCCGCGACAATCGCTTCCACGCATTTATCAATCCCGCGTTTCAAAGCTACCGGATTCGCGCCGGCAGTAACATTTTTCACGCCTTCGCGCGCGATGGCCTGCGCCAGAACTGTGGCAGTGGTAGTGCCGTCGCCCACGTCATCATTGGTTTTGCTGGCCACCTCTTTAACAAGTTCCACACCAGCATTTTCAAATTTATCTTCTACTTCAATTTCTTTCGCGACTGTCACGCCGTCTTTGGTAATAATCGGCGCGCCATAACCCTTATCCAAAACCACATTACGACCCTTCGGTCCGAGCGTAACTTTCACCGCGTTCGCTAAAATATCCACGCCGCGCAACAATTTGTGGCGAGCGTCTTCCGAGTATAAAATTTGTTTGGCCATAATATTAAATTTAAAGTTTAAAAATCAAAATGGAAAATGACAATGTAAAATTTAAAATTTTTTATTTTAATATGTCATTTTGATTTTTGATATTTGATTTTTTAATTATTCAACTATTGCTATGACGTCACTCTTGTCCTCTACCGCCCCCACGTACAATATCTTATACTCTACCTCATCACTACCACGCCCAACTTTTATTTCTTCACCACCCCATTTTTTGTATAAAACTTTTGCACCCACTTTTAATCCGAGTGCAACGATAGCTGGACCATTGCCCAAAGCGACAATCTCGCCTTCGGCTTTTTTTTCTTTATCAACTGTGTCCGGCAACACAATGCCAGAGGCAGTAATTTCCTCCTCCTTTTTTGGTTTGACCAAAATGCGGTCCCCCAGTGGTTTTATGTTCATAGATATATAAATTAATTAACTTATTTTTAGATTTCTTGTTTATCACTCAATACTACTGAGTGATAAGGTAATACCATTTTACCAAAAAAACTGGCCCTGTCAAGCATGGTTTATACACCATTTATCCACAGGGCTCTGTCCCGCTTTGTGGTACTACGCCTGTAAACTACTATCAGTATATGCAGTATTGGCAATTTATGGTGCGTAGCGCAACGTAGCACCACGCCCTGTAAACTAATTTACGGCATAGCATAGCAAAGCCGGGCCCTGTAAAATTGGCTAAATATAGCAAAAACCCGAGAATAGAGGCAAACTCTTTTGGCCGTCCATATATATTTATACCAATGCCTGTCTAAGGTGTGGCATAAACGATGGCGGACCAAAGTGTCTGCCCCTATTCTCGAGTTTTTTAAGCTAGTATAGCTTACTCCATATCGCCCAGCCCGTCAAGCGACACCGAAAGCCCAAAAACCACAGCGCTAAAAAATATGCCACCAACCAAACTTATTGTCCAGTGATCAAACAGACCAAAAAATAACCAAGCAGTAATAACTGAAATCAAAAATGGTTCGCGAACATATATACGCCGACACAGCCCCAAAAATAAAAGTAGGAAAACCGCACTCGCTACTACCCCCCATTCAGCCAAAATTAAAAAATAGATATTGTGAATTGGTTGATATCGCCAAGCAGGCAGATTCTGATTGGCAACATATTTGGCAAAAGTGTACGCTCCCGGACCTACTCCCAAGGCCGGACTAATTTTAACAATGCCGGACCACTCCCAAAGCTGTTCGTACCGCTCGGTAATAGAACGCTTTTCCAAACTATTAGACACAAATACGCGTGGAGAAATCAAATTCCAAAACATTGACGACACCACTATGCCAGTTATAACTATAAAAACAAACGGGCGCACAAAAGTAAGCGCGCTAATTTTATTTTTATTTGTAAACCAGACAACAATAACAGTCGTAAGACCTACCGCCAAAGCCAGCCACGCTGCTCGCGAAAAAGAAAAAAATAAACCAAACAAAATAAATATTTGTCCGGCTGACAATAAAATACGCCGCGGCCAAGTGGATAATTTAAAATACAACAAGAGCCCAAACAAAAATGCGACCGCTAAATAAATGCCAAGCGCATTAGGCCAAGGAAAAGAGCCGTAAGCGCGCAACCATCTGCCCCCATCACTTTCAATCACACTTGCCCCCAAACTAGATGCCGATTGCGCAGCCATACCGAGCCATTTGTTAGCAATTACTTGTTGCGAAAAAAATTGCCAAAGTGCCAAGACACTTTGCGCAAACGCGCCCAACCAAAACGCCACGACTTTCTGTTGCCAAGACGCGCGACTAAGCGCTACCACCCCGGACAAACAAAGTGCTTCAATAAAATAACTAATATATATGAAAGATAAACCCGGGAAACGCGAATGCAATACAAAAAATATCAAACCAAATAAAAATAAGGTCGCGCTCGCAAGGCCAAAAATATTTCGGCCAGTTAAAATGTCATTTTTTATTTTTTGCCAAAAAACGCGATTTAAAAAATAATCAAAAGCAGTCAAAATAATTATGACCGATAACAACAGTTCACTGCCGTAAATACTACCCGTGCCATATTCCCAAAAACCGCCATTTAAAAAAGCGGGCGCGTAAATCCAACGCGTCTGAAACGGAATTAAAAATAAAAGTAATCCCAGCAGAAAAATATTTAATTTTGCTAAACGAGTCGGCAACATATATTAAATCTTAGCAGTTTTTTCTTTCCAACGCGAGTACCAAAGCGCGCGCGTGTCTTGTTCGTGCAACTTAATCACTCCTGCCCCCAATACCACACCTTTGTCACGCGCGTTTATTTTATCACGCAAACGACTTTTTAATTTAACCATTTGCAATTGGCGCGCCTGCCCTTCAATTAAATCGCCATAAGCTCCAGTCCAAAATTTTTCCCAGATAATTTTCCAAATTTTGCCCACGCGCGAATTAACAACGCCGCTTATGTAATTATATGATTGTTTAATATTTGGCAAAAATTTATCGGCCCAACGATTGGCAGTAATTAATTTATCATAAATATTATCTTCATCGTAGAGTGGTACCATTTGGTGCAACCAATAGGCGAAGTGAATATCATCGTCAACTACCCGCCAATTAGCCATATCTAAATTGTGTTTATCCACAAAAAAAGAAAGGCAGATTTTTTGAGAATCACGGTGACCATGTGTTCGCAGACGCCAAAAAAGCAAAATCAAATTAGTAAATAGACGTACAATCCAAACGCGCCCAACTTCGGCCACTACCAAAAAATCAATATCACTGTCCGGACGCGCCGTGCCGGCGCCTACGGAATTACAAACAAAAACCGCTCGTAAAAATGGCACTGACCGAATTTTTTTTACGGCCCGCCGGGCAATTTTTAAACTGGCGGCACTATCCAGTAAATGACGATTGCGGGAAACAATTAATTCGGACCGACCCGCCAAAAAATAAAATCCATCTTGGCTTTGCCAATAATTAGAAGTGTGATTTTCAAAAAATTTGGTAAATTCCAAAAACGATACAAACGGTGGTTGCCACAAACGCGCGAATAACTCTGTTTGAGTCAACGGCAAATCAAAACCGTCAAAATAGGTTAAAGTTTTGACAATGGAATTTTCTAAAGGACTACTCATGCCACTTTATCTAATTTAGCAACTTCTTCTTCGTTATCATTGGCGACAGTACCTTGGGCGAGGGACTCCGCGCTTACCGCTTGTCTTTGATCCGGCAAAGGTGAACTATCTACTTGAGGAGCAGGCTCGGCGACCGGTTCACTCACTTCTTCGGCAAAAATAAATACCATTTCCGGCTTATCCTCTTTACCCGCTTCAAAAACCTTAAAACCTAAGCGCTGTTTGGACCCATCACTAATGCTAGAAGTATAAAATTCACGAACAGTCAATTGGTGAGCGCCCGATAATTGACTGGTCTGCAATTTCTGCGCTAATTCATTTTTATCCTTGATGGTTGTTAAAAAATAATGTTCAGCTCCGAGTGGGATGCCTTTCGCCCCCAAATAACCTTCAACACTTTCGGACCGATTATTGACCGAGCAACCACCATTTTTAGAAATTTCCTGAATCTGATCGTTATTACCATTTAAAAAATTCATCAGTCCGGGCAAAGATGATAATTCTTTCTTAGCTTGCTCAACCTCTTCGTGGGCGATATCAAAAATTTCTTCTTCGCTTAAATCTGGCATTTCATCGCGTAATCTTTTGACCACCTCATCTTTGTGTTGTTCCAAAAGTTTTCTGGTGGCCTCTAACATCACTTTTCCAGAATCATTCAGCGCAGTTACAGCAAATTCTACCCGCTGACCATCAATCAACACTTCATTGGTTTTATTTCTTTCTGGGCTTGCGGACAATACCCCTACTCGTTCAGCAGTTAATTTCTCCTTACCAGTGTCGCGACGCGCTCTGGCCTGCTCTAAATCGGCTACATTGTTACTCATATAATTTTTAACTTTCCGCCACCTGTTTGGTGGAAATAGCTATGGGAGCGACAACTTCAGCTGACAAAGCGTCTTCAACAACCAATCTGTCGGCCTTAATTTCCACTACCTGGCTACTATTAATTAAAAAAATGCGTCCGCCAATAAAACGCGAACGCACTTTGTATTGTAAAATTAAATTATCTTCAGCCGATAAAATAGCATCAACCACTTTTCCCAAATAAACCCCACTTTGGGTATAAACCGGCAATTTTTTCAATTGGGAAAAATTGACACGTGGCATAAATTTATTTATTATTCCACCACTTTACCATCAATTACTTTATTTCCATCGCCAATGGTAGATGGTGGTTCATCATTTTTATCGTGCTTTTTGAATAACCAAACTTGCTGTAAAGCCATAAGTAGTGTGCTCCAAAACCAATACAAAGTAAGGCCAGCTGGCAGTGACATACCGATAAACACGGTCATCACCGGCATCATATACAACATTTGTTTATTCATTATTACCATCATGCTTTCATCTTTACCACCCGCCCCCGCTGTCGTTGGTGGCTTGGCGCGATTCATTGATTTAGCTTGCCAGAATTGAGCCGCGCCCGCTAAAAACGCCAGCACTACGCTTTTTTTACTTAATTCCAAAAAACCAAACGACAAAGAATTTATTACCCCAGGATTTTTAATAAACGAATAAAGATTGCCGGCAATGTCATATTCCGGATTAAGCATATTGCGCAACACCTGATACAAAGCGATCAAAACCACCAATTGCACAATCAAAGGCAGACAAGATGCCATCGGATTAACTTTATTATGTTTATAAAGTTCCATGGTCGCCTGGGCCTGGGCTTGTTTATCGTCTTTAAATTTTTGTTTAATTTCCTCCAATTTCGGCTGTAACTCTTGCAAATCTTTTTGCGCTTTGAGAGATTTGTTGGTTAAAGGATATAAAGCAAGGCGCAAAATTATTGTGATAATAATAATTACCAGGCCAATATCATGGCCGGGCAGATAATCATACATCCAGACAAAAATATTAAGAAGTGGCTGATACAAAAATGTATTGAAAATTGCACCCATATAATATTATTATAAATTAACTAATACCCAATTCACTAATTTCTAATATTACATATTAGTTAATTAGGACTTAACGAATTAGTTAATTATTAATCTTTTTCTACTTTTTTTTGTTCTTCTTTTACTGACTCTTCTTTGGTATCCGCTTCTGCCTCAGGCACTGCCGCTGGATCGTCCTCGCTGGACACCACCAGTCCGCCTTCTTTTTCAATCACGTCAATGCGCCAACCGGTTAACTCGGATGCTAGACGAACATTTTGACCGCTTTTCCCAATAGCCATTGAAAATTGATCAGCGTCAACCTGCACCTTGGCAGTTTTGGTGGCTTCGTCTAATTCCACTTCAGCTACTTTGGCTGGAGACAAGGCCTTGGCAATGTAAATATTAGGATTATCACTCCAAGCGACAATGTCAATTTTTTCTCCGCCCAATTCTTCAATAATAGTATTAATACGGCTACCACGTTGACCAATACAGGCACCGATGGGGTCGATGCTCTCGTCCTCGGTAACAACTGCCACCTTGGAGCGCCAACCGGCATCGCGCGCAATCCCTTCAATGCGCACTGTGCCGCTTTCAATCTCAGGTACTTCTTGACGGAAAATTTCTTTTACCATGCCAACATTTGAACGTGATAAAATAATTTCCGGGCCACGCGACGTCATTTCCACTGACATTAAATAAAACTTCATACGGCTACCCGGACGATAAAACTCGCGATGAATTTGTTGCTCCATCGGCAAGACGCCAGTAACCTTACCAAGATCAATCAAAACTTTTCTGCTTTCCGCGCGCTGAATTGTACCCATAATTATCTCGCCTTCTTGTTTTTTGAAATCATCAAAAACCAAATTGCGTTCCGCCTCGCGGATTTTTTGGATAATTACTTGTTTGGCGGTTTGCGCGGCCATTCTGCCAAAACTGCCGGCCACTTCCAGTTTAATTTCCAACACTTCACCTACTTTGGCTTTTTTGCTAATTTCTTTCGCTGCACTAAGCATCATTTCAGTTTTGGCGTTAAAACGCGGTAAATCTTCTAACTCTTCCGGAGTAATTTCACGATCCTCTGCGCGCGCTTTTTCGCGACGGTTGGTCGCCTCTTCTTGGGCTTTTTCCAAATCCTCTTCCGTAATATCTTCAACCACGGTCTTTACATCCCAGGCCTGAATGTCGCTGGTCTCTGGGTCAAACTTTACTTTGACATTTTGTTGTTTATTCCCAAAATCTTTGCGATAAGCCGCGGCCAAGGCAGTTTCCACAGTTTCCAAAACCGACTCATAAGACAAATTCTTTTCCGCGCACAAGGCCTGAATCGCTTTCGTGATTTCTGATGACATATTAAAATTAGAGTTAAAAAAAGCAACTTCAATGATGAAGCGCTATAATGTACTAACAAGTATATTATAGCACATTTTGAGGTTTTTGTCAAGAGCGCCTCATGGTTTTGCTATTATATCACCAATCTCGTCGGTTCGCAATATCTCCGCACCCGCGCGCAAAATATTTCGCATCACCCGCAAAGAGGGGTGGCCAAAATTATTTTTACCGACTGATACCACCACTGTTTTTGGCGCGACAACTGCGAGCCAATCCACCCCACTTGACGAATCCGAACCGTGGTGGCCGACTTTTAGATAATCGGCTTGGATGGTTGGACAGACGAAACCACCCCCTACCCCCTCCTTGGAAAGGAGGGGAGACGCGACAATTCCCCCTCCTTGCAGAGGAGGGGGCGAGGAGGCGGTGCTCGCGGTCACACAATATTTTTTCAATAACGCGTTCTCAAGTGGTATTTCCGCGTCACCGGTAAACATAAAACTTCCAAATATATCTGTTAATTTAAAAACAATGGAGCGATTGTTGCTGTCATCTTTTTCAACTTTTACATTGCTATTTGGATACAACCAGTTTATAGTTGTGCTGGCGATATCCCAATTATCAAAATCTTTTACAATTTGTCTGTTGGCACCAGATACATCCGCAACTTTATTCCATTCACTAAAATATGAATCAGTTTTTGACTGATCACCATTTTCCAAAATATTTTTTACGTGGTAACGCTGTACCACATCGGCGCACCCGCCATAATGATCTAAATCCGGGTGTGTTATGACTAAATAATCAATCGTTCGATCAAAAAAAGATAAATAATTTCCCAAACGCGCTAACACGGTTTTATTTGGCCCACAATCAACCAACATTTTTTCGCCATTGTGAAATTTTATTAATGCGCTATCGCCTTGACCGACATTAAAAAAAATTACCTGAAAATTTTTGTCGTGATATTTTTGCCAATCATCGTAAATAAAAAAACTGGCGACAATCACCGCAAATATTATCAGCGCTATTTTAAACTTTGAGAACATGGTAAAAATTTCAGATTTAGGATTTCAGATTTCAAATTTGTAATTGGCCACCGCTCGCCCATATCTAAAATCTGACATTTAAAATCTAAAATTAATCATTTCCTCGCCACCAAAATCTGGTTGACCCACACGTCATTATCAAAAACCATGTCTTCAGTTTCAATAGTAAACGCCAACTCCTCCAACTTTTCCTGCACGGCCTCGGGACGATGATAAAATGATTCAATCTTTATTGGCCCTTTGTCAGTCTTAACTTCTGGTGGTTCTTTTTGATTAATATTTGTTACAATTAAACGCCCACCATCTTTAAGCACCCGGTAGGCCTCATCAAAAAAACGCTTTGGGTCACGCAGATGCACAATTAAAAAAGTTGCCATCACATAATCAAATACACCCACATCAAACGGCAGATATTCCGCGTCCCCCACCATAAGCTCAATAAATTTATTTTTTGTCGCTAAAACTTTCAACATCTCGCTTGAAGTGTCCAACGCGGTAACAAGTCCGCCCCGACGACTTAATTCCACGGACAATCTGCCGGTTCCGGCACCGACATCTAAAATCTTTTTACCGGCAACATCCGCCAAATAGGTTAACACCTTGCCCTGTTCAAAACTGTTTAAATAATCCTCCTTATCATCGTAATGTGGCGCCGCCAAATCATACCCGATTGTTGAATTCATTATTTTTATTTTTTTCATATGTTTTTTCACATGTCATCCCCGTGAAAACGGGGATCCAGACGATTGTCCGCCACTGGATTCCCGCTTTCGCGGGAATGACAAAAAAAGAATAATTAAAATGTAAGCCAAAATCATTAAATAAATTGATAAAGAAATTTCACGGGACGCAAACCACAACCCCCCGAGCCAATTTACTATTAGTATAACATATTTTAACCCCAAATGGGCAATAAACGCAAAAATCTGCCCTAACGGTAAAAAAATTAAACCAAATACCGTGGCCACAAAACCGGACAGCATTAAAAACGGAATTACCCATAAAATTAATAAATTTGATAATGGCGCGACCAGAGATACTTTACCGAATTGATACGCGAGCAAAGGCAAAGTCAAAATTATCGCCCCCATCGTGGCGCATAAAATATTATCTTCTGAAACTTTAAAAATTTCCGCCAAACTCGGACCCAAATACATCACGCCCACCACTGCCAAAAATGATAGCTGAAAGCCGGCATCATAAAAAATTACCAGAGGTTTGAATGCTACCATTATCGTCGCTGCCAAAACAAGCGCATTAAACGAACGATTGGGACGACCAAATAGTTGCGCGGTCAAACCGACAACTGCAAGCAAGGCCGCGCGCGTAACCGACGCGGTCGCGCCGGTAAAAATTACAAAAATAAATAAAATTATTGCCGATAACCAAATTGCCTGCCGCCGCCAAAATCCAACAAAAATTAATCCAGCCAAAACTGCGACCACAATGACCGAGGTGTTGTAACCCGACACCGCGATAATGTGAGTAAGTCCGGTGCGATTAAAATTATTTAATAATTCCGCTGGCAATGCTGATTTTTCGCCATACAACAACCCCGCCATTAATCCTGCTTCTGGCTCAGGCCAAAGTAATTTTATTTTTTCGCCAACCAACTCTTTTAAAGAAAAAACCCCGGCTTTAATTTTGTTTCCACCAAATCCGGACAAAAGCGCGACATCGGGCAATTTACAAATGGCATACACACCCTTATTTAATAAATATTTATCATAACGAAAATCATTGTATGGCTCGGGAGCGCTGAATTGGCAATTTAATCGCCAACGATCACCATAATGATATATTGGATACAAATTGTAGGCAACCAAAATTCTGCCATGATAATTATCTGCCTTAAAAAAATATCGGCCCGATTTGTCCACTTCCACCACTGCCCCCTCTACTGTAAATTGCCGACCGATTAAACTGGTTATTTCGCTAAGATTGCCAGACGGTAAAACTGACAACGCGCGCCAGCTGCCGAGACAAAACAACAACAAACAAATTGCCCCAAAACGACCAGCATTATTTTTAAAAAATAATGTTAATAAAAAAATTACTATTAAAAAAAATATAAAAAGAATTTTTTTAAGAGATATTATAAGAGATACATCGTTTTCTAACAAAGAAAATATTCCCACCCCCAAAATAAAAAAACCGCAGTAAATCAAAAAACTGCGGCTTTTAGAATTATAAATTTTTTCTGCCCCCTCCTTTAGGTTCATACTGTCACAAACATTGTCATTCCGAGCATAGCGAGGAATCTCTGTCCGGCAATTACTCTTTACTAATTAAATCATTATATAAATCTCGCCAGGTCGGATTTGTGTCCTTTATTAATTTTACTTTCTTTTCTCGGCGCCACCCTTTTAACTCTTTCTCTCTCGCAATCGCCACATTTATATCTGTAAACCATTCATAATACACCAACTTTTTTATTTGATATTTTTTACTAAAACCTTCAAACACTCCATCTTTATGTTGCTCAACCCTCTTAACTAAATCACTGGTAACACCAATATAAAGCACATATGAAACACTGGACATTATGTAAACATAATAATTGTGTTGTTTCATATTTCTGATTGGACAGAGATCCCTCACATTCGTTCGGGATGACAACGTGATTAAATAACTATACTCACGAGCTTCCCTTTCACATAAATCACTTTCTTCGGCTCTTTGCCCTCTAACCATTTTTGGATTTTTTCAGTTCCGAGCGCCTGCGCTTTGACATCGGCTTCGGAAATATCAACTGGCACAATTATTTCATCGCGTAGTTTACCATTTACTTGAACGACAACGGTAATTTCGGAATGTTGAATTTTAGTTGGGTCGTGTTTTGGCCAAGCGGATTTGAAAATACTTTCTTTGTTGCCTAACTCGGCCCAAAGTTCTTCGGCTATGTGAGGTGCGAAGGGGGCGAGAAGTTGCAAGAATGAAGCGAAGGATTGAAGACTTAAGACTGAAGATTGCGAGGCCTCGTTCACAAAAATCATTAACTGTGAAATTGCAGTATTAAAATGCAACGCCTGAATATCTTCCCCGACTTTTTTAATTGTTTGATTCAACAATATTTCCAACTTAGCATTTTTGTCATTTCGAATCCCCGTCGCAGTGGGTGAGAAATCTCTGTCATGTCGGGATGGAGATCCCTCGTCGGCGCGAGCCTCGCTCGGGATGACAAGTGAAGTGCGAGGATCACTCGGGATGACAGACAAAGAAAGATTCCAAACTTTCTCTAAAAATCTTCGGCAACCGATAACGCCTTTCGTACTCCATGCACAAGCTTGATCAAACGGTCCCATAAACATTTCGTACAAGCGCATTGAATCCGCGCCAAATTCAGCCACGACATCATCGGGATTAATTACATTATTCCAACGCTTGCTCATCTTGCGCCCGTCTTCGGCTAAAATCAAACCGACATTTTGCAATTTGGTAAATGGCTCCACAGAATTTACCACGCCAATATCAAACAAAAACTTATGCCAAAAGCGCGCGTAAATTAAATGTCGCGTCGCGTGCTCGGCACCGCCTACATATAAATCCACCGGATTCCAATAATTTATTTTTTCTTTGTTCCATTCAAATTTACTACCAAATTTCATCGCATACGCAAGGTAGTACCAACACGAACCAGCCCACTGTGGCATAGTATTGGTTTCGCGCTTAGCCGGCCCGCCACAATGAGGACATAATGTATTCACCCACTTATCAATTCCCGCGAGTGGCGATTCCCCGGTTCCAGTCGGTTCATAATTTTTTACTTTTGGTAATTCAAGTGGCAGGTCTTTTTCCGGAATTGGGTACCATCCTAAATTTAATTTACTTACTTCTGGAAATTCTCCCAGTATCTCTGGCAACTCTAAAATACCCGCACTTTTATTAAAATGGCCTTTGTTGTGAAATTTTCTTACAGCCAAAACTAAGCCAACATAATCACTTACAACATCCATCGGTATGTAAGGATCATTATCTGACAAATACAAAGTTGTTGCATTAACCAATTCATTTACTTTCTCAAGATCAATTTTTTCTTTATTTAATCTACGAACACTTTCAATTGATTCTTCGCTACAACCAACCGCGCCCAACGCTTTCCAACTACTTTCATTTTGACTTGGGCCAGTCGGACCAACCATAATCAACTTTTCGACATACCAGCCATTCTCTTCAATATATTTACAAGCAAAACGCGCGCCAAAACTATGACCAACAATAAATAATTTATCACCTTGTGTTATTGGTAATTTTTTTAATTCATTGATCCATTCTCCAAAATTAACTTCACTTTCAGAATTTGATAAATTTGGTGTTAACACTTCATATCCACGCTCAGTCATTTCTTTTTTAAACCACGGAACCCAATTTTCTTCTGCACTACCATAAATACCATGAATGTATAAAATTTTTGGCTTTCTCTGCGCGCATTTATCACAATGCACCAAAGGAATCGGCTCGCCCCAATAACGTTGGCGCGAAAAAACCCAATCACGAAGTTTATATTGAATTTTCCTCTGGCCCAATCCTTTTTCTTCCAGCCATTTAATCATTTTTTCTTTAGCTTCTTTTGTTTCAAGACCGTTTAAAAAGCCAGAGTTAATAGCGACACCATCATCAACAAAACACACTTTCTCTACGCCAAAAACTCTCTTGATCATTTCATGTTCACCGCCATCTACTGGATTTTTTAAAAATACTTCCATTATTTCTTCTTCTTTCAACCACAATACATCAAACCGAGCATCTTCACCTTTAACTTCTTTTTTATCTTCATTGATTAATTCAACAACATAACACCTGAATGGCTTTATTCGATTTTCCTTTTTATATAACGCATAAAAATTAGCCTCTATCTCACCTAAAAACTCCTTTATCGTATAATTGGCATACCCAGTCTCCTCGCCGATCTCTCGAGTCAGAGCCGAAACATCATCTTCGTTGCTTTCTACACCACCACCGGGTAATCTATATTCTTTAGTTATATTATCATATAAAGCGAGATATTTATTCTTATTTTTAATAATAGCACCAACACAAACTTTTCTTACGGCCGCGTTGATACGATCTCCAATTTGCTTTGCAACAACATTCGCAACTCTAATTCCATATTTTTTTGCAAATTCAAAATCCCGCTCATCGTGTGCTGGCACTGCCATAATCGCGCCGGTTCCGTAATTACCCAAAACATAATCCGCCACAAAAATCGGTAACTCTTCGCCATTTACCGGATTGACCGCTTTGACACCTTTTAATTCCACACCGGTTTTTTCTTTTTGCAATTCAGTGCGTTCCAAAGTTGTTTTCTTTTTTGCTTGAGCGAGATATGCATCAACTTCATCAATATTATTAATCTTCAATCGAAGCTCATCAATCATTTTATTTTCTGGAGCAACAACGCAATATGTTGCGCCGAATAATGTGTCGGGACGAGTGGTGAAAACTTCAAATGAATTACTCCAACCGCCCCCGGCCTCGAGGCCGACCCCTCCTCGGGCAGGAGGGGTGACAACGTTTCCCCTCCTTTCGAAGGAGGGGCTAGGGGTGGTTGTCGTCGACACGACAGAAAATTTAACAATTGCGCCTTCGGATTTTCCAATCCAATTCCTCTGCATTTCCTTAATTGACTCAGGCCACTCTTTCAATAATTCAATATCATTTAGCAAACGCTCAGCATAATCGGTAATTTTCAACACCCATTGGCGCAGAGGTTTTTGTTCTACCACACTACCACAGCGCTCGCATTTGCCATCTTCCAAATCTTCATTAGCCAAACCGGTTTTGCACGACGGACACCAATTGATCGGCTCGTAGGATTCAAACGCCAGACCCTTTTTAAATAATTGTAAAAATATCCACTGCGTCCATTTATAATATTCCGGGTCAGTCGTGTTGACTTCCCGATCCCAATCATAAGTAAAACCCAAAAGACCCAATTGTTTTTTAAAAACTTTTATATTTTCGGCAGTCGCCTCGGCCGGATGAACTTTATTTTTCAAAGCGTAATTTTCCGCCGGCAAACCAAACGCGTCCCAACCCATCGGATGCAAAACATTATATCCTTGCATCATCTTTTGGCGCGCGACAATGTCGGTGGCGATGTAACCCTTCGGGTGGCCAACGTGCAAACCCGCTCCGGACGGATATGGGAACATATCCAGGACATAGTATTTTGGCTTGTCCGAACTTTCGTTAGTTTTATAAATTTTATTTTTCTCCCAAGATTTTTTCCACTTAGATTCTATTTTTTTATGATCGTATTTTGGCATATTTTTTTTATTTACCCGCCGAGTTTACGGGTGACACAGAGCCGAATGGTTGTGCGATGTACCGAAAGGCGGGCCATTAAACGGTAATCGTATTGTACTAAAATATAGGAAAAAAGGCAAGAAAAACAAAACATCCGCCAATTGACGGATGTTTTTTCTCCTTTAATTCCAATAATTTAGAAACAAGGGAGATTAGGTTGGCGCGCTGGATACAAATTGGCGCCTAACCTTTCTTGCCAGAGGACCTGGCGTAGAGGAAAGCGCCCACCAAACAAACGGCGGGC
>MFRE01000005.1:0-1004 GCA_001784475.1 Candidatus Magasanikbacteria bacterium RIFOXYD2_FULL_41_14
AAAAATTTCTTTTAGCACTTTTAAGTCCTTGGCCGGGGTGGAGCCGGGCAGTTGGGGCATTAAATGAAAATCCACTTTAAAACCATAATGACGCAACAATTTTGTCGCGTTTTTGGCCTGCTGGGCATTATGACCGCGTTTGGTTCGTTCTTGAATTTTATCATCGGTGGTTTGCACGCCTAGTTCAATTCTTGTCGCGCCCTGCAAACGCATTTGGTTAATCGTCGCCTCGGTAACATGGTCCGGTCGTGTTTCCAAAGTCAGTCCGATAATTCGGTTTTTACATTTTTCATTTTTTTTCTGGGCCGTGGCCAAGCGCGCTAAAATTTCTTTAACATTTAATTGTCCATCCGCGTCGCTTTTTTTCTTGCGGATATTTTTTGTCTTATATTCATTCGCTCCCTCAAAACTTCGTAGCACAAACCAAAATTGATAAGCGAGTGGGTATGAATTCCAGGTTCCACCTTTGATAATCAATTCAATTTTGTCCGTGGGGTGGCCATTTTGCTCTAATGCTTCCAAACGTCGGCGCATCTGCTCGTAGGGGTCAAAGCGCAACATCAGCGCGCGCGCGGCCGCCGGTTCGTCCGAGATGTAGCTCTTGGGCATTTTGACATCATTGGGGCAATAGGTGCATTTGCCCGGGCAGGGGAATGGTTTGGTGAGCGAGGTTACGATTGATACCCCCGATAATGTACGCACACCGCGTTTGACCAGTAATTTTTCCAATCGGGGGGAGGGCTTAATCTTGCGGAGAGTGACCATTTTGTGGTATTCTTTAAGGAGGTCGGAGATGGTAGGGCTCGTCGGGGCTTTATGGGCGCGCAAAATTAGACGCTTAATGTCGTCCAGCGCCTCGGGCGTCAGATTTTTGTCCAAAGATTGTTTAATTATTTCGGCTTCAATTTTACCCATATCAATTTTATCTGTCATTCCCGCGCGCCCGAGCAAAGCGACAAGTGCCCTTGGGGTGAAAGCGGGAATCCAGAAACTTAATTACGCGA
>MFRE01000005.1:1052-3468 GCA_001784475.1 Candidatus Magasanikbacteria bacterium RIFOXYD2_FULL_41_14
TGACAAGGATATATTATGACTACCGATATTATAGCGAAAACTCGGGAAGATTACAACCGCATTGCCAAGTACTTTTCTGATACTCGACGTAGCACTTGGCCGGAGTTTGAACGATTTAAAAAAATGCTTAAACCCGGACAAAATATTTTAGATTGGGGTTGTGGTAATGGTCGTCTGTTTTTGATGTTAAGGGATTATGATATTAAATATTTTGGCGTGGATATCAGCATAGAACTTTTAAAAATCGCGCGAAAAATATTCAGGTCGCAGGTCAAAACTGGTCAAGCCAAATTTTTTAGCAATGCCAAACGGCTTAAAAAATTTCCTAAAAATTATTTTGATTTAGTTTTTTGCATTGCATCGTTTTTTCATTTACCTGATGAAAAAACTCGTTTGGAACAATTACAGCAATTTTATCATGAAATGAAACCAGGCGGTAAAATTATTATGCTGTTGTGGAATTTGGGTTCAGATTGGGCCAAAATAAAATCAAAAAAATGGAAAAAATTAGGGAAGAACGATTTTTTAATACCTTGGAAAACACCGTCTGGGGAATTAGTTGCCGAGCGCTATTATCACCATTTTGTACCTAAAGAGATAGAAGATTTATTAGCGCGCGCTGGTTTTAAAAAAATAAAAATTAAATTTGTTGATAGAATAGGTAAGAGTGATAGCAGGGGTGGTCGCAATATGATAGTGGTAGCGGAAAAGTGAGTGAAGATTGAAGAATAAAGAATAAAGAATAAAGAATAAAGATTGCCAATTGATTTGTTTGTAATGGCCAAATAATCTTTAATCTTTTATCTTTAATTATCATTCGCCGTGCGTATTTTGCAAATAAATAAATTTTTTTATCGCCGCGGTGGGGCCGAGACGATTTTTTTTGATACCATAAACGGCCAAAGAGCGCGCGGTCATGAAGTGGCGGAATTTTCCACGCGCGATTGTCGCAATTTACCATCGGATTACGCTCATTATTTTGTGGAAAATATCGGCGAATTTCCACTTGGGCGTGGCTTTCTGCCATCGTTATCAAATTTTTTCAAATTTTTTAAAAATGATGAAACGGAAAAAAATTTAAGTGCTTTGATTTTAGCCATTGAGCCGGATGTCGCGCATTTGCATAACACATATCACAATTTGCCGGCCGTATTTTTTAAAGTTTTAAAAAAGCACAAAGTTCCGATCGTGATGACCGTGCACGATGTGTGGCCACTTTGCCCGAAAAGACGTTTGAGGCGAGTTCTCAATAGTAAATTATGTGTGGCTTGTCGGCATGCGCATTTATTTAATTGTGCTTGTTATCGTCACCGGGGTGAAAGCGCCGGCGCTAATGTTGCCGGTATGATTGAACCATATTATTATCGCTTCAAAGGCATTTGGAAATTGGTTGATCATTTTATTTGCCCGAGCCAATTTATTTTTGATCAGTTGTTGAAGTTTGGATTTCCGAAAGATAAATTATTTTTATTGCATAATCCAGTTAATTTACCAACAGAACCTTTTTCTTTAGGAAATAAAATTGTTTACTTAGGCCGTTTCCACGTGGACAAGGGAATTAAAATTTTATTGCAGTCCTTGCCGTGGTTGCGTCAGTATGAAACAATAATTGCCGGACATGGTCCGGAGAATCATTGGGTGGAAAATTTTATCAGTCAGTATAGTTTGACCAATGTAAAAAAAATTGGATGGGTTGACCAAAATCATTGGAATGATTTGATGGGGCAGGCCAAAGTAGTAGTATTGCCCTCGCTCGTTTATGAAGGCAGTACTTTGGCAATTTTGGAGGCCCTGGCTTCTGGGCGGTTGGTGGTGGCGGCTGAGTGTGGCGGTATTCCAGAAATTATTAAAAATAATCAAACCGGATTTTTAGTGAAGCCAGGCGACCCAGAAGCTCTGGCCAATGCTGTTAAAAGCGCAATGGGTATGGACGAGATAAATGCCACCAAGATAATAAAAAACGGCCGGGAATTGGTGGAGAAAGAATATGACTCAGAGGCGTATTTTGGGCATTTGGAGGAAGTATATGCTAATATTTTGGCTAATTTAAGCAAAAAGTGATTTTTTAATAGCACATTTTTGCCTTTTTGTCACGGCTTCGCTCTGCTACGCCGTGTAAACCCAGCTTTACTGCGCTACGCCGTGTAAACCCAGCTTTACTGCGCTACGCCGTGTAAACCCGGGATATTAGATTAAATGCCTGGCATAGTTTACAGGGCGTAGCCGAAGGCGAAGCCCTGTGGATAACTTTTACTTGCCAGTTCGTGATATCTATGGCAAAATATCATTTATATGAATTTAAGCAATTATTCAATTTTATTCCGTGCTTGCGTAGCCGTAAAGGCCTTGGCCTTTTTGGTATTGCCGCAAAATGGCGGGGTAACGTGTAATAATTTCTAAGTGATAGAAATATTAA
>MFRE01000005.1:3504-6094 GCA_001784475.1 Candidatus Magasanikbacteria bacterium RIFOXYD2_FULL_41_14
TTGTATAAATTTGTTCTTTTTATAACAGTGCATTGGCGCCTGCAAGTTAGATAATAATTAGTTGTTATCTAACTTGCAGGCGGTTTTGCCTGTGTTTCACAGTGTGTAGGGATTTTTCTTCAAGGAGGCCACCATCATGGCCAGAGCGGTTTTTTGCCAGCGTTGCAACGCTGGCATCGGATGCCCCTCCGAGTTGGAGGCGGTGGTATTCGAAGATTATCGGGCCGAGATCCGCCACAGGAGCTGTGGTGGAAAGCTGGAATTTCGGCTCGTCGAGACACCGCCTCCGTCGCCCCAAGGCGACCCCGCACACCAAGAGAGCGCCTGACCATTCAGCTGTCCCTACCCTGGTCAGTCGCTCCTATCCCTTAGAATGCAAAATTTGTTTTTTAAGGAATAAAAACCATTTGCCTTCGGACTGATGGTTTTTTTGTTACCACACCAAAATTTTTGATGTGGTGATAAATTTAAAAATATGGTAAAATATAAAATATATGTTTCTCACCCTCGCTCTCATCGGCTATTTTGCCCTCGCCATTGTTGACATTACTGATAAATTTATTTTGTCAGAACAAAAAGTCAGGCCGATTGTCTTTACTTTTTATTCCGCTTTTCCGGTTTTGGCCGTGTTTTTTTTATTGCCGTTTTATGGCCAACCGTTAAATTCCAGATTGGATTTTTTTATCGCGACTATTTCCGGCGTGGCATTCGCGCTCGGGCTGTGGACAATGTATCTCGGATTTTTAAAAAGTGAAGTGAGTCATATCGGACCGCTCGTGGGTGGGCTTACTCCGTTGTTTGTTTTATTCTTTGGCCAATGGTTTTTGGGCGAGATTTTAAGCGGTAGGGTTTTTATTGGTGTTTTATTGTTGTCGCTCGGCACTCTGGTCGTGGCGTTTGAGTATAAAAAACGCCATTATGAATTGAATAATGGCGTGGCTTGGGGAATGCTCGCGGCTCTGCTATTCGCGCTATCGCACGTGTCGGCTAAATATATTTATGATTCTTATGATTTTTCAACCGGTTTTATTTGGACGCGTGGGCTAATGGGGGTGTTTGGGGTGTTGTTGCTGCTGTCGCCGATATTGAGGAAAGAGTTGTTCGGCCCGACCGCTTCCACCCCCTCCTCGCCTCCCCCTTCCGCCACTTTAGCGGACAGGCGGGCAGGGGGAGAGAAGCGATCATCCGACCATCTGGCTTTGATTTTTACTAATAAAATTTTAGGCGTAACCGGAACAGTGCTAATTCAGTACGCCATTGCTTTGGGTAGTGTTACCATTGTCAATGCCTTAGCCGGCGCGCAATTTGCCATTTTAATTATGTTAGTATTTTTACTATCCCGTTTTTGGCCAAAATTGTTTAAAGAAGAATATTCACGGGCGGAAATTATTCAGGAGGTGGGGGCGATAATACTAATCGGTTTGGGGCTGGTAATGATAGTGTGATTTTAAAATTATTCACCTGCTATGTTCAAAAAACTATTAATAACTCTTGGAACAATTTTAATAATTTATGCTGTTTTTTATTTTTATCCGACATCAAAAAACAATAATATGATTATTGGTGTTTCTTTTGATTCGGGTTATGCCGAGTATTTGGGTTTAGATCCGAAAGTCGTTTTTGATAAAATTATCAAAGATTGGAATTTTAAATATTTACGACTGTCTGCTCATTGGGATGCAGTTATGCCTGAGAATGGGGAATATAATTTTAAAGAATTGGATTATTATTTTAATTTAGCGGAAAAAAATAATGTAAAGGTGGTTTTGGCAGTCGGACAAAAAACCCCGCGCTGGCCGGAATGTCACGCGCCCGCGTGGACAAAAAATTTATCTGATACTTACTATTTTCCAGTTTTAAATAACTATATTAAAACCGTGGCGGAACATTTTAAAAATAGTTCGGCTTTGGAAATGATGCAGGTGGAAAACGAACCGTTTTTGGCGTTTGGTGAAAAATGTCGGCCAATGACAAGTGAGCGTCTTGATGCCGAGGTGGCGGCGGCGCGGACCGGCAATAAACCGATTTTAGTGACTGATTCGGGTGAGCTGTCTTTTTGGCGAAAAACCGCGCAAGCGGGAGATTGGTTTGGCACGACGCTTTATCGGGTAGTATGGAATAAATATTTAGGATATTTTACTTATGACTGGTTGCCAGCTAATTATTATCGCTTAAAACTTTGGCTTAATGGGAGGGGGAATGATAATTTTATGGTGGCGGAATTGCAGGCTGAGCCTTGGTTGCCGGGGACAGGCGTACCTGATACCACTTTGGTTGAGCAATCAAAATCAATGAGTGTCTCGCGTTTGCAAAAGAATATTACTTACGCGCGAAGTTTAGGTGCCAAGCGCGCTTATTTATGGGGCGCGGAGTGGTGGGTGTGGGCGCAAAATCAAGGAGCGGGGGATATGAGTGATTATATTAAGGAATTATCCAAATAGATGTCTGCCAGTTGACTTTTGCGTGATTTTATAATATAATTTGCCCATTATGAGATGGGCAATTAGCTCAGTTGGTCCCGATTTCGACTTCGGTCGAAATCGAGGATCCTCGATTTTGCGCCACAGCAAAATCGGGATTAGAGCAGGTT
>MFRE01000005.1:6124-24078 GCA_001784475.1 Candidatus Magasanikbacteria bacterium RIFOXYD2_FULL_41_14
TGCGCCACAGCAAAATCGGGATTAGAGCAGGTTAATAAATGAAGCTTTTTTAGAATACAATTAATTATGGGCAATTAGCTCAGTTGGTTAGAGCGTCTCGTTTACACCGAGAAGGTCATAGGTTCGAATCCTATATTGCCCACATTAAAAAACTGCCAACTATGCTGGCAGTTTTTTAATGTTACAGTTTACTAAGTGAATCTATATATTTTCTGACCACTTCACTTACTTCTTGACCCCACTTTAAACTAGCAGTGTCAAAACTATCCGGCTCTTTTCCTAATTCTCTGATACTCTTTTGGCGTTCTTCGATCCTTTTTATAAAATGCTCATACTCTGCCGACTTCCTCTCCAATGCTTCACGAAGTTCGAAAATTATTTGTTGTAACCTTTCTTTTGATACTGCCCAACCACTCTCAGCTGGCTGTTTACTTAATAGTTTGAATTTTGTTATTACATCTTCAAGTTCAACTGGTTTATGTTCACTTGTTAACATAACTTTAAATTTGTCTTCTTTAGTCAGTGGGTCCTGTTCCCAGATTTTCGCGATTGAATTCTCTAAATCAGCCAATGTTAAAAATTCTGCATCTGGTCTGGTTTCGTCCGTTACACTTGGTAATTCCGGCTCGCCCAAGGCATCCATTAGGCCAGTTCCTTTGGGGGATGGTTTTTTGGTCTGTGATTTTGGTTCGCCCAATGTCGTGTCTATCCACTTGTTGCCCAATATTTGGCCAGTGGCAGGTTGTGGCTTAGTCGTTTCCGTGGTAGTTTCAGAAAATGCGGTGCCGTCGCGCCCAATTTGTCTCGCATCGGCCTCGGCTGCGCGCTTGGCCAACTCTGCGGCCGCAGTTGGCTTAGTCGGCTTGGCTGTTGGCTTAGGAGTTTCATCAATGGGTGAATCAAAAAGCAAAGCGTCATCATCGTCGCTGGTGCGATTTGTTTTACCCTTTTCTGATGTGGGTTCAGGAGAAAAATTGGACGTAGGCGCCTCATCAGTCGATTGGGGAGATGGCGATTCTGTTGGCTCTGGCAATTCAGTTTCGCCGGCAATGGCAGTGGTTTTACGTGGTTCGGTATAGGATATTACACTTGATAAATCAAGATCATCAAATGCTCGCGCTGGTTCTGCTCCTCTGTCGGCATCTGGGTCGGTATCGGGCGAGGAAGAATCGTTACGGTTGGTGTCTCGAGTTTCTTCCTGTAGTTCTGCTGGGGCGGTGGCAGGTTCCCCAAGTCCAAAAATTGCCCGCAACTCTTGCAATGTATTTTGAGCGCTGGTAATCGCTGATTTATTCGCTGCAATCCTTTGGTTGTAATATTCAGCGCTTTCTTTTTCTGCGGGGCCACCAGCGGTAGGATACCTTTGCTCCATGCGTGTTAAAATCGAAGAGTATCTTTTGATTACCTCATTATTTTGTTCAATTTCTTCTTCTATCGCGGTGATTGCTTGTTGTATTTCATCTGTAATTTGCGCTTTTTCTTTTTCACTTAGTTGTTTTAAATCGGTAATTAATCTTTTTAGGTTTTCAACATAGTATTCATGGGGTCTGTAGAAAAAAAGATAGGAATATTTAGTGAAAGATTCTATCCCAGATTTAATTTTAGCCATTTTATTCTCATCTTCCTTTGTCTGTCCCTCGGCCACGCGTGTGGCTTCAGTTCCCGATGTTAATTCGGTCACTCCAGCCCGTTCATCTCCAGGTTCTCGCGGTGGTTCGTCGTCTGGTTTGAATGGCGTATACAAATAATCATTATCTGGCGCTGACTCCGCTGGGGTACCAGCAGGTTCGTTTGTCTGCTCTACAGCTTCACCTCTCGCCGCGGTTTGCGGTATCATGTTTGTTTCTATATATAGCTTTAGCCAATTTAGATTGTCGATCGCATCTTTGAATTTTTTGTTGTTTTCAGTCAGTTCTTTCTGCTTTTCAGGCGACTTTATTTGGCCGTCATACATTTCGTCCTCTGTCGTTATTAAACCACTTTCAATTTCTGCTATTCGATTCGTAATTACTGTTATCACTGCCGCTATTATATACTTAGTTTCCCATGATATTCTCTTATCGCGTTCTTGGATTTGTTTCAGTACTAATGCCGGGCCTATAATCGCCCCACGTATCTGTTCCCAGTCATAGGGCGATATGTTTCCGTGGTAGATATCGTTTGCTAATTTCCGTAGAGTTGATTGTAAACTTTCTTCTGTCACTTCTAATTCTTGACGCTCAGCTACGCGTTTGGCTTCAGTCACTTCGGTTTGTTGGTCTCTTGGGGCCGGTGTTGGTGGTAGGTTGGGGTAATAACCAGGATCAGGAAAATCAAAATTATCAGGAGGCAAATATGCGCCTTCTTTTTGGTCGCTCGGTTTATTTTCAGGATTATCAGCAATTAACCGCGCTTTTTTCTTTGATTTAAATATATTAAATATTTCGTCCAATAATACTTTTTTTTGTCCGGACAATTGCGTTTCGTCAATAAATTCTTTTGATGCCGTTGCTTCGGCTGTCATTTCTTTTCTGGTTTTTTTGTTTAGTATTTTAGCCAATGTTTCCTTGGCTTCAGCAAGCTCAATTTTTATTTTTTCATATACTCGTTTTACTGCTCTTGGCTTACCGTCAATCTTTTTTTGCAATCTTTCTATTGATTTAGCCAAATCGCGTGCTTGGTCAGTTAACTCGCCAATTGATTGGTTCATCAAATTATTTAAAAATTCTTGTTGTCCACCGTCACCATAATTACAAAAGGCGGCCGCACCAATTAGTTCCTCGCCAGCGGTTTCCAACTCAGTTTGGGCTTCTGCTAGTTTTTTTTCTAAACCTTCAACTAAAGAGCGTTGCGTTTTTAGTTCGTTGGACGCTTGATTAGCTACTTTTACGGCGGCCTCTTTTTGTAATTTTTGATTAGCCAATTCAGCTGCTTTTGCAACCGCCTCTTCGGCAGCTTTTATTTTGGTGGCTTCGGCAGTGGCTTTCTCTTCGTCCGTAGCGCCTTCTGACAGTACCTCTTGATTTATGGTCTCTCCGTTTTTCGTCAACTTTGACTTGGTGATGATGCCTATTAATTTTTTAAACAGTCCGCTTATTTTCGCCACCGCATTGGTTTTTTCCACTTCTTCCGGTTCTTCTTGTCCGGTGGGCGTTGCCGCCTCTATTTCGGTGGCCGCTTGGGCTTTTTCGGCCATTGGCGCCACCAAAGCGCTGGCTTGTTCCAGTTGAGTTTTTAGTTTATTGTATTTTCTAAGCGCATCAAGTTTTTTTGTTAAAGCAACATTTGCCACCTCCACTTTTTTGGGCAGAGCGGTTTGAAATAAATTATTAAATTTTTGCCCTAAAATAACACCAACATTTTTTGTTAGAGTTTGTATTGTTTCTAAATCATCTCGCATCTCCGCTAAGTCGGGGAGTTCTTCGGTGCAAAGTCGGGATTCTTCTACTATTTTGCCCATCGCCCCGCCTTGTTCCCGGCCCCACCACTCTGCGGTTCTGTCGGCCGCTCTTTGAGCTAGCCGGCCCACTCTTTCTTCAACACCGCGTTGACGATACCAACCATAGTCGTAGCGCGGATATTCCGTACGAATAGGTTTTTTATATTCGCTCATGCGACCACGACTGGTCATCCAACGAAACCGTTTATTTAACAAATCAAAGCGATTTTTTCTCGGTTGTGATAAATTAGCAGTATCGTCTTGTTTCGCGTTTTCTAATTTTTTTAACTCATCGGCATTTTCTGTTTGCCAAGCTAAAACAGTGGCCCGACGATTTATGCGGGGCTTGTAAATTGGTTGAAAAGATGGCGGTTTGTTGGCCGATGAGCCGCCCAGAAGTTTAAGTGATTTATCCGCTTCGTTAGTGATTTTTGCAATTTTTGGTGATGACACAAAATCTCCCAAACGCGTCCTCCAATCAGTGCGCGTTGCCAAGACCCCGGCGGCGCGACGGATTTCTTCTTCGCCAGTCATGCCCTCGTTTAGGGCGGTAAGTATGAACCAATTATTAAGTCGCGGGTCATCAATTTCTTCGGAACGCAGAATTTTTACCAATTGGTTGCGCGCTTCCGTGTGTTGGATGGTAATTCCTGGACCATGTAATTTTTTTTGTAATTCAGCGCGTACTCTTTGGTTAGCATCTGATGGGGGTGTACCTTCTTCGGGGGGAGTTTCAACCTTCACTGAAGCAAGATTCTCAACTTTTTGTTTGGCTGCCTCCACCATCTCTTTTACGCCGGGGGGCAAGGAATTGTCGGCGTTTTTACCATCTAAAATTAAATCAGCCAATTCGTCATATTTTTTAAATATAACATAACGAGAAATTTGCGCGACAACATCATCCGGTAATAAAGTAATCGCAGTGGCAAGCTCGACGTGGCGCTCGTTTTCTGTGCGCGCTAATTCAATTAATTTTGGCTTGATTCTTTCAATTTTTTGGGGTGTAGTTATTTCACGCTGATATTGGCGCAATTCTTTCGCGGCCGCGATTTCTTCTCGGCGTTTTTCTTTGAATTCCGCTTGCGCCTTTATTAAGTCGGCACGCCCAGTTTCCAGCTCAACGGTTTTTTCTTTCAATTGGGTGGCAATAACATCATCCAGGCCTTGCGGTCCTTCGGGTTTGATTTCGCCGGTTTTGGTTTGCAATTTTTTTAACTCGGCGATGTCTTCGGTAGTTTTTTTGATAGTATCTTTTAATTTGGCGATTTTGGCGTTTATAGCCGTCATCTCATTTTTTTTGTTTTGCAATTCAGTCATCAAGGACAGCTCTGTATTATTAAAAGCTTCCTTCATTCCTGCGCGTACAATATCGGCGCTACCCGCGCGCAATACATCTTTGGGAATGCGAACAACATGGTCTGGATCTAATATTTTAACGGCCTTTTTTTCGGTTTCTAACTTTCTGCGCGTTGCTTCTTTTTCTATTTTTAATTTTACCCACGCCATTCTTTTCTCCTGTTCTGTTCTGGGTTTTGATTGAGGTTCTGTGATTGGTTTGGCGCTGGTTTTTTGTTCAGTCGAACTCACCCCCAAGCCAGGTTCCATATCGGCAACTTTGAAGTTTTGGCGTGCCAGACCGCCTAATTTAGCTAGCACATAAGAACTGAGAGTGGTAGCATTAGGAGCTATAATTGCAGCAATCTGACTCTCTGATGGATCTTTAGCATTAATGATATCAGGCAAATTTTTGCCGTCTGCTAATAATTTAATTATGTGGTGGTAAAACTCATAGCCAATATGGCGGTCAGCAATTTCTTGTAGAATTTTTTTGTTTTCAGAACTGTCGGGGTTAAGAGGGTCGGCTAATTCATAATTCTGGTTAGATCCTTCCGGATGTTTTACTAAATATGATTGTTTGGCAATATCCCAAGAAATCCAGGTATTGCTTTTGCTGGTTTTATCAATATCCGTTAATCCAATTTTTTTTACAGCATCGTCAAAATAGGCGCGCAATTTGGCGACTGTTTTTTCAAAACGTTCTCTTTTTGATTTTAATTTTAAAATGTCGTAAAGTTCGCGAGAATAATTATGGTAGCTACCAGTCAAGTTGCCGGATTGATCGTGGGTATGTTGCCATACCCCCTTTTTTTCATTTTCGTCATAAACATCACCATAGCTAAGATATTGCCTGTTGACAAGCTCTAATTCTTCTTGGGTTGGTTCTTTTTCTTTTCTGGTTTGAATTTCGCCTTTTGGCAAAGGCCCTAGTGTGGTTTCTTGGCCAGTTTTTTCTTCATCTTTCAAATCGCCGCCCAAGCGCAAAATAAAGTCGTTTAATTCTCTGGTCATATAATTTGACAATTAGCAAATTATCGTTGGAATTATAGTTAATGATAGCATAAAAGTGTTTTTTTGGCAATTTTTTACACGTTTTTTTAAAGGTTTTTTGTTTGTTGTCAATAATTGTGATATACTATCTAAAATAGAGGTCGTATTAGTTTCTCTAATTGTCATCCCCCGCAGGCGGGGATCTAGTGATATATTAGTAAAGTATTGAGCGACTGGATTCCCGTTTTCACGGGAATGACAGCCAAAAACTTTCGTCAATTTTTGGCCACATTAAGCTATTAATAGGATTAACTTGCTATCAGTTAATAACTAAAATTATTATTTTTATATATGTTAGAAAAATCCATAATTTTACATCAAGGCGTTTATAAGCCACAGGCCAGCGTGGCGGAAGCCGTGTTTATGATTACCGGCATGACAATTGGCGCCGGTATTTTGGGTATTCCTTATGTGATAGTGAAAGTTGGTCTGTGGGTGGGATTATTATATATTTTGGTACTGGGGATAGTGATGTTATATTTAAATTTAATGACCGGAGAGGTGGCGGTGCGCACTAAACAGAGTTTACAATTACCAGGTCTGGCCGGGCACTATTTAGGACCGTGGGCGAAAAATTTTTTGTCGGTGGTAATGATTTTTGGTGGCACCGGAGCGCTTTTAGCTTACACGGTGGGCGAAGGACAGATATTGTCAGCCATGTTTGGCGGCGAGCCGCTAATGTGGGGGACTATTTTTTGGGCACTCGCCAGTATTGTGGTTTGGCGTGGCTTGCAAGCTTTGAAAAATGTGGATCGGATTTTAAGTTTTATTGTTATCGCCATTATCGTCGGGTTATCCTTTTGGTTATTGCCACACTACAACGCCAGTATGGTTTCCGTCTTTAATCCTTTGCAGATATTTTTGCCTTACGGTGTGATTTTGTTTGCTCTTAATGCCACACCGGCCATTGCTGAAGCGCACGCGCTTTTACCGGGATCACAGCGTCATTTTAAACGCGCGTTAATTTGGGGAACTTTAATTCCGATTTTTGTTTATATTTTATTCGCGTTTGCGGTGGCCGGTTCTATGGGCGCGGGTACAACTGAATTAGCGACCATTGGTTTGGGGCAAAAATTTGGTCCGGCGGTGTTCTGGTTTGCCAATTTATTCGCGGTATTGTCAATGGCCACTGGTTATATTGGGCTTGGCATCGCCATTAAGCAAAATTTGGTTTGGGACAACAAAGTTAATCCGTTTTTGGCGACCTTAATCGTAATTTTAATTCCTATTTGTTTATTTTTCGTCGGTATTGATAGTTTTGTGGCGATTTTGGATATCGTGGGGGCGGTGCTCGTGGGTAGTAGTTCGGCCATTATGGCACTTACTTATTGGCGGGCGCGCCGGGTGGGGGATTTGCCGGCTAGCCGTTATGGTTTGCATTATAGTCCGGTGGCAGTGGCTCTAATTATGGTGATATTTACAATTTTTACGGTTTTAAGTATAATGAAGGTGTTTTAATGAGACGGTGTTAGTTGTTGTTGGGTGTTTGGTCGATTACTAAACGACAATTTCCTTCTGTCTTCACGCTGTCATTGCGAGGCCTTTTGGCCGTGGCAATCTAACGAGGTTTACATTGAACTACGAGAGATTGCTTCACTTCGTTCGCAATGACAAATTAATATTTAAATGTATGTCTGAAAATTATATTTTTACGTCGGAATCAGTTACCGAAGGCCATCCGGATAAGATTTGCGATCAGGTGTCTGATGCGGTGCTGGACAATTTATTAGAGCAAGACCCTAAGTCGCATGTGGCAGTGGAATGTTTCACCACTACCGGTCTTATTGTGGTTGGGGGCGAAGTAACTACCCGCGGTTATGTTGATGTGCAAAAAATCACGCGTGATGTTTTAAAAGATATTGGTTATACGGACGCGGCTTATGGCATTGATTATGATCATGCTGGTGTGCTGGTGGCAATTCATGAGCAATCGCCAGATATCGCGCAGGGTGTTAGCCAAACCAATTCTGAAGAACAAGGAGCGGGAGACCAAGGACTTATGTTTGGCTATGCGGCCAATGAAACTCCGGAATTAATGCCACTGCCCATAATGCTGGCCCATCGTTTGACCATGCGTTTGGCCGACGCGCGTAAAAGTGGCGAGATTAGCTGGTTGCGACCAGACGGTAAGTCGCAGGTGGCGGTTGAATATGTGGATGGCAAGCCGACCCGTTTGAAAAATGTGGTAATTTCAACGCAACACGACGATAATGTGTCTACCGAAGAATTGCGTCGCGTGGTGCAAGAAAAAATAATTGAGCCGGTATGCGCGCATTATTTGGATAAAGATACGGAATTCTTTATCAATATGACCGGCCGATTTGTTATTGGCGGCCCTCAAGGCGATACTGGACTTACCGGTCGCAAAATTATTGTGGATACTTATGGTGGTATGGGGCGCCACGGTGGTGGTTGTTTTTCCGGCAAAGACCCAAGCAAAGTGGACCGATCGGGCGCGTATATGGCCCGCTATGTTGCTAAAAATATTGTCGCCGCTGAATTGGCTGATAAGTGTGAATTGCAAGTGGCATATGTGATTGGACGAGCCGAGCCGACATCGGTACATGTGAATACATTTGGTACTGGCAAAGTGGCTGATGATAAGTTGGCCGAAGCAGTTCAGAAAGTATTTGATTTCCGGCCAGGTAAAATTATTGAACAATTAGATTTGTTGCGGCCAATTTATCGTGCTGCCGCTTCATATGGTCATTTTGGACGCGCGGAATTTCCATGGGAAAAAGTTGATAAGGTTGAAGAGCTAAAAAAGGCCGTTCAAGTTTAAGAATAAAAAGATTAAAAAAATCCTTTGTCAAAAATTGGCAAAGGATTTTTTGTTTTATTAATTTTAATTTGATCCACGGTCGGTGGGTGGTAGGTGATTGGTAATATCGGGTGCGGTTATAATTAATTGTTGTTCAGTAGTCGCGTCAATACCGGAAAATTTAATATCTCTTAAAATAGATACAACACCAGCTGATTGTTCAATTGTCGGGGTAACCGATACTTCAAAATACAAACCAGCATGACTGTCAGCTCCTAAACTGGTGTGATGCCAGCTAATTGTTTTGGTTTGCGCATCAAAAGTTAGGGGCGTGCCGAGTGCCACGCTTTGCTTGCCGGTAAACTCAGCACCAGCAGCCAAAATGGCAGAGAAGTTAACATCTTTTAGAAGTTTTGGTAAGTTTTTAAATTCAATAAATACCCAATATTTTGTTGTTTGACCTAATTGAGGCGGTGTTGGCCCAGAGCCAAGCTTATCGCCTTCATCAGTATAGTAACGCGTTTGTGCCACTATAGTTGGTGATGACAGTGGGGCTGATGCCGTTTGTTTCGCGGGAGTGAGTACACTTGGAGAATTTGATTTTTCCGGCCAGATAACTTTAATGTTGGCCGCATCCACTGCCTGCGTTATGAGATGGCCGTTTACTGGTACGCTGGCTTTAATCATAATTTTTGCCGTTTGTGGTATGGATGGAATTTTTAAGAGGCCAGTGTAAGTTCGTGTTTCATTTGGAGCCAAACTAATTTGTGGAGTTGCTGATATAGTTGTGTCGTTGCTCCAAATTGATTCTAAATTAATTAATAAATTATTTGGGCCGGTGTTTTTAATAACATATGAATAGGCGACATTGGCCTGAGGCAAAGATGAGGTGGTGGCCAGTGATAGTTGAGTTTGCAAAACACTGGCGACAGGCGCTACCACAAATATACTATTTTCTTCTAGGCGTTCGGTTAGGTTATTCGGTACATAAGACATGGTGGCTCGAACCAATGAACTGGTTTGTGGTTTGACCCAAAGAATGGCGTGGATTTGTTTTTGGCCGGCGCTTTGGGGCGGAATTTCGGAAATTTTTAAAGTCCAGTGATTAGAAAATTCGGGTGTAAAATTCGGGTCTGGTTTAATCTGAAAGTCAGGTGGCAACTGTAAAGTAAGCAGAACGTTTTTAAGAGGATGGGAAGAGCGGTTGCTGTAGTCAAAATTAATAGTAATCGGCCCACCATTTTCAAGATGTTCTGTGCCAAATGAAATATTAAATCCAACCCATTCCGGAACTGCCGGCTTCCAAAAAGATAAAAAAATTATTGTTCCTAAAACAGCCAGAAGAGAGAATAGTAAAACTAGGTCAAGCGCAAATAAAATTTTTGCTTGAGCGTATTGACCATGATAGCGCGACCGGTAATGTTTGTGCAATAAATTTATAATCATAAAAATATTATTACATATATTATACCGCACTTGAGAGTGCCGAGCAAATCAAGGCCACAATATTCAATTTTTTAACGTTAATAAAAAATGACTAGAAGTTGCCTTGTGTGGTTTGGCCCTGTTGCCAAATGGCTCAACTGTTATTCCCGCTAGAGCGGGAATCCAGGAACTTGGCTTAAATACGTTGTCCATGGATCCCCGATTAAATCGGGGATGACAGAAAAACTCTATTCGGCGACAGTTCCGATTTGTAAAATAAAAAATCCACCTTGACCTGCCACCTACCCTGTCTGCTAGACAGGGTAGGTAGGTGAAGAGGCGGATTGAAAATTTAATTATTGCTGGGTAATTTCCGGAGTATTGGTGAAAGCAGTTGGGTCATCAGTTTTTAGCTTATCTTCGGTTTTAATAATTTTTGGGTTGGGAGAAAATAAAGTATTTTTAATTTTCCACTTATCCACATATTGACCAATACCACGACTGGCAGTTTTGTTGCGAACAGTAGTATGCCTTTGCGACCATTTTACCAAACTCTCAAAACTAATTTTGTAGCGCCCGCCAACAACAGCGTAAGTTATTTCTTTGGCAGCTATAGCCCGTCTGACAGTTAGAGGACTTACGCCAAACAGTTTGGCAGCTTCTGATACTGATAAGCGGATAACCTCCTTTGGTTCTGAGGCATTATGCTTCGCTGGAAATGGAGACATAAAAGAGAGTAATATGCTGTTATTTATAGTATCTTAGACAAATCCAACTTATTATTGGCAAGTTTATCCACAGGCCCATTTTTTTATGTTTTTTGGGTAAAACTTGATATTTGATAAATTTCAAGTTTGTGTACGCTTGTGTATACAAACTATAGCACATTTTGGCATTTTTGTCAATACCCCCTGTTTGTTCACCCGACCGGCGGTTTTTTCATTAAAAATTGTCAGAAAATCATTTTTTTGTTAAGTTTGTGTACGCTTGTGTAATCAAACTTTTAATCATCATTTTATTTATCTAATCTTAGCTATATATTTTTGCTTAAATAAGTTTGTATACGCTAGCGTATACAAACAGCATCAATTTTTGTTTTATTCTGGTAATTTTTAACCTTTGTCAGCCTAGATTAGAATAGGGTTGTCTCCAAAAGGCAAAAATTACTTAATCTGTCATCCCCGCGAAAGCGGGGATCCAAAAATTGCCTTAATTGCAATGTGTCACGACTGGTTCCCCGCTTTCGCGGGGATGACAGGTATATTTGGCAACATTGCCACCATTGCCTTTTTATCTGAGATTTGATATTATATTTTCACGCTTAATAGCGCCCTTTTTGGTTATTCCCGTTTATCTGTGACTTTTGGCTATATCAATGGGGAGTGTAACATTTATCCACTTTTAACGTCTACTATAATGATTGGCAACTGGAACGAGAAAATTCTTATCTTTCAGCTTCAAACAAAACGCGACCCAGATGCCTTCGCCTCTCTTTATGATATTTACGTAACTCGGATTTATCGTTTTGTTTATTTTAAAGTTGGTAGCCACGAGGACACGGAAGATTTGGTTTCGGAAATATTTTTAAAAACTTGGAACTACGTGGCCTCACACAAAGATGAAGAATTAAAAAGTTTTTCTGGCTTACTCTATCGGGTAGCACGAAATTCAATAGTAGATTTTTATCGCGCTAAAAAAGATGTTGGCAGTTTAGAAGATGATGTCGCGTTGGATGTGGCTGATACTGGTAAATGGTATGAAGATTTGACCGACAAACTAGACGCGCAGAAAATTTTATTGGCAATCAAAAAATTAAAGCAAGAATATCAGGAAGTGATAACTTTGCGGTTTGTGGACGAATTGGATATAGCGGAAATTTCTGAAATAACCGGCAAGGGGCAGGTGGCGGTACGAGTTACTTTGCACCGCGCGTTAAAGAAACTAAAGGAGATAGTAGAAAGTAATCAGTAAAAAGTTATCAGCGGAGTGATTATTAAAATGTCTGGATCCCAATTTTCATCGGGGTCACACAAGTGTCAATTATGCGTGAGTTAATTGAACAATTAAAAGCTCTGAAACATAGTGAGGTCCGTCCGCGTGAAGAGTGGCTAAAAAATAGCCGCTCGCTTTTGTTGTCTCAAATTAAAAATACGGTAGAACCTGAAGCCAAGCATTCATATAAGATAGATAATGTTTGGACCGGCCTATCAATTTTTTTACCCAAATCATTTGTATATAGTATTGTGCGACCGGTGGCAGTGCTGTTGGTAGTGATGATGGTGGCGACCTCCGGTTGGGTGACAACTGTGGATGCGGCCTACAACACTTTGCCAGGCGATTGGTTGTATCCGGCCAAACGCGCGGCCGAGAAAACTCAAGTGGCAGTGGCGACAGCAGTTGGGGCTAAAACCACTGAAACCAAATTACACACTGAATTTGCCAAGCGTCGGGCGACAGAAGCCAAACAAATTGTTAAAAGTAATGATCCCAAAAAGAACGAAAAAGTTGCCCAAGTAGTTAATGATTTAAAAAAAGAAATTCAAAATGTTAATAATAATTTAAGTGCTGAGCAAAATGGTGCCATGAGCGCGAGCGTGATTAAAGAAGTGAAGCAGGATATTGAACAGATTAATAATGTTTTGCAGGAAGTAAAAACTAATTCGCTCGCTAGCCCAAGCACAACTGTGGCCACTGCGACTACGCAAGCGGTTTCGGATGTTAAAAATTTAGTGCAAGATGCGGGCGTGAAAGCGACCGAAGTGTTGGTTAATAAACAAATGAATGGTGATACCACTGTCAGTTCTGACGAAGTTAAAAAAGAAATTTCAAATACTTTAGACGCCGTAGTTACTAGTGTTGGCAACAACAAACAAAGTATTGACGCGGCCAATGTAGTAATGGAAGCAGCGCAAGCTGGTGTACAAAAAGAATCCAGCGCCAGCGGTGCGACTGCTAGCGCCAAAGCCCTATCCGATCGGATTGATGTGGTGGTGGCAGAAACAAAAGTGGCAGCCGAACAAACTCAAGCGGCCAAAGTCGTAGCCGATCAAAAAATTAGTGAAGCCAAAGATTTATTGGACAAAGGCGATTTAGTAAGTGCAGTTGACAAAATGAAAGAAGCGGCCGCGGCTACAGATGTTGCCGAAAAACTTAGCGATAAAACTCTAAGCAACGCGCACGCGGTTTTACCGGTGGCAACAGTAATTAAAGAAGTAGCACCGATTTTATCAACCGGTACTAATGCGGTTTTGCAAGTAATAGTGACTACCACGCCTACTACGGGTGCGTCGGCAGTGGTGCAGGTGATTATGACTACTACCCCGAAAGCGACTGATAGCGCGACGTCGGCCAAAACTACTGCTAATACCACTCCGGCTAAAACCGGAAATTAACACAGTTTTTTCTTTGCGGACTGGTTGTCTTTTTTCAAATGGCAACTATTCCGGAGAGAAAGAAAATTGTTTATCCGATCCTTGCAAAGGTTGAGGGCTCATAAGAGCTCGTAAGGGTCTTTGTATCCTGACCGTGGAAACTTTATGTTTCTAAGTTGGGGATCCTGGTTGGTTGCGACTTTTCGCAGTTTTACTGCGAAGCGCGCGTGGCCTTCGGGAATATTAATTAAATATGACCAACGTATTAAAATTTACGAAAAAAATGTTTACAGTTGGCGTAGTGGCTACAACCATTATGTGGTCTTTGGGTGTCGCGGCTTTGATGCCGTCGGCTGCTCAAGCTGCTGAATGTACTGTAACCGCTGGTGAAATGATCAAGACTTCCGGGGCTAATCACCCAGACATCTGGATCGTTAACGCCGATTTGACTCGCTCCTACTTTATGTCAGGAGATGTGTTCAAATCTTGGAACGCTGACAATAATTACAGCAAGTATTATACTACTGTAACATCGGCCTGTATGTCATCTTTGTCTGCCACTGGTGTTGCTTTAGCTCGCCCGGGCACTTTGCTTTTCCAAGAGATGAATGCTGACCAATTGTATGTGGCCGTACCAGGTGGAAAATTGCAGAAAATTTCTGACTCTGCCGCCTCGGCTTTATACGGTAGCAAATATAAGACAATGGCTAATACCGGTGGAAAATTGCTCAAAGTTGACAATGCCTCTTGGGTATTGCTCAACAAGGCTGTTGCCACTGCCGCTGAATTGACTGAAGCTGTACCGCACGAAGGTATGCTCGTGTCAAATGGTGGTAAGTATTACGCTGTTGGCGCTGGTAAAGTTTTGAGCGAGGTTACCGATACCGGTTTAACCGCCAATCGCTACAAGACCACCAATGCTTATGCCTTGGCCGCAACCACCGGGTTCACCATGGGCACAGCTGTCAGCGCTTATGATGCCACTTTGGCCGCTCGCGTCACCGGTGATACCGGTTCCACGGTTGTTACAACCGGTGGTACCGTCGTGGTAGCTTTGGCTGCCAACACCCCGGCCGCTGGCTATATTGCCAAAGGCGCTTATAACGCTGAATTCACCAAAGTTACCGTTCAAAACACCTCAGCCGCCGGTGTCCGCGTGGACAAAATCGTGGTGAAGAGAGATGGTTTGGGCGTTGACGCTGATATTACCGCTGTACGCTTGTACGATGGCGCCAAACAAGTTGGCTCTGATCAAGCGATTAATACCAACACCCATTTAGCCACCTTTAATAATTTGAATTTTGATGTCGCGGCGGGCGTAACCAAGACCTTGACCATCAAGGCCGATACCTATAGCTCTGCTTCCGGCACCAATGATTATTTGAGCGTGACGACAGTTGAATTAGAAGGCGCGGGTACCGTGTCGGCCGCTTTGCCGTTGGCCGGTTACGCGATGCAGTATCACGCTGTTACCCCGGCGGTGGTTGATGTTGATTCATTAGCCAGCCCGGCTGCTGATGCCTTTATTTCCGGTGCGACCGATCAGCAATTAGCTTGCTATAACTTTGATGTTAATGCCGGTGAAGGTGTTGATTTGAAGTCTATGACTCTTACCAATGCCGGTACTGTTGCCAATGATGACCTTTCCAACTTTGTGTTGAAAGAGGGTTCGTTGGTAGTCGGTTCCACTGCCGGTAATTTTGAGTCCAATGGTACTGTTACCCTTGACTTAAATAGCAAACCATTCCATATTGATGCCAGCAAGAGCAAAGATTTGTGCTTGTACGCGGACATCAAAGGCGGTATCAAAGACAGCTTGGGCAAAACCATTAATTTGCAAATTGCTCAATACAAAGATGTCGTTGTTACCGGTGAGTCTTCCAAGGCTCAAATCATCGTTACCAATGACAATGCTGCTACCTTTACCGCTTTGTCTTCACCGACAACCGGTAATCACACCATTTCTCAAGGTACTTTGACCATTACCAGAAACACCGCCACTTTGCCGGTTTCTACCGCTTTGATTGATGGCGTTGCCCACAACAAATTAGCCGCTTACAAATTTACCGCCGGTTCTACCGAAGGCGCGACCGTTACTCGTTTGCGCTTGACAGTATCCGGTTCTGGTGTAAGCTCCACTGATTTGTCCAATTTTGAACTTTACACCTACGACGAAGCTACTGGTTTGGAAACCGCCGTCGGTTCCTCCCAGAGCGTCAGTGGTTCTTATGTCACCTTTGAAGACACCAATGAAGGTTTGTTCTCGGTGGCGAAGAGCAAGAATACCGTTGTCCATGTTTACGCCGATGTTAATACCGCGGCGGCCTGGACCGGCACCGTTGCCAATGTCTTTATTGGTACCGGCACCAACACTGATTTAATTGTTAAAGCCAAGGGCTCGGCTTCAGGCGAGTATTTGAACCCGTCTGATATCAGCTTGTCCAGTGTGGGCGCGGCTCACTCCACTGTTACGTTGTTCAGCAACTCTAACAGCGGTACGATGACCGTGTCTTTGGACAACAACAGCCCGGCCGCCACTTCCATCGCCAAAGGTACTAATGACTATGACTTTGCTCATGTCAAATTGTACGCGGCGAGTGAAGATATGAATGTTACCGCTTTGACCTTGCGCGCGTTTGAGGATTCCGATACCGGCGTTACTGACGCCATCGAAACCGCTGACAGCGCCATTACCAATGTCAGAGTGTATGATATGTCCGGCACCACCCCGGTGCAGTTGGGTACGGCTGTGGCCGCCCCGGCCGCCGGTGTTTCCACTTTCAGCTTTAATTTGAATGTTCCGAAAGATTCTTACAAGTTGTTGAAAGTTGTCGCTGATGTTCCGACTGATGCCTCGGCCAGTTACATCAAATTCGCGGTCGTTAGCGCGACTGTTGATTCTGATTTAACCACGACCGGCGCTTCATCCGGCCAGGACATTGTTGAAACCGGTTCTGCGACCGGCAAGACGATGACTGTTGCCGCCCCGACCGTTACCATTACTTGGGGCGCGGGCACGACCAACAATGTCGTATTGAACGCCAGCTCACAAACTTTGGGCACCTTGCAGTTAACCGGCGGTGCTTATGAGGATGTGAATGTTACCACTGTTAAAGTGGAAGTAAGTTCTTCCACTTTGGCTACTTTTGCCAGCGGTGATAGCTCGGCCAACTCTGACCTTTCCAACTTTATGTTGGTGGGCACAGATGGTACTCAGTATGGCACTACCAAGAATTTGACCAATGGTCAACCAGACTATGTCCAGTTCACCGGTCTTACCAACCTGAAGGTTACCAAAGGTACTACTAAGATTGTGTATGTCAAAGCCGATGTGGCTGGCAACACCGGTACCAGCTATTATGTTGGTAACACCGCTACCGCCAATGTGGCTGGTTCTGGTGCTATTTCCGGCACTGCCGCCACTATTGCCGGCACTGGCAATGGTTGGTTGAACAGCATTAACTCCACGGCTACTTTGACCTTTGCCTTGTCTGCTTCCAATCCGTCCGCTCACGTGGTCGCGGTTGGCGCTTCCGGCACCGGCACTGAAGAAACCTTGTTGACTTTGTCCGCTGATTCCTTATACGAAGATGTGGACATCACCAAGTTAGTATTCAATGTTTTGGGTGCTACCGGCGATAATGTCAAATATGACTTTACGGACAATGGTTTGAAGTTGTATCACAAAATTGGTTCTGGAGCGGAAACTCTCGTGGGTAGCGCGTCTGTGGTATCTTCCACCGATGCTTATCTCGCGATTGGTTACACCGCCACCTTCAATATGGCCGCCGGCGTTTTGCATATTGGCAAATCCACCGACGACACCTTGCTGGTGAAAGGCGTATTCAAAGGCACTGAAGCCGGTTTGACCGCGGCCACTAGCCCGTATGTCAAATTGGGCGACGGCACCAATGGCCATGACACCTCTTATGTTGAGGCCAAAGGCGCTTTGTCCGGTACTTCTTTGACCGCCTTTAACGGTTCCACTGCCTTGGCTTTAGCCAGCAATGATGCCGTGGTTTACAAAGGTTATCCGACCTTTACTTACGTAAATCCGGGTTCCACCTTGTACAATGGCAATGACAATACGCTCTATTCCTTTAAAGTAAAGGCCAATGGAGCGCCGGTTGCCTTGAAACAACTTAGATTTGGTCTGTTGGTTACGGATAATGTTGGCACTGCCAATAATTCTTATGACCTTGAGACCTTTAAGTTCTACAAGAATGGCGCCGACGTTAGCAGCGATGTCCTTGTCCTTGATTGGAAAGGCGCGAGCTTAGAAGGTTCGGTGACTTCCGCCACGGTATTTCCGTCCGGAACCGCCAAATACTTCTACGTTGTCTGGCCGACCACTGCGGAAGAAGTGATTGACGCCGGTACCGAGAACACCT
Source organism: Candidatus Magasanikbacteria bacterium RIFOXYD2_FULL_41_14 (assembly GCA_001784475.1). Classification (GTDB taxonomy): domain Bacteria; phylum Patescibacteriota; class Patescibacteriia; order Magasanikbacterales; family GWA2-37-8; genus XYD2-FULL-41-14. The sequence goes on from MFRE01000005.1 coordinate 23,879, forward strand.
ACGCCATCTCAGCCACTTTGACCGGTTTCACCACCCCGGCTGATGATGATAACGTACGCGTGCGCTTGGAAAATACCGACGCGGGCGCGGAATTAACCCAAAGCGGAGGCACATATTACTTGTCTCCTCAAAAAGCGAGTGGCAATTACACCAACTTGCTTGCCTTGGACGATTCCACCCTGGACGGGACCGTATTCTCC
>MFRE01000005.1:24130-70719 GCA_001784475.1 Candidatus Magasanikbacteria bacterium RIFOXYD2_FULL_41_14
CTTGAATAAAGGGCGGGGTTTTGCTATTATGGATATATTGTTTTTAATTATTTTTAGTTGTATGCGCCCTGAACTAATAAAAAAAATCGGTCGGATCTTGGTTTATCTGTCTTTATTAACTCCGCTGATTGTTTTGCCGGCTTATTTTACCTTTCCGTTTATCGTGCCCAAGGCCTTATTTTTTCAGACGGTAATGGTGTTGACCGGGATGGTGTTGGTTTTGGCCGGATGGAGTGAGGTCGAAAAATGGCAGTGGAAAAATATTTTTAAGCAACCTTTAACTTTGGCGTTGGGCGCTTATTTAGCGGTTTTAATTTTAGCCACTATTTTTTCTTATGATTGGCGGTTTAGCCTTTGGAACAATCAAGAGAGAATGCTGGGGGTTTTTACCATTGTTCATTATTTTATTTTATTTAACGCGTCCGGTTATTTTTTTCCCGAGGCGAAAGATTGGAAAAGATTGTTGGGGATTTTAAGCGGGGTGGGGGTAGTGGCCGTCGGTGTCGGCCTTACGCAAAAGTTATCACCGGATTTTTTGTATAACCGCGGCGCCGGCCAAGTTGTTTCCACTTTGGGCAATTCCATTTATCTGGCCGGTTTCGGCCTATATCTGTTTTGTGTTAATTCGTATTTTTTTAGGAAACAAGTCGGTGTTGGGAAATGGCTGGCCGCGTCCGCTGCCATTTTTGGGTTGATAGGAATTTTTATCGCCGGCACGCGTGGCACTTTTTTGGGCTTGCTGGGAGGGCTTGCGACTGTGGGATTAATTTATTTAATTTTAGGGCGAGGAGAGAAAAAAACCAAACAAATCGCCCTTGGGTTGATAGCCGGGCTGTTAATTTTGGGAGCCGGGTCTTTTGCTTTTCGTCAAACCGTATTTGTCAAGTCGTTGCCGATTATCGGGCGCGTGGCCAACCTCTCTCTGGAAGGCACCGCCCGTACCCGTCTCATGGCTTGGCAGGCCGGGTTAAAGGGGTTTGCGGAAAGGCCTTTGCTGGGGTGGGGACCGAATAATTATTATTATGTTTTTAACAAATTTTATAATCCGGAATTTTTGAAATACGGTTTTCAGGAAACCTGGTTTGACAGCGCCCATAATTTTTTTATTAATATTTTGGCGACCGAGGGTATATTGGGACTAATGGCGTATCTGACACTGATCGGAGCGGGTTTTTATGAGTTAGGGCGGGTGTACAAAAAAGACAATCAATCCTTGGATTTATTGGCGTGGGGAAGCGCTTTTTTGGTGGGCCGGTCTATTCATGATTTTTTTGCGTTTGCCGATTTAACTTCGTATTTATGCTTATTTTTATTTTTAGCTTGGGTGCAGGTTAATTTTAAAAACGCGCCCGGGCCGGTTGTTCCAGCGAGGTCGGTCGGGTGGGGCAAGGTAGCGCTGATATCGGTCGCGGGGCTTATTATTATCGCTTTAACCGATGCCAATACCGCTCTGGCCAATCATAACGGTTACACCGCGCGCGGTTTGTTGGTTTATGGCCACAACGTGCCCCAAGCTCTCACTGCTTATGGGGCGGCGAAAAATTGGCGCGGACAATATACTGATGATATCAGCTGGGATTTTGCCAGTGATGTTCTGACTGTTTTGCCGGATTTATATGGCAGTAGCACGAGTACGGCCCGGAAATTATATGATGTCGCTTATGATGATTTTTCCGTTTATATCAATCGCCACCCGAACGATGTCCGGGCGCGTTTGGTTTATAGTGATTTAATGCGGGGCGGATATTTATTATTTGATTTGCCGTTAAAAGATAAAATTGCCGAGCAATATAAAATCGGACGCGAATTGTCTGTTGGTCGTCAACAAATTGACTATTCCGAATTGACTTTTTTGGCCGGCACCGGTGATATTGATTTGGCGATAGAGAGAATCAAGCCACTGGTGGAAAAATATCCTTATGCCGCCGAGGGGTATTATAATTTAGCCAGATTTTATTATTTTAAACGTGATTATTTGGCAGTGATTCCGGTTTTTGATTTGGCCGTTAACCGAGGAGTGAGATTTAACGATCCGGCGCATTTGGAATTCGTGGCCAAAGCATACGAGCGCGAAGGCCGATTCAAAGACGCGCTTTATTGGTGGAGTGAATTGTATCGGTTCACCGGCGCGGATAGTGTTAAGCATAAGCGTGATGAATTATCAAATCTTACCCAATTGCCAGTGCCAAAAACATTAAAGGAATTTTTTAAGTTTGCGACCAGTAGCACTCAATAATTTTATGTCTGTTAAAATTGGCATTATTGGTGGTTCTGGTTTAGATAATCCGGATATTTTGGTGGACGCGATTGATTTAAAAGTGGACACAATTTATGGCGCACACTCTTCTTGTTTGCGCGTTGGTAAAATAGGGCAGGCAGAGGTTGCGCTTTTGGCCCGCCATGACCACGACCACACTATACCACCCTCACAAGTCAACTATCGCGCCAATGTGAGCGCCTTAAAAGATTGGGGAGCGCAGTATATTTTGGCAACCACGGCTGTGGGCTCTTTGCGCGCCCAAATTGGCCGTGGTGATTTAGTGATTTTGGATCAGTTTATTGATTTTACCCGCAAACGCACTAATACTTTTTTTGAAAAATTTGAGTCAGGACATCCCGAGCATGCTTCTTTGGCCGATCCGTTTGACAGTGATTTGCGCCGGCGTTTGATTGCCGGTTGTGAAGAATTGAATTTAAAATTTCATCCGGTTGGCACAGTTATAACAATAGAGGGTCCGCGTTTTTCCACACGCGCGGAAAGCAAAATGTTTCGCGCTTGGGGGGCGGATGTGATTAATATGACTATCGCCACCGAGGCGGCTTTGACCAAAGAAGCCGGCGTGCCTTACGCGGCAGTGGCGATGTCCACTGATTATGATTGTTGGAAAGAAGACGAGCCACCGGTAACTTGGGAAGCGGTTTATGAAATATTTAGACAAAACGCCGACAACGTTACTAAATTATTAGTTGCCACTATTAAAAATATTCAATAAATTGTGTCTGAATTAATTAGAAATAAAATTCGCGCCATACCGGACTTTCCCAAACCGGGAATAATGTTTCGCGATGTTACTACTTTGTTTAAAGATGCCCAAGGACTAGCTGAAACCGCCCGACTTTTTTATGAACACTATGAGTTATGGTCTATTGATAAAGTGGCGGGGATAGAAGCACGGGGATTTATAATTGGAGCGATTTTGGCTGAGAAGTTAGGTGTTGGTTTTGTGCCAATTCGTAAAAAAGGCAAGTTGCCAGCCGCCGTAATGGGGGAGGAATATGATTTGGAATATGGCAAAGATAAAATTGAAGCGCATCTGGATGCTTTTGAAGCGGGGGAGAGAGTTCTACTAATTGATGATTTAATCGCGACCGGTGGCACGGCTTTAGCCGCTTGTAATTTAATTGAAAAGTTAGGCGCGAAAATAGTTGGGTGTGGGTTTGTGGTGAGTTTGCCGGATTTAGGCGGAGTAAAAAAAATTCTTGATCGTGGTTATGAAGTTTTTGATTTAATTAAATTCAATGGTGAATAATTTTATCAGTTATCCACCCCAGTAGCAGAACGCTTTGCGTTCGCTACGGGGCAGGCAGCCAACTTATCCACAGTGGGCATCGGTTATTCTGTTTTGTTGGCTGATTTTGTGCTATAATACTCACTAATTGAAAGAGGAGGAGGCAAAACGAGCCCGGCTAGTCGCCGCGCTCGTTTTGATTTAAGTGTGTTTAGTTTAATATTAATTATTCGCGTTGGGAGTGTTCAATATTTTTTGGTATTTTTCTATTAATGTTTGCGAATCATCATAGTTTACAGTTTGGAAAGCGCGCGCGAAGGAATAAATTACCCGCCAAGAGCCGGTTTGGGACGGTTCCGGCACTACCGCGTGGAACATGGCGGTGTTAAACAGCAAAAAATCGCTGTTAGAACTTTTGATTACCGTGCGACGGCACAATTGCGTTTGCAGTAAATCAATTATTTGATGGCTAAATTGGCGACGCTGACTGCCGGCGATTACTTTTAATTTGGGGATGTTGTCGCCAACCAATTCCGGATAGAAAATTATTTTATGTACCGGCGGGACGTTGCCAATTATTTTTCCGCCGTAAATATGGGTATCGCGGTGCCAGTCCATATAAGTTGCGCCCGGGTAAGAGATGCGCAGTTGAATGTGGGTTAGTAATAAATCTTCACCCGTAACTTCTTTAAGCAGGTGTGGGATGTCGTTGTCCGCGAGTATTTGCAAAAAGGCCGGGTCATAGTCGTTTACATTAGGGCGCAAATCGCGGCTGTTTTTGTATTTGGTGTCTAAACTAAATCCGGGCTTGATTTGGCCGGCGGAGAGCGCGCGCACGCAATTGATAATTTGCGTCAGCGCCGGTGTTTCGCGCCATTGTTTTTGCACAAAACCGTTAAGATAATATTTTTGGGCGTCGTTTAGTTCCGGCATATTAAAGTTTTAGGTAAATTAAGTAATTAGTATATTATAGCTGAATAAATGGGAATTAACAACTATTTTGGGAATTAACAACAATTATTTATTATTGAGGGTGTTAGTGTAGTTATCCACAGTTGTCATTTCTAGCGCTGGTTCGAAGTTTTAATTTATGTTATAATTTTTAATGGAGGGTGGAAAATCCCGCTGGTCGGGATATTTTTATTTAAATATTATTTGCCTATGTCTCGTTCACTTAAATTTGCCTTGTCCGGGGCGGTTATTTTTTTATTGGCGTTAATTATTATTTTTGGTTCCTACGCCTGGTTTTTAAATAAACAAAAGCGGGTTTTGACCGGCACCGCGCGCCCGACTTTTCCCTATTCGGATTATTCTTTGGAAGAACTTAATAAATTATATCCGCAATATTTAAATGTGGATGTTAAAACCACACGCACACCGGAGGAGACGCATAAAATGTTTGTGGAGCGGTTGAAGGCGGGCGATTTGGATGGGGCAGTGGAATGTTGTTTTGCCAAAGGGGATTGGGAGGGGATGAAAGCGGGTTTGGCGCGAGTGAAAGCCAAAGGGGAGTTGGGAATAATGGTGGGGGATTTGGATACAGAGATAAAAGAGGATTTTGTGGGGGATACTTTGGCGACTTATTTTTACAGTGTGATTGATAGTGACAAAAAGTTAAAAGAATATTTGTCTTTTGAAAAAAATTCTGAAGGTATCTGGTTGATTAAATCACTTTGATTTTTCATTGTCATCCCCGCGTAAGTGGGGATCCAGAAATTTAGCTCAGCCGTTTTATACGACGACTGGATCCCCGCTTACGCGGGGATGACAGGTATATTATAAGCATATGTCAAGGAGGGGGAAAAGGGCGTTATACGCGACTATTGTCGCTATCTTTTTGTTTTTATTTGGTATTTTTGGTTCAGATATTTTCGGTCCGGAACCGGCTTTAGGGTACGATAGCAATATCGCCCACCCGAATATCGTGGAATTAGCGGCCCAAGTTTATAACGCCAAATTTAACCCTGATTTAACCGCTGAACAAATTGGCTGGATGAAACAGGGCGCGATTGAAGAAGATACCCCCACCCGCTGGCTTAATCATTTTTATGACCCAATTAATGACCGCGGGTTACTATTTAACAACATCCGCTATCAATCTTCTAAAAAATGGGCGCAAGACCCGTTTAACCAGCAAAATTTTTCAATGGGTGATAATTCTTGGCAAAAAGCGTTTTTATATTATTATAAAGCCAATGAAAAAGACGCTTTTATTACTCTTGGCCACACTCTCCACCTAATTGCCGATGCGAGCGTGCCGGCGCATACGCGCGACGACCCGCATCCGACCGGGGATTCGTATGAACAATTTGTCAAAACAAATTGGGATAAATTAGTGCCGGATATTAAAAAATTATCGCAATTTCAAAAAGTTGATTCACTGGAGGGCGCGTTTGATAGCGTGGCCAAATTTTCTAATGGGAATTTTTTTAGCGCCGATACTATTGAAAGCAAAAATTATGATTATCCAATTAAGGGTGATATCAAGGAAATAGAAACAGATGCTGGATTTGACGCTTATTATAAAAATAAAAATGGTGATAATTTATTAGTATGGAAATCTTCTCGTAGTAAAAACTGGAAAGATAATTTTGTTTTAGACACAAAGCAAGCGCCGTTGAACAACACCATCCTCACCTCCTACTCCCAAAACTTATTACCAAAAGCCGTCGGTTACACCGCCGGCGTGATCCGATTATTTATTGAACAGGCCGAAGATCAAACTGTGCATGATAAAGTTCCGTTAATTTATATTAACCCCAAAGGGGTGTGGGATACGGTTGTCGCCGGATTAATTAATAAAGCCGGAGATATTTGGAATAAAATTAAAGGTAATACCGCTGAATCGGTTTCAGCCGAGGCCGTGAGCGAACTATCAGCGGCTGTTAACAGCGAGCCGATTTTGTCTGCTCCTATTATTGAACCAGCACCGGCGGTCGTGCCATCGGTCCCGGCTCCGGTTTCTTCGCCTCCTACTCCGCCTATTATACCGATAGTCACCTCTGAGCCAGATTCCACTCCGACCTCACCTTTGGTTCTGCCGGTTCAACCACCGCTAATTATCCCCTCGCCAGTTGCCCCCGCGCCCACTCCGGCTTTACCATTGGCGGTGGCGCCACCTCCGGCACCGGTAATTTATCATGTGGACGAAATTATTTCTTCTGCCGATGATACCACCATTGCAACGTCAAGCACCACAACCACTGAAACCTCAACTACAACTACAACATCCTCAACGCCCGCAGACGATGATAGCATCACTACCACCACTACCACCATCACTACTACCACCGAAACAACCACCACAACACCTTTAGAATCCGAGGAAGAGGACGATGGCGATGTTACTACCACAACTCCAGAAACGCCCACAACTACTCCTGAGACTGCCACCACAACCCCCACAACGACTTATATCTTAATATATTCCTCTGGCGCTGGTGGCTCAATCACCGGTTCTTCCACGCAAGTTATTGATGAAGGAAGTAGTGGTGAGTCCGTTACCGCTACTCCTGAATTTGGTTATCATTTTGTAAATTGGAGTGACAACGTTACGAGTACCAGTAGAACTGATATCAATGTAGTCGCCGATTTATCTGTATCAGCGGTTTTTGAAGTTGATCCACCTGTCCCAGTTGCCGAAATTGTAATTAATGAAATTGCTTGGGCTGGAACTGATAGTGGTCATGCAAATAACGAATGGTTTGAATTATATAACACAACGGACGCGACTATTGCCATGAATTGGAGTGGGAGCAATAGTTGGCATTTGCGAGTTAATGGCGTTAATCTTAGTGCTCAAAAAATTAACAACAGTGTTATCGCTCCACATGGTTATTATTTATTTGAACGTACTTCTGATAATACTATTAAAAATGTAACTGCTGATTTTATTTATGTTTCCAATAGCGATATTAGCGATAGCGGTGCCAAAATTGAATTAATTGATTCAGCTGGAAATGTTGTTGATAGCGTGGATGCGTCCGGGGGTTGGTTTGTGGGCGGTGGTAGTGAATTTCGCAGTATGGAAAGAATTGATGAATATGGCGCTAGCAGTGTTGCGTCAACTTGGCAAAGTAACCAAGGCCCCCGCTTTACTCCACGCACTTATGGTGGTTCCATGGTTTATGGTTCGCCCCGTGATAACAATATCGGTACAATAGCGCTAATTGGCAATCAATTGGAAAATGAATTAACCCTAACCGCCGCTAATAGCCCATATCTTTTAAGTGCCTATACTATTCCCGCTGGTAAAAAATTAATTATTGGCCCGGGAGCAGTGTTAAAAAGTTATAATAACGATTCTAGCATCACTGTTTTAGGCACGCTAGAAATGACCGCGACTGCCGATAATCCGGCGATTTTTACTTCCGGTCGCGATCAATCTTTCAGTACGGATGAATTAAATAAATTTATTGGTACTTATAGTATTGATAGCACCTCTCAAGCCAAAGATTGGCAGGGAATGAGATTTAAGTCCGGCAGTACCGGCGTGATTAATAACGCCATTATTCGTTATGCCGGCAATAATTATTATCCGAACGGGTATATTTATACTTTATCGGTTTCCGAAGCGATTCGGGTAGAAACCGCGACTGTTAGTGTTACCAATTCCACTTTATCTAATGATGGCATGACCTTCATCCGCGCTTTAGACAATTCCGCTCTGACTGTTCAAAATTCTATTTTCAACACCGGTACTACTGCCATTAAAATTGATAGTAGTAGTACAGCCAATATATCAGATAATCAATATAATGACATTGCGCCCGGGGTTTGAAACAATTACTTATCCACAGCTGGATTTAAGATAGGTTGTGCCGGGGGGGGGGGCGAGTGTGGTATAATATTATCAACTAACTTTTAATCCATATTTTTTATGGAATTAATTTCAAAATTATGAATACGGCCGCAACTATGGGAACAACGGATACGTTGACGCGGGTAAAAACCGGAAGCGTCACGAAATTAAAATTAGCAGTCGCCACTCTCGCCGCTGTCCTCGCGGGCGGGGCGGCGTTTGGTTTTTCACCACCGCCGCGCGGTTCAACTTATTACAACACCGTTTCCTCCTGTCGGGCGATAGCGGGCGGGGTGGCCACCGAAGTTCAATACACCAATCGTTGTACGGCCGGTAAAAATTATACTTATGTTTGTTTAAACGATAATACTTATCGTTTGATTTGGCGTTCGCCTTGCGCGGGCACGCCCACGAGCGCGAGCCCCAGTCCGGTTGATACTTTTGTTAATGGCACCTGTCGTCAATTACCAAATGGTATTGTCGTGACGGAAAATTATTTAACTAAATGTTCCGGTACTAATAAATATACTTATAGTTGCTATTCTCCCACGCGTTTAAAAACAACCAACACTGCTTGTACGGCCACAGCGCCTTATTGCTTAGATACGGATGGTGGTTTAAATTTTACCACGCGCGCTACGGTTGGTATGTCCAACCCCCGTACCGGTGCTTTTATTTCTGCCGGTATAGACACCTGTGTTGGTAATATGGCAAAAGAGGGGAGTTGTATCGGTGGTTCCCCGAGGTTTAGCACCACTTCGTGCCCGTCTAATTTTACTTGTGGCACTACTCCCTCCACAGCGGGCCGATGTGTGTACAATAGCCCCAATCGTTGCGTGGATTTGGATAGTGGCGTTGACCAATATACCGCTTCATCCGCTCGTTTGATTAGTTTAAGCAATGGCACTGTTGTGAGCGAACAAGCGGATAGTTGTTTAGCTGATTCCGCTTTATCCGGTTATGTGAAAGAAGCGTTTTGCGATGGCAACAATATCGCCTTTGTTACTAGCACTTGCGCGGCGGGCGAGGCCTGTAATGCCGGCAAGTGCGCGCCATTACCACAAGGCACTTTAGATGTTTTATTGCAACCAAATACCGGGCTTTATCAGGCTCACGCGGTTGGTTCATTTTTTAATAATTCAATAATATATAGTGAGATCACCATTGGTTTATTAGCGCGCAATGAACCGGTACGAATTAATCGGGTATTAATTAAAATTAACGCCAGCCCGGGTGATCAAGTGGCCAACGATTATCAGTCAATTCAATTATATAACGGGTCAACAGTGCCATTGGGCAGTGTTACGCCTACGGTAGTGGATATTCCCGGCGTTGGACCGTCAGTGGTTGCTGATTTTAACAACTTAAATTTTGTTGTATATACGACCACTTCCACCGCTACTAATACTGCTTCTTTACCGGTGAGATTTGCCTTCAATAGTTTGGGTGATTCGGCGCTTGAGTCCGGCACCAGCCCGCTTATGTCTTTTGGCACTGGTGGTAACGCGCAAGATTCAGTGTTTATTGAAGCCGAAGGTGTTAACAGTGGTGTCCGATTAAGCAATGACCAAATTAATGGTGCTGCTTCATCTTCATTTAAAGGGGTGGGGCGAATGCATTATGTGCTTTATAAATCAATCCCGACGCTTAGCTTGGGGTCTGGTTTTTCACCAATTCTTACTAATAATAGTGAAAATATATTATCAAAGTTTAGAATTTACGCTTCCAGTCGTGGCCCAATCGCGCTTAAACAGCTGGCGTTTAAATTAGATCTGATTGATAGTGGTACTTTTGATCCGATTTCGGCCTCTTGGTTTAAATTATATAGAAATTCAACTGATATTTCTGATTTGGTATATTTTAACCGTATTGATCCAGGCACAGGGGCAGTGGTTCGTTTGAGCAGTGAAGCGTCCGCTCCCACCAGTTCTCGCTTTATCACTGCCGGCGACAATCAAACGCTTTATGTGGTGTGGCGTGATTCCGGTGAGGAAGTAGTACCGTCCGGCTCTAGTGTTGATTATCAGCTGAAAGCTACTTTATCTGGTTTTAATCACTCCGCTGATAATGATTTAATCCGGACCAAATTATTAGTAGATAACGTAGAATTAACGCAAGTGGACGGTTTAGAGCCAAGATATTTAGATGTTTGGTCTGGTGGTACGTGCGAGGATGACCGTATTGGTATAATAGGCCTCCAAAGTTTAAATGGTATCAGCTCCGGTCTGTCGCCGGTTACTTCCGCGGCAACATTCGTCTGGTCTGATATGAGCGCTGAACCTCACAGCGCCGCAATGTCCACCTGTTCCGGAGTCTTGTCTTCCGGTGATTGGTTTAATTCCATTGGTATTACCGGTCCAGTTTACCAAACAATCGTTAATTAGGCGACAGATATTATTGACCTTTTAGTAGAATTTTAGTATAATAAATAGCGCTTATAAGCGCTATTTATTATACATTTTATTTATGAAACGAAGCTTGGAAACAGCTGTCAAAGTTTTAATTTACGTCACTTTTTTAGTGCCGCTCGTGGTTTTGCCCACTTCTTTTATTTTTCCTTTTATTGTTCCCAAGATTTTGCTGTTTCGCTCGTTAGTAACTATTATGCTTGGTGCTTACGCCCTGCTTTTATTTATCAATTGGCAAGAATATAAACCGAAATTTACTGCCTTAAATTTAGTGGTAGTGGCTTTTTTACTGAGCTTCGCCATTTCAACTTTTGTTGGCACTGACCCTTATCATAGTTTTTGGGATAATCACGAGCGCATGTTGGGGCTGTTCACTCTTTTTCACTATGTGGCTTATTATTTTATCGCCACTTCAGTATTTAAAAATTGGACCGACTGGAAGTGGGCGTTGATTGCTTTTTTAGGGGCTGGCTCAATTGTCATGTTGATTGGAGTTTTGCAAAAAATAGTTGATCCTAATTTGCTGTTAAATCAAGGGTCCACCCGTGTGGCCAGCACTTTAGGTAATGCGATTTATGTCGGTGGATACGGCTTGTTTTTATGTTTTGTCAGTTATTTGTTGTATGTAAAAGAAAAAAATACTGTTGCCAAGGTGGTTTTGTCCATTGCCGCGGTTTTGGCCGTCCTTGGTCTTTTTTATAGTGGTACCCGCGGTTCAATGTTGGGTTTACTGGCCGGTTTTGGTACTGCTATTGTTGGTTATGCGCTTGTTTTAAAAGATAAAAAAATACGAATAATATTGTCGGTGTTTGCTGGTTTGGTAGTAGTAGCGGTGGCATTATTGGTAGCATTTAGGACCACAGATTTTGTAAAAAATATGCCGGCAGTTGGGCGAGCCGTTAACACTTCGTTTGCGGATATCAAAGATAGTCCGCGTTGGATTGCTTGGGAAATTGCGGTTGAGTCCTGGCAAGAGCGACCGTTTTTTGGTTGGGGACCGAATAATTATTTTTATGCGTTTAACAAATATTATCAGGCACGCTCTTTGGAGTTTGGCTATGGTGAGACCTGGTTTGACAACGCTCATAATATTATTGTTAATACCTTGGCGGTGCAGGGCATTTTTGGCATTATTTCCTATTTGGGAATTTTTGCCATTGGTATTTTTACTTTAATTTACGCCCGGCGGCGTGGGGGATTGGAAGCGCACATCACTGTCGTAGGCGCGGCTTTTTTGGTGGCGCACTTAGTGGGTAATGTGACTGTATTTGAAAACCCCACCTCTTATTTATATTTTATGTTTTGGCTGGCAATGGTTAACGCTTTATCAGTTCATATGGGTGAAATCAATCAAAAACCAGCTAAAGTAGCATCAATGGCGTCGCACGCGACTCCAGACACTCTGTCGCCCGATGCCGATAAAAAAGTCAAAGTTGGCGCTTTTGTTATTATCGGATCAGTTTGTGCGGTGGTAATTTTTATTTTTAATATCCAACCGGCCCGGGCCAACATGGGTACTTTAAGTGTCTTGCGTTTATTGGCACAAAGTCCGGCCACTGTTGCTCCAGAGTTAAAAAAAGTTTTTAGTTTTTCTTCTCCGCATATTGATGATATTAGAAGTGACATCGGACGCAGCGCGGCCCAGACACTTTATAATGGTCGCGCCACTTTAGATCCCGAGGTTAGTAAAGAAATTTGGACAATCGTTTACCAAGAATTACAAAAGAATTTAACTTTACATCCTTTGGACATCCGTAATCAAATTTCATTATCTCAACTCGCTCAAATGGGAGCGGAAATTATCAGTGACAACCGTCTGTATTTGGAAGCAGAAGGATTTTTAAAGAGTGCTTTAAGTTATTCTCCCGCTCGTCAGCAAATTGTTTATTCTTTGTCTGGTATTGAAAGCGCGCTTGGGAAAAATGAAGAAGCAATCAGCATGCTAGATAAAACCATTGTAGCTGATCCAAAGATTGCCGAGGGTTATTGGCGATTGGCGCTTGTGTACCAGATGTCTGGTCAGGGCGATAAGGCCATGGAAGTAATTAACCGCGCTAATGATAATAAAGTGAAGTGGGACAAACAAGGGGAGAGTGTGGTGGCGCAAATTTTATTACAGCAACAATCGCAAAATCAAATAAAAAAATAGTTATGCCACAAGTTAGCGTGTTAATGGCAGTATATAATGGCGAGCGTTATTTGCGCCAGGCAATTGAGAGCGTGCTTTATCAGACATTCTCTGATTGGGAGTTTGTAATTGTAGATGACGGCTCTACCGATAGTTCGGTCGCGATTTTAAATGAATATGCTCAAAAAGATTCGCGTTTTAAAATTATTACAAATCCAAAAAATATTGGGTTGACACGCTCTTTGAATCTTGGCCTTGCGCGCTGTGTCGGGCAGTATCTTGCGCGTCTGGACGCTGATGATTTGTGCGCGCCCGAGCGTCTGGCCAAACAAGTTGATTATCTTAACAAGCACGCGGAAATTGCCATCTGTGGCAGTCAGGGCTGGTATATTAGCAGTAGTGGCCAACAAATCGGCGAAAAGAATTTAGCGTTGTCGCCACAAAAAATTAAAGATAAATTATTATATAATAATCAGTTAATACACAGCGCTTGGCTCGCGCGTGCGGATATTTTAAATAAAATAGGTCGCTATAATTCTAAATTCACTTATAGCCAAGATTATGAACTGCTCTTGCGTTTAAGTGGTGCCGGTTATGGGATTGCGAATTTACCAGAGCGTTTGATTAGTTGGCGCGTGCGTCCCGGTTCACTGTCTTGGGGTGGTAAACGGCAAGAGGGGTGGGCTCTTTTAGCGCGTATTCTGGCTATCGCGCGCTATGGGTTTCCTAAGTGGTCGGGTTTAAGTATTATTTTTATACGTTTGGGGTGGTTTTTAATTCCTCAAAAATTTAAATTTAAAAGATATGCTAAATAAATATATTTCAGAGCGTAAACAAGTTGTTATTTTAGCCGCGGCGGTGTTGGCCATGGCTTTGTTTTTTGCCTATGACCAATATGTTGGCTTAGGCCATTATAATCGCTGGACAAAAGTAACCGCCGCAGTTTTTTCCGCCAATCCTTGGGGGGTAGAGCTGAATGGATATTATAATCGCGTTCATTTATCAAATAATGGAGTTTTGGAAGTATATAATTATCCGGCCGATCCAGAGCCAATTGATTCTGGCACCTGGCAATATAACAGTGGTGAGTTGCAGTTTGATTTTAGTAGTGCTGTTTTAGATCGTGTTTATAGTAATTTTAAATTTGATCGCGATGGCGTGCTTCATAGTTTAACTGACGGTAACGAAGAAAAGTGGCATGCCGCTAATTAATATGGCAAGTATTGGATTTATTATTCCGACCTTGAATCGGCCTGACGCTTTAAAAAATTTATTGGCTTCGTTTGAGTTGCAAATAAATAAACCAGATGAAATAATTATCGTAGAACAAGGTGACGATCGCTCGGCCGATTTGTTGGCGCGATATAATCATTTGCCGATTAAATATTTTAAAGTTAATTTTAAATCTTTAACGGCCGCGCGTAATTATGGCGTTGCTCAAAGCACTACCAGTCTGGTTGGTTTTTTAGATGATGATATTGTTTTAGCGAGTGATTATGTGGGAAAGACATTGGATTTTTTTGACAATAATCCGGAGGCGCTTGGGGTGCAGGGAGTAATTACTGATTTTGAAATCGGCCACGCCGCTAAAGTTGGTGGTAATAAATTTATTTATCAATTATATAATTTGTTTGCTAAATTTTTCTTATTGAACAATTCCAGTAGCACCAACCGATTGCTCTTGTCCGGTCGCAATCAATATGCCAGTCGGCCGATAGGCACGCAGAATTGCCAGTGGTTAAGCGGTATTGGTATTTATCGGCGCGCGGTTTTCGCGGACTTTAAATTTGATGAAAAATTGTCCGGCTACGCGCTCGGCGAAGACAAATTATTTTCTTATCCAATTTATCAAAAATTTTCCAAAAGTTTGTTTGTTGACCCAAAGATTTGCTGTGAGCATCACCATACTTTGGGCGGTCGGCCACAAAATCGCGCCGGGGTGGATATGAAAATCGCCTATACTTATTATCTGTGGAACAAGCTGTTGCGTAAGCGAACTGGTGCTATCTTTGCTTATTGGTGGGCTAATTTTGGTGATTTGTTGGTGGTATTTTTTTCCGTTATTTTAGTCAAAAATAGTTTTAAATTTTGGTGGTGGCATTTAGTTAATTATTGGAAAATTTTATGGCACCAGCGGATAATTTAAATATATATTTAAATACTAATTTAAATACTGATCCACCTGTCCGACAGGCAGTTTTAAATCATGATGCTTTTGGCAAGTTAAAAAATAAAAAATTGGTTTTATTTTTTACTTATGGGGTAAGCTTGGATTTGTGGGAGCGGCGCGGGCTGCTCGCGCGCGAATTGAAATTATATCAAAAATTAGGAGAATATTTTGAAAAAATTTATTTTATAACTTATGGCAGAATGGATGGGCGCTTCGCGGCTAAATTAGCGGCTGACAATATCGCGGTTTTGCCGAAAAAATTTCGCTGTCCCAATTTTATTTATTCTTTGATTTTGTCAATTATTTATTGGAAAGAATTAAGTGGCGCTGATTTTTACAAAACCAATCAGATGCTTGGTAGTTGGACGGCCGTTATTGCTAAGTGGTTATATAAAAAGAAATTAATTGTGAGGACAGGATACTCCTTAAGTTTATTTAGTCAAAAAACGTCATCAATAAAATTTTATTTGTCTAAAGTTATCGAAAAATTTGCGGGAAAATTTGCTGATATTATTGTGGTAGCGAGCGACAGTGAAAAAATTTTATTTGGTAATAATATAAATAAAGTTACAGTTATTCCGAATTATGTTGATATTGATTTATTCAAGCCGTTAGAAAATAAAAAAAATATTAGTAAAGAAATCAGCTTGCTTTCTGTTGGGCGGATGGAGCCACAAAAGAATTTGGGAAATTTATTGCTAGCTTTAAAAGGTTTGGAAAATATTAAATTAATAATGGTTGGTTTCGGCAGTTTAGAAAATAAATTAAAAAAGATTGTCAAAGATAATAATCTGAACGTAGAATTTTTAGGAAATGTACCACACAATGAATTGCCAAAATATTTTAATAATGCCGATATATTTGTTTTGCCCAGCTTATATGAAGGCAATCCCAAAGTATTATTAGAAGCAATGGCGTGTGGCATACCGGTGTTAGCAACCAAAGTTGATGGTATTAGTGCTACAGTGACTCATTTACGCGATGCTTTTTTAACAGAAATCGATTCGGTTAGTTTACGTGGTGGGATTGAGATTTTATTAAACGATTTGGCGTTGCGAGAAAGAATTGGCCATGGGGCGCGTCAAACAATATTGAATTGTTATAGTTTAGACAAAATTATTAATTTAGAATTAAAAAATTATTAAAAATTCCTATGGAATATTTTGATAAAATCAACAACCGCTTAGTTTTTGTGGAAAAATCACCCACAGCTGTTTTTTGGGACGATTTGTGGACTTCATCAGGTGATCTAAAAAAACAGATTGTTAGTGTTAGGAAAGATAATTTAGTTTGTCTTATTAGCAAAAAATATTTAAAAACCGGTGATAAAGTTTTGGACGGTGGCTGTGGTAAAGGACAATTTGTTTATGCCCTGCAAAATTATTTTAGGTTTGACACTTACGGTGTTGATTTTGCCGAAAAAATTGTTGCAAAAATTAATCAAACTATCCCCACTCTAAAAATTAAATTAGGTGATGTCCGCAATTTGTCGTTTGAGGATGATTTTTTTGATGGTTATTGGTCATTGGGAGTGATAGAGCATTTTTATGATGGTTACGATAGTATTTTATTGGAAATCAGGCGTGTTTTAAAAAAGGGCGGGTTTTTATTTATTACCTTTCCGCACCTGTCATGGTTACGAAAATTAAAAATTAAATTAGGTAAATATCGCGAGTTTGTTGGCTCTGAAGATAACAAAAAGGATTTTTATCAATTTGCGTTAGATGATCATAAGGTTATCGAGGACATAGAAAAGCTCGGTTTTGTTTTAAAACATAGCAAAAAAATTGACGGAGTAAAGGGATTGAAAGATGAGGTATCAGTAACCAAGCCGATTTTGCGGGTGGTTTATAATTCTAACTTTTTAATTTTAAAAGTTATCAAATTTTTCTTAAATAAATTATTATCGTTTTTTTCATCCCACATGATTTTGTTAGTATTTGAGTTGCGCAATAAATAGAATTGGATTGATAACATATGAAAATTAAAAACAAACTTTATTCATTTTTTATCCGTGTTACCCTACGTTTACACAATTTTTGCTATCGTGTTATTAGTAAATTAGTTTTGCTAGAAAATAACGGCACTCATCCCAAACATCGGATTATGGACTATGGTTCTTTTTTTGTTAATAATGTTAATGAGAGCGACAAAGTTATCGACATTGGATGTGGCAAAGGAGAGGTAGCCTATTTGATTTCTAGTCGAGCCAAGGCAGTAGTGGCTGTTGATTTAAAAGAAAAAAATATCAACCATGCTAAAAATAAATTTCGATGTGCTAATTTAATTTATATTGTAGCAGATGCAGTGTCTTATAAGTGGGATCAAAAATTTGACAAAGTTATTTTATCCAATGTTTTAGAGCACATAGACGATAGAATTAATTTTTTGCAAAAATTACACAGTGTCGCCAGTACTATTTTGTTGCGTGTACCGATGATCAATCGTGATTGGTTGGTTATGTATAAAAAAGAAAAGGGTGTGGATTATCGTCTTGACCCGACCCATTTTATAGAGTATGATTTAAATACACTTTTTGCGGAAATGGCGCAAAGTAATTGGAAAATTGAAAGTTACTCTGTTCAATTTGGAGAATTTTGGGGGGTGGTAAAAGCAATATGAAAAAATCTGTAAAAGTAAAAATAATCGGACGGGACTGGGTTAACTGGTCCATTGACAAAGATCGGAAAAATTTATGTTCTTTTTTATCAGATTTGAAAGGAGTAAAATTATCCTCCAGCTATATTTTTTCGGATATTTATTTTTTTGTTTGGTATGAACAGGTTTTTTCGCTAAAATTCTTTTTTGTTCGTTTGTTGAAAAAATTTTTTCATAAAAAAATTGTAGCGGTTATTACCAATGATTGTCGCGATGATATCAACAAAATTAATCATTTTAAAGGTTTGGTAGATTTATTTATCGCTCCGAGCCAGGCGGTGTCGGATTTTTTAACTGCCAATAACTGGCCCAACATAAAAATACCGTTTTATGTTTCTCCGGCTGAATTTTACCGACTTAGTTTAACCAAATTAGCGCTTTGTGAGCGGTTAAAAATTGATTATTCTTTAGTAAAAGATAAAATATTGATCGGCTCTTTTCAGCGGGATAGTTTGGGGAAAAATTTGTTACTGCCCAAGTGGCAGAAAAATCCTGATTTACTAGTTAAGATTTTAAGTGGCTTGCCGCGTGAAAAATTTATTTTAATATTGGCCGGTCCGCGTCGCCATTATTTGGTGAAAGAATGTGAACGTCAATCTATTCCCTATATATTTGTGGGTGAATCTCAATGTTTTGCCGCTGGAAAGGATGATGTTTTGGTAAATAATTTATCCATTGAAAAAATAAATTGGTTGTATAATTTAATTGATTTGTACCTAGTAACATCTGCTAGTGAAGGTGGCCCTAAAGCCATTTTAGAAAGTAGTTTATGTCAGACGATGATTTTTTCTACTCCAGTTGGTTTGGCCCCGGATTTTTTGCACCCGTTCTCTTTATTTGATTCTGGCGATTATAGCAAAATTAGTGAGTATATTTTAAATTGCTTTGATGGTAAAATGAAACAAACGGAATATATAAAGTATAATTTTGAGAAAGTTTTATCTGTAATGGAAAATAATCATTATCAAGATTTAATTATTAATATTTTTTTTAAATTAAATATCATTCTATGACCAAATCTGACCAAGTTAAAAAAATAGTTAAGAACGCTAAAAAAGTTTTAAGCTCTAAATCAAATTTTAAATTATTGACTCGCCCCAAGATTATAGTCAATTTGGCACAACAGCATTTTGATGCCAAAACTTTTAATCCTCGCCCTGGCTCTACCCCTGGTGACGTGGTATTTAGTTTGACTAACATCTGTAATTTATCCTGCCCGATGTGTTCCATTAACAATATCAAGGCCAAATGCGGGCAGGTGCCTAATTTTATCACTTTTGATGAGTTTAAAAAATTTGCTGAACTACTGGCTGCCGCCACGCGTTTAAGTTTTATGGGATTTATTGGTGAGTCAATCTTAAATCCCGATTTTTTTAAAATTATTTCTTATCTTAAAAAAGAGTACAAAACCTTTTTGCATATTTCTACCAACGGTAATGGTTTAAATGAAAAAGTTCAAGATCAAATGTTGGCGGTTGGTTTTGACTCCATCACTTTTTCTATTCACGGTTTTTCGCCGGAAAGCTATAAAACTCTTCAGGCTGGCAGTTTGGACTTGGTGAAAAAAAATTTAGCGCGTTTGCTTACCAGACGAAAAGAGTTGAAATTAAAAGTACCTTATGTGACAGTGGTGTTTGCTTTAAATCGCGCCAACATTGATGAGGCCCAACAAATGTTGGAATGGGTGGCTGGTCTGGGTGCCGACGCGTTTCACGTTTATCATTTTCACGACTATACCCCCACTCTAAAAGGGCTCATATTTAAAAAAGAAGAATACCCAGAAATAAACAAAAAAATTGATGCGCTTTATGAGTATGCGCAATTAAAAGGGTGGCTAAATTTGTTGCCACCCCAAAAGCCGTATTTTAAAGAAGACGCTTTGGAACAAGAAAAAGGGATAGTTAAGTGTGATCGGCCTTGGAAGGGTTTCCAAATGCGTTCGTCTTTTTCGCATAAGGACTGCTACTATATGGGGGTCTGCAACGTGTTTAATTCTTTCTTGTTTAATTACAAAGAACATCTGGAAAAATATGGTAAACTGGATTTCCAAAAAATTTGGCAACATCCGGTTTTGCAATATTTAAGGCAAACCAGCAATTCGGCTGGTCCCAAGCCGGTTAATCCGTTGTGCGCTTATTGTAAAAGTTCAAAGCGAAAATATCTTAAAAATACCGATAACGCTGCCAATTATAAAGCTAAATTGGAAGCAATTGATGGTTTTTTTAAAGGGTTTAAAAAAGAATATCCTAATTTTGAAGAAGTGGGTGGTGTTCAGATGCTATACACCGAAGATGACGAGTTGGCATTGAATTAAATCAATTTCCGAGCCAGGGAGCAAATATGCCCGCTAAAGATCTCGGTTTAGTCAGGGATGCAATATTCAAATGATTACACCTCAATTACCTCGGGGCATAGCCGCGAAGGGCTATATTATTCAGCTATTCCAGTTGTGATTTATGAAAGTGAATATTTTATTTTCTTTTAAAAATGGACCCAGTGGTGGGGGGAACCATTTTTTGAGTTTACTGCACTCGGAATATTTAAAGATGGGTATTTACGAAAACGATCCGATAAAATCGGATATTGTGATTGTTAATAGTTACCATAATTTGATTAAAGCTGCTAAGTTGAAAAATCATTATCCTAATATTAAATTAGTATTTCGTTTAGGGCCAATATTTTATTATCATCGTGGTAATATTTGGAAATTAATGGATAAATTTATTATTGCATTAGCCAATAAAATTGCAGATGGTATTATTTTTCAATCGCACTGGTCGTTAGCTGAGGCCAACAAGCTCGGATTTAATGCGCAAAAAAATTGGCGGATAGTTTATAATACTGCTGGCCAAACATTTTATCGTGATGATAATTTTATCAAAAATCATAGTAAGATAAAAATTTTAGCAGCCAGTTGGTCATCTAATAAAAATAAGGGATCTGGTTATTATGAATATTTAGATAAGCATCTTGATTTTAGCAAATATCAGATGTCATTTATTGGCAATTCTCCGGTTAAATTTAAAAATATTGCGATTTTATCGCCGTTGGACGGTAAGAGCTTGGCTCAAGAATTAAAAGCAGCTGAAATGTTTATTTTTGCTGCCAAAGATGACGCCTGTTCCAATATGCTTATAGAAGCTATGGCGGCTGGTCTGGCGGTGGTAGCATTGAATTCCGGTGGAAGTAGCGAGTTAGCTCAGTTTGGGAATTGTAAATTATTTAGTAATGAGAAAGAATTATTAGATGCCATTGCCGGTTTGGTTGTTAGTGTTGACCACAGAAGTGGTTTGGGTACGGCGGTGACATTGCCAACACCAGAAACCGTGGCCCGGGAATATTTATCAGTTATAGATCAAGATAAAAAAGCGACCGAGTGTTCGTTTTGGTTGGTTCTCAAAGTGAGGTTTTACATTTCATTATTTGTTTTAATTGGCAAATTAAAATTTATTTATGGCTGATTATTATCATTATAGTATTCATCGCCTTCTTTTAAATCGGCTTATCAAAAAAGAGTTATCGGCGTTGGGTGGAAAAGTTCTTGATGTGGGATCAAAAAATCGTCGGTACGATATATTTTTTAAGGCCGATACCGATATCATCGCAGTGGACAAAATTCCCAACAAATCATTGCAAGTTGAATTTGGTGACTTGGAAAATGGTTTGAATTTCGTCGATAATCAATTTGATGCAATTGTATGCTTGGAAGTCCTTGAGTATTTGGATAATTATGAACTTGGTTTAAAAGAAATATCTCGATTGCTTAAGTGGGGTGGAAAGGCAATTGTTTCTGTCCCGTTTCTTTTTGCCGAACATAGTGACAACCAAAGATTTACCGAGCAGTTTCTAAAGAGGAAATGCGAACTTTATTTTAGTGAGGCGCAAGTGAGCAAAGTTGGTAATGGTTTTACGGCAATATGGGACATCGTGCGAGCTAAAGCTTTGGTACAAAAAAATATTTTTATTAGATTAATTTTATTTTTGTGCATATTGCCGTATTTATTTTTAATAAAACTATTTAATTTAAAGGCTCAAAAAGATTTATTTTATTCTGGTTTGTTTGTCGTTCTAAAAAAATAGTATGAAGATATTAAGAATAGACGACGTGGGCGCGTCGAGTAAGCATTTTAATCAGCACGGCCGCAAAGTTTTTCGTTTCAAAGGAGTGCCATTTTTTTATTTTCCTTTGGCTAATTTTTGGTTTTTTAAGCGAGTTTGGCCATTTAAGCGTTGGGGCGTTTATGATGAGCTATCAACATCGGAATGGAATAAATATCTGCAATTATTTGATAAATATCAAATCGTTCCCATTGTGGCTGTCACTGCTTGCTGGGTTGAGAAAAATGGTGTGTTTGTCCCATTTTACCTGAAATTTCCCGATGAAGCTGAGGTCTTGAAAAAAGCTGTTAAAAATGGTAAAATTACCATTGCCAATCATGGCCTTACTCATTGTGTGGTTGGTAATCATCTGCCAAAGATTTGGTCTCGTAATAACGATAATCATCGCGAGTTTTGGCCTTATCTTAGCCAATCTTGGCACAATGAACACATATCACGCTCCCAGGAAATATTAGAGGGATATTTTGGTGTACCGGTTGAAATTTTGGTGCCACCGGGTAATATTTGGAGCTATAAAACATATTTGGCTGTTTTAAATACTAATATCAAAAAAATAATTTGCGGGCGTTACATGGCTGATGGTGAGAAAAAAATGGATGGCATTGAATTCGTTGATGACAAAGAAAATTTTTTGTTACTACACGACAGAGATTTAAAATTAAAAGACGAAGATTGGTTAACTAAGCAGTTATTATCATTTAAGTAAGCTTAGGATGTGCGTAGTTTATTGGTTTTTTTACTGACATAATAATTAAAATTAGTGTTATGAATCTAATTTATATTGGTTCCGGCTTTGTAGGTGCGTGTTCAGCCGGTGTGGCCGCTTCTTCCGGCCACAAAGTGTTGGTTTATGATATCGATGAGAGCAAGATCAATTCGTTGTCATCCGGCGATCATGACCGGATAGAGGCCTGTTTATTTGAGAAGGGATTAGGCGATTTGTTAACTAGAAATAAAGATCGGATAGAATTTACCACGCAATATTCCAAATTGGATAAATTTTTGGATACAGCGGATGCGGTTTTTATGTGTTTACCAACACCCGAAGTTGGCGAAACTGGAGAAAGTAATCTATCTTATTATTTTGATGCTGCCGAAAAATTAGCCATTTCGCTTACACGTCGCAATGGCGGCACACAAACAAAATATGTGGTAGTGGTTAATAAAAGCACGGTGCCAATTGATATGGTTAACCGCACGGCCGACATTTTAACTAAAGCCGGAGTTAATAATTTTGGGGTAGTGTCTAACCCGGAATTTTTAGTGGAAGGTAAGGCCACAGAAGGTTCACTTCGACCCGATCGGGTCGTGGTAGGGGCATCTTCGGAGCGTGATTTTTTGGTAATGCGCCAAATTTATCAACGCTTTTACGACTCTCCAGCTGTCCAATATGTTGAAGTTAATCCGCAGGAAGCGGCCGCGGGAAAGTTATTGGCAAATTTTTATTTATTTAATCGTTTGGCAATTTGTTTTGATGTGATTGGGCGCACTTGCGAGGCGTTTCCGGAATTAAAATTTGAACATATTAGAAAAATTTTAACTGGAGATAAACGGATCGGTGATTGGGGTTTTTATGATAGTTTGTATGCCGGCGGAAGCTGTTTTATTAAAGACGCGCGTTCTTTATCTCATCAATTGCAAACGGTGGGATATGGAGCAGAAATTATTAACGAAACTTATTTAGCCAACAAACGGCAATTAGAATTATTTTTAGCGCGCGCGGAAAAAGAAGCCGGTTTTGATTGGGTAGGGAAAACAGTTTGTTTGTTGGGTCTGGCTTTCAAACGCGATACCAATGATATTCGCAATTCGCCCTCGCTTTTGATCGCGGATTTTTTGTTAGAAAAGCAAGTAAAGCAGATCAAAGCGCACGATCTGGCTGCGATGGAAAATTTTAAAAAGTATGGATCAAAGAGCGAGAAGATAAGTTTTTGGGATGATCCTAAGGAAGCCGTTGCTGGTGCTGATGTGATTGTAATCGCGTCTGATTGGGCTCAGTTTCGTGGTTTGGCCGATTGGGTTTTAAGCGATTATAATGGACGGCCTTTAATTATGGATGGTCGCCGGATGTGGCAACATTGCTATTTTGATTTACAAAAAGCTGGCTTTAATATTATACCGGTTGGCGGTTCGTTTCTTAAAGGAGATAAATAATTTAAATTTATGAAAAAATATGGAATCATGGGCGTGGGTATGGTAGGAGGTGCGTTGTTGCGTTATTTTATTCAGCACCAGCAAATTCAGCCGATTTTGTTCGACCCGGCTAAAAATTTGAATTCGGTTGAAGAATTGAACAACGCAGAAGTAATTTTTTTGTGTGTACCAACTCCCTATGACGAACAAAAGGGCGGTTTCGATTTGTCATATCTTGATCAGGCGTTTAGTGTTTTGACCGGTGAAAAAATTATTGTAATCAAGTCAACTGTTTTGCCGGGAACGACAGAAGAATATCAGCATCGTTTTCCTCAGCATAAAATTTTATTCAATCCAGAATTTTTGACTGAAGCAACTGCTGACTATGATATGATTTATCCCACTAGGCAAATTGTTGGCTTCACCGCACAAAGCAAAGCAGTGGCGTCGGAAATAATTTCTATCTTACCGTTTGCCCCATTTCAAAAAATAATTCCGGCCAAAGAGGCGGAAATGGTGAAATATTTTGGCAATACTTTGTATGCTCTTAAAGTTGTTTTTGCGAATCAAGTTTATGATTTATGTCAGAAAATTGGCGTGGATTATGACACTGTTAAAGAATGTGCCAAGGCCGAGCCAATGGTCGGTAAAACTCATTTGGATGTAGTGCACAAAGGGTACCGCGGTTATGGTGGTAAGTGCTTGCCCAAAGACACGCGTGCCCTTATACAACTGGGAGAGCGCTTGGGGGCAGAGATGTCTGTTTTAAAAGTGGCGGAAGAATATAATAATTCCTTAATTCAAAAGCAGGGAATTAAAAATCAAGATAAAGCGGAATTGGAAAAAGATCGTTAACGAAGACCTTTTGAAGCTGGTAGTCGGTCTTTAATTTAAAATGTAGGTATCTGTTTTGCCACAAATCTATATGAGTAATAAGGAAAAAATATTGTCAGCCATTTCTTATGATACCATTGGCAATGTTTTGGTAAAATTTTTTTTGGTAAGCTCCGGCATTATTGTGGCCCGAACGCTGGGTCCAGAACTTTTGGGTAAATATTCAATTATCTTAATTTTTTGCGGCAGTCTTGGTATCATTGTTAGTTTCGGAATGGAAGACGCCCTTGTCAGATATTCGGGGGAGCTTTCTGGTTTGGGGCAAAATAAATGGGTGGGTAGGATGATTAAAGATATTATTATTTTTCGAATACTGATAGTTTTGGCGTGCTCGGTCCTGTTGTTGGTATTCACCAATTTTACTTTTGGTGTTCTTGGGCTTGCGGTGGAGTGGTATACAATTTTGTTTATCATTTATTTTATTTTTTCCAACGGTTTGTTTTCACTGTTTTCAACTTTTTTACAGACCAAGTTTCAGCAAAAGTATATTAATATTGTGACAGTGTCAATCTCGGCTGTTAATTTCTTGACTGTTGTTTGTCTGTGGTTTAGTCACCTTCTTACTGTACGCTCTTTGTTGTTGGCGGTAATTGTTTTTTTGACCACCAAGTTGATATTATTTGGTTGGCGTGCTCGTGTAGTTGCTCGCGAAACGATGAAAAATGATACCGATATTGCGCATGATCCGTTATTTTATAGTAATTTAAAAAAACGTTTTTTGAAATATAGCGTGACCATGTTATTCATTAGTTTGGGGGGTGTGATTTTGGCGTATCGCTCTGATGTATACTTTATCTCATTTTTTTTGGGTTTAACCGCCGTGGGGTATTATAATTTAGCCAATAATTTTATTGAAGGCGCGTTCGGATTAGTCCTTCCCGGATCTTTTGGTCCTATGTATACCAGTATGATGGTGGAGAGCTATCATAAAAATGGCGTGGCGTCTTTGAATAAATTTTTTCAAAAAAATGTTGAATATGTATTTTTGTTTACTTTCCCCTTGGCGATCGGCGGAAGTATTTTAGCCCGAGAGTTAATCTTACTATTTTACGGGCCGGCTTATTTACCGGCAACTACTTTATTTATTTTATTTTTTTTAATATCAGCAATTTTTAAATTTGCCGGTTCGGTCTCGTCTATTTTTGTGGTTTTAGAGAAACCCCACTATTTTATGTGGACGAAAGTTATTTCAATTATTAACATACCACTTAATTTATTATTTATACCTTGGTTTGGAGTAATGGGAGCATTGGGAAGCACATCAATAACATTGTCGCTGATTTTTTTGGTAGAGTATTTTTTGGCGAAACATTTGGCATCTATTTCCATCCCTTGGGTGGCGATTTTTAAGATTGGTTTATTAGCGGTGTTTATGGGATTTTTTACTTTTTGGTTGGGAATAAAATTGCAGTTTTCGCTCGGCGTCAATTTATTTATTAATATTATGTTGAGCGCCTTACTTTACATGTTGTCGGTGTATTTTTTCAAAATTGTCGATCGGGAATATTTTGATTTCTTTTTGAAAAAGTTTAAGTTTTCTAAATAAAATTCTTTTTATGAACAAACAAATTGGTGTTGGTGATATTCGGTTGGGTCCGCCAGAGAAAAAATATTTGCAAATGGTAATTGATTCCAACCGTCTTTCTTATGGGCAGTTTTCACAACGTTTTGAAAAAGAAATGGCTCAAAATCACGATTGCAACTTCGGAATTTTTTGTAACAGTGGCACGTCGGCCCTGCTTTTAGCTTTAATGACATTGAAAGAAAAATATGGTTGGAGTGACGGCGATGAAGTAATTGTACCGGCCTTAACATTTATTGCCACCAGTAATGTCGTTTTGCAGGCCAATATGGTTCCGGTATTTGTGGATGCTGATGAAAAAACATATAATATAAATCCGGATTTGATTGAACAAAAAATTA
Organism: Candidatus Magasanikbacteria bacterium RIFOXYD2_FULL_41_14; assembly: GCA_001784475.1. Taxonomy (GTDB): domain Bacteria; phylum Patescibacteriota; class Patescibacteriia; order Magasanikbacterales; family GWA2-37-8; genus XYD2-FULL-41-14. Next base: position 50,874 of record MFRE01000005.1, read on the forward strand.
CCAATAAAACTCGCTGTATTATTCCGGTTCATATGTTTGGTTTACCGTGTGAAATGGATAAGATATGCGTGATTGCCAATGCGAACGGATTGCGCATAATAGAAGATAGTTGCGAAACCATGTTCGCTTCTTTTCATGGGAAAAAAGTTGGGTCCTTCGGTGATTTGGCTTGTTTTTCAACATACATCGCTCATTTTTTAGTGACCGGTGTGGGCGGATTAGTAATTACCAATGATTCGGATTTAGCGGTGACAGTAAGAAGCATGATGAATCATGGCCGTGATTCAATTTATATGTCAATTGACGATGATCGGGATGAGCGCGGGGTAGTTTTAAAGGAAGTAATAAGTAAAAGGTTTTCTTTTGTGCGTATGGGTTATAGTTTTAGGGCGACTGAGCTCGAGGCCGCCATTGGTTTGGGTCAGTTAGAACAAAAAGAAAAAATCGTGTCAACCAGAATAGAAAATGCTCATTTTTTTAAAGATGCGCTTAGAGATTTGGAAAAATATCTAATATTGCCGTTCGAACCAGAAGGCCGCGACCATCATTTTATGATGTTTCCAATTGTAGTACGTAGTGATAAAAAAAATAAACTAATTAATTTTTTGGAAGAGGCCAACATAGAAACTAGAGATATGCCGACAGTAATTGAACAGCCATTTTATAAACAGTTGTTTGGCGATGCGCTTCACGGTTATCCAGTTACAAAAAAAGTAATTGATAGCGGATTTTATATCGGCTCGCATCAATATTTGACCAAAGCAGAAAAAGGCTATATTATAGATAAATTGCACGAATTTTATAAATAAATTTACCTAGTATGACTAAAAAAGCTTTGATCACTGGTATTACCGGGCAAGACGGTTCTTATTTGGCAGAGTTGCTATTAATAAAGGGTTATGATGTCCATGGAGTGGTACGTCGTTCTTCTAGTTTTAACCGTGGTCGAATAGAGCAGATTTATACCACTGATCCCCATACTGTCAAAGAAAAATTTCATCTTCATTATGGCGATCTGAGCGACTCCAGTTCGATTAATTCTTTGGTGGCCAAACTTCAGCCAGATGAATTATATCATTTAGGTGCTCAAAGTCATGTTGGTATCAGTTTCCAAATTCCAGAATATACGGCTGATGTCACTGGTTTGGGCACGTTGCGTTTACTTGAGGCGGTGCGACACCTGTCACCAAAAACAAAATTTTACCAGGCATCTAGCAGTGAGTTGTATGGTAAGGTAGAAGGAAAGACTCAAAATGAACAAACGAAATTTTATCCCCGCAGTCCTTATGCGACTGCAAAATTGTATGCTTATTGGATAACAAAGAATTATCGTGAATCTTATCAAATGTTTGCTTGCAATGGCATTCTTTTCAACCACGAATCTCCTCGCCGAGGCGAAAATTTTGTCAGTCGTAAAATAACTCTCTCGATCGCCAAAATTTTACGGGGCGAGTTGGATAAGTTGTACATTGGTAATTTGGAAGCAAAAAGAGATTGGGGATATGCGCCAGAATATGTAGAAGGAATGTGGCGTATAATGCAGCATGATAAGCCTGATGATTATGTACTCGCTACTGGCAAAACTCACAGCGTGCGTGAATTTGTTGAAGAAGCTTTCCGTAATGTTGATATTAACATAAAATGGCAGGGCTCTGGTTTATCGGAAAAAGGCATCGACATAAATTCTGGTAGAGAGATGGTGGCGATTGACGCGGAGTATTTTCGTCCTAACGAGGTTGATGTATTATGTGGGGATTTTTCTAAGGCAGAAAATGAGTTGGGGTGGTGGCCAAAAACTGATTTTAAAGAATTGGTTAAGATAATGGTACGGGCGGATTCCAATCAGAGCTAATCAAAATATTTATGAATAAACCATTATTGCAAATTTCACCTTATTTCGACGAGCAAGAAGAAATTGAGTTGTTGGAAGTGGTGCGGTCTATTTGGCTTATAGAGAGGAGTAAAAATGATTTGTTAGAAAAAATTTTTTCAGAATTTACCGGCGCCCCATTTTCAGTGACTTGCTCTAATGCGAGTGTGGGGATTTTTATGTCTTTAATTGCTTGTGGAATCGGACGGGCATCTTTGGTTGGATCGGAAGCGGATGAAGTTATTGTGCCTGACATAACTTTCGTCGCGACAATAAATGCGATATTGTTGGCGGGCGCCAGGCCGGTGGTCGTGGATATTAACGAGTATGACGCACATATTAATGTAGTGAATATTAAAAAAGCCATCACCAAAAATACTAAGGCTATTATGCCTGTTCATTTGTATGGCGGTATGGCAGATATAGTGGCCATTCAAGAATTAGCCGATCGAAATAATTTGGTGATAATAGAAGACGCCGCCCAAGCAGTTGGAGTCAAATTGGACGGTCGTCACGCTGGCACCTTTGGTCGTTTTGGAGTATTCTCTCTTTATGGTAATAAGATAATCACCTGTGGAGAGGGTGGTATCGTTGTGTGTCAAAACGCTGATGATCGGGATAAAATTTATCGAATCAAAAATCACGGTCGTTTAAAAAAAGGTGCATTCATTCACGAAGAAATTGGTTATAATTTCAGTTTTACTGATTTACAGGCGGCAGTAGCCATCGCGCAGATGAAAAAAATTAATTACATTATTAGTCGTAAGCGAGCGATCAACACTCAATATCGAGAGTTATTGAAAAATAGCAGGGTATCCTTTTTAGAATCACCTCAAAATATAGATGAGACGTTCTGGTTCACCAATGTATTATGCGACGACGCCGAAGAAATGGCTAATAAGTTGGCAATTGAGAATATCCAAAGCCGAAGGTTATTTTATCCAATTCACCTGCAACCATGTTATAAAAATAAACAGTTAATACAGTTAGATGGTGAGTATAATAATGCTGATAAATTATTTAAACGTCTATTATCTTTACCTAGTTCAGTTTCTTTGACCGCAGACGAAATAGAGTCGGTCGCAAGTGTTATAAAAAAATAAAATTATGGTCGAAAATAAAAAAATAAAAATCGCCATTATTTCCTATCCATTTCTGTCGTTTTTGGGAGGGGCGGAACGTTATGTGGAAGAAATGGCTAGAGGTTTTGAGCATAATGGGGTAGATGTGACAATTTTTTCATCGTGGAATTTATTTTGGAAAGAAAAAAGACAAACCGATGCCACTATTATTAAAATTTTTAACTTTCCATTTACTCGACGTTTTAAATATTACCACGAGATGTTTTTTAATTTTTTTGTTTATTTTTTATATAGAAAAAAATTGCGTAGTTTTGATTTAATTATTCCTCAAGCTCCAGCCGCTTATTTTTTACTTTTTGATAAGTATTTAAAAAACAAAACAGTGCCAGTGAGCTACAATAGTCCTTGGCGTAGAAATCAAAAAGAGGAAAAGTCAATATATGAGAACGCCTTTTCGGTGATTTGTATAAACCAAGCATGTAAAGAAAATATTTTAAAGAACTACCCGCATATTGATATCAATAAATTAGTTGTTTTTAATGAGGGTGTCCACGTTGATAAATTTTATCCCAGATCTACAGATGAAATTGTGGCTATGCGTCAGAAATATAATATTCCAATCAATAAGCTGTTTTTATTAACCTTGCAGAGAATGGATAGTCGTAAGGATTTGGTCACACTAGCCAATATTCTAATTAATGTCGCCAAAGCCGCTCCTGACATTTTTGTGGGCATAGCTGGTGGTGGTCCGGATCGAGACAAGGTTGCCGTTTTAGTGGACGACGCCGGTCTAAACAATCTTAAAATGCTTGGTTTTATCGAAGAAAATGATTTATCAAGTATTTATGCTTCCGCCGACGCTTTTTTAAGTGCCACTTGGGGGCAGGTGGCTTTAGAAGCGATGGCTTGTGGTGTCTGCACGTTTGTTTTAAATGATCATCCGGCTTGTAAAGAAAATGTCTGCGACCTAAATTTGTTATTGCCATGCAACCAACAGTCGTACCATAATATTTTAGGTGTAATTGTTAATCGGAATTTATGTAATCATTATGGAAAAAAAGGCCTGGAGTTTATTTTAGATAATTTTAAATGGGATATAATTACAAAAAAAATTTTAAATCATTATTTGCAGGTTAAATAGCTATGGTAAATTTTAGCAAAAAAAAGATTTTAATTACTGGTGGGGCCGGCTTTATCGGTAAGCACCTGATACAAAGATTACAACAACAAGATGTGCGATCTATCAGGGTAACCTCTCGTAATTTAGAATCTGATTCATTTTTGAATAATTTAGGTTTAGATATTAAGGTCGGAGATTTAAAGGATCCTATTTTTTGTGACCAAATTACCGAAGGAATAGACGTTGTCTTTCATTTGGCAGGACAAAAACACAATTATTTCGTTCATTCAGCACAGCCAGCTAACATATTGTATGAGAACAATTTAATCAATGGTAATATTTTGGAATCTGCGCGTCATTCAAATGTTAGTTGTCTAGTTATGGCTAGTTCGATTGTGGTTTATCGTGGTGGCAATATCAAAACATATGATGAAGATTCAGAAACTATTTTGTCTCGAGAAGCGCCTCACCTAGGGTATGCTTGGTCTAAGCGAATATTAGAAATTTTAAGTTATTATTATCGGACTCAATACCACATTGATATAAGAGTTTGTCGATTGGGTAGTGCCTATGGACCGTTTGATAAGTTTAACTCAGAATTTGCGCAGATAGTCCCTTCTTTGATTAATAAGATCTATCACGGTGACGTTATCGAAATAGACAGTCGGTCCACAATAAAAAATTTAATATATGTTGGCGACATCGCTGATGCTCTGATCAAAACATTATTTGTTAATAAATGGTTTAATGTGCCGGTAAATATCGTGGATCCGAAAAGTCGCATTACCTATGGTAATTTGGTGGATATGCTAGGTAATATTTTAAATATTAAACCAATAGTAAAAGAGATTGGTACTGTTGGTTTAGAAAAATATTTTCGTTCTAAATATAATTTTTACACACCGCGAGTGTCTTTAGATGAAGGTCTGCGTGCAACAGTCGATTATTATTTAAAGCATGTCGCAACCAAGTGATCTATGATAAATTTTAATGAATTTTACCGTGAAATCGATCCTTGGGGTACTACTAAATTTGCTCACGAGCGTGCGCGGCTACGTCTCACTGAAAAAATGTTGGGCCACAATCAGTTTAATCACGCTCTAGACCTAGGATGCGGTGAGGGAATATTTACTAAGATAATTAAACAGCACGCCATCTTGGTTGACGCCATTGATATTTCACTCTCGGCAATTAGTCGGGCCAAACAGAGGTGCGCCGGTGTTGATTTCACAGTGGGCGATATTAGAAATTTTAAATTTTTTGGTAACTATGATTTGATTGTCTGTTTGGAGGTAATTTATTATTTAGATTTAGAAGATCAAAAAAATATTTTACAAAAAATGCGTGATTTTATAGATAAGAATGGTTTAATTTTATTATCTTTTGTTATCAACGACCAATCCTATATTCATTATGCTGATTTTATTAAACTTTTAACCGGAATGTTTAGTCTAAAACTTATCTTGGTGTTGAGTGTTAAGAGCCGTAGTAACATTTTTATAGATAGAATAAAAATGTGGTATTATAATTTTTTATTAAATAAACGCGGTTTTGTTCATCCGGCTATTAATCAAGTCGGAGTACTGTTGAAATGCAGTTCTAAATAGAGAAATAACTATTAGTATGAAGAAGATTTCTATTGTAATTCCAACATACAATCGTCTAGAAGTGTTAAAGTCTTGCGTTTTCTCAATAGTTAATCAGGATTTTAATTCTGCTGATTACGAAATAATCATAGTAGATAATGGACCATCAAATGATGGAACTGATATTTTTATTGCGGAAATTATTAAAACTAGAAAAAACATTTTTTATTTTCAAAGAAAAGAGAAAGGATGTATTTTTGCTAGAAATTTTGGTTTCCAGGAGGCAAAGGGTGAAATTTTATTGACCGTTGACGACGACGTCGAGTTTTTAGGACGTGATTGCCTGACGATACTCGCCCATACGTTTGAGGACAAAGATGTTGGTATGGTTGGGTCGGTTGAGTTGCATGGTAATAAAGATGAAGTGAGCACAGTTAAGTCTTGTAAGAATATTAATTTAAACAAAATTGGTCGAGTGACTAAATGGGGGAGTTTTTATGCTAGTTTTAATCAGCTGGACGGCTATGACGATTTGGTAGTTGTAGATCATTTTAGAAGTTGCTTTATGGCAGTCAGAGCTGATTTGTTTAATGCCGTTGGGGGTTTTGATGCTAAATATAACGCCGATGGCATGGGTTTTCGCTACGAGACCGATCTGTGTATGCGAGTCAAAAATTTAGCTAAAAAAGTTGTTATTAATCCCAAAATAAGAATTTGGCATAAGGTTGCTAAACGTAGTCGAGGTTTTGAACGAGGTAAAGGCAACCGTTATTTATTTTTAGTTTCCCGCAACCACATGTATTTCATGCTCAAATTTTTTTGGCACAAGCATCGTTGGTTCTGGTTTGTGTATGATTTTTTGATAGGCGCTTACCGAACGCCTGGTTTGCTTTTTTTACTAAAAAGACGAGAGCTGAGTTGGGCTAATTTAGTATGTGTGTTTAGAGGTAAATTATCTGGTTTGAGTTTTTTAAAATAGGTTTTTATGGAGCTAAAAGAGGCTATAAAAAAAAGATACTCCTGCAGAGATTTTTTAGACAAGTCGGTTCCCAAAGATATTGTTGAGGATATTTTATCATACGCTGTATATTCGGCGACAAGTTGTAATCGGCAGGCCTGGCAAGTTAAAGTTGTTACTGATTCCGGTTTAAAAGAAAAATTAAATTATGGCTGTGCCGTTAATCAGCATTATTTATACAAAGCGCCAGTGTGTCTTTGTATATTTTATGATGAAACACAAGAAGTCGGCGACAAAATTGGCGCAGCTGCTATTTCTGTGGGAATGTTTGCCCAAACGATATTACTGCTTTTGCAAGAGTATGCTCTTGGTGGAATTTTTTTGGCCGGTATTAAAAAACCGGATATGGCCAACAGTATTTTGGATGTAGACAGTAATTATAGGTTAAGGGGGATGATTTTGTTGGGGCATCCAGCCGAAGGACAGCCGATTGTTGTTCCGAGAAAAAAGGTCTCCGAAATTACAAGTTATAATTATTCTAAAAATGAAAATATTGTAAGTTTAGAAAATTCTATAAATCCAAACGCTTGGCAATTGGATAAATTAATTAATTTTAGAAATCAGATTTTGTGGTATAAGGGGTTTGACGTCGACAATAGATATAAACACGTTGAGCGCATTCCTTCTGGATCAGAATCGTGTTTAAAAATTTTCAACCACATAAACAAGGATATCACCCAAAATTTAATTTCCGTTGACAATTATTTTGACTTTCTCTCTTATGGCGGTGAATATTTTGTGGCCAATGAAATGGTAATTAATAACAATGTAAAAAATTTTTATTTATTTGATATCGGTGCCGATGTTATTCGATATTTAAAAACTAGGATGAGTAGTTTATTTAATGACAAAACTCTAAAGAGTATTAATTTTATTAGTCCCACAATTATAGACGACAATGATTTTAATATACCAGTTGATGCCGAGAGTATGGATTTAGTTACTTGTTATTTTCGGCTGGAACTTTTTCAAGATCCAGGTAAAATTATAGATAAATTTTATAAAATTTTAAAGAAAAATGGTATTGTTTATATTGCTTGCCAGAATAAATATTTTTTTGATTGGTACAAGATAAAAAAGGGATATAACCATGATTATTCTTTGGGTAGAAATTGGAATATTGGTCCGGAAAAGAAATACTCTTATGGGGAATATTGTGAAATGTTTAAGCATAATTTTGAGATAATTGAGTGTACAAAAATTAATTCTTCAGGGGTAATTTTAAATAAAGTTATGAAAAAATTTCTAGGGATTAAGTTAAAGTTTTTCGAAGAGAAAATGTTTCTTCCAGAATATTTTTTATTTAAATTAAAAAAATGCCAATAGATAACAAAAAATTAGTTAGCAAGATAGAAAAGCAGATTCGTTGGTTTGAAACGATGGAGCAAGGTGGTTTTTTGGGTGGTCCGGTTGTTCATATTTGGGGCAATTCTTTGGATTACTGCGGGCCCGGTTTGGATTGGCGTTATGAAGGGTACTTGTCCGGAATGGTTAAATTATACAGACAAACAGGTGATCATTATTTTCTTGATAAAATTACCAATAGTTTAAAAATATTTGAAAATTTTCAATACAAAAATGGCGCTTTTAGGTGCTCGCATTTCCAGTCAAATCCAATTAATTATGGCACACCACACGAGGTCGCCGCTCTAATTGGCCTAATACACTGTGCTGATTTGTTAAAAAATGAAAATCCTGAATTTTTTGACAAGGCACGTGAGATAACTTTAAATTATTTAAATAATTTTTTGATTAAGTATTTATGGAATCCGGTTTTAGGAGGTTTTGTCGATTGGCCTTATAGTGTATTTAATTTATTTACGTACAACAAAAATAGTACCGTCGGCTTGTTTTTAATAATGGCTAGTAGGACTTTTAAAATTGACTTAGATTATTATATAGAAAAATTAGCCAAACGTTTTTTATTGACACCTACTCTTTATCCTCAGACAGAAGGTAAGTATGAAAATCTTTATATTCCATATTATAACGCTCGGTGTGTACCTTTTTTAGTTGAATTATCTAAATATCTTAATGACCCCGCTTATTTTAAGAGGGCGCAGGATATTTGCGCGCATATTGCCAATAGTTTTTTGGATCTTGATTACGCGCAAGGTTTCGCCTTAACCACGGATAATGTCGGTAATGCCAAAATAAAAAACGTTCTCTGGGTGGCCGCTTCCGGTGACATTCTGTCTGCTTTTTTGTCAATTAATCAACTATCAGTTTACGATCAGTATATAAATTGGTTGCTTGACAAACAATTGGAAAGCGGTGGTTTCCCAACGTTTATTAGAGAAGACGGTAGTTATGATTTGTTAGATATTGTGCCAGTTACAGGTTGGAACGATAAGATGTTTAATTTTTTAACAGATTTAGCACAGTTAGAAAAAAATGATTTTAAAAATTTAGGTAGTCAACACAGTTATAAATTACAAAATTATCCATTGTGTGGTGGTAAATATTTTTACGCAGAGGATAATGATAGTATGGTGTTAAAAACTAAAAACAGCGTTGTGTTTAGTTGGACTAAAAATAATATATTTTCGAGTGTTAATAAACTAGAACCGCGTAAGATAAATTTTAAATAAGTTATGAATATTTTAATAACTCAAGAAAATTATTATCCTCTACACCATGGCGGGACTATGCAGTTTATTATTGGTATGGCAGAATATTTAAAATTAAAAGGATACAAGGTGTTCGTATATACTTGTAGCTATCGAGAAAGTAATTTATTTGGTGAAGTGGAGCGACCAGAAGCGACGGTGAATTACTCTGATTTTATGGTCGGTTCAATGAGCGATCCTTTTGCGGTGACAAAATACATTAGTGAATTTGTTAAATATATACGAGAAAAGAAGATAGATTTGGTATTCGCAAATAATCACAATTCATTAGCTTGGATTAAAGCATCGAAAAAAGCGGGAGTACCAGTAGTTTATGGATGTCACGGTGTTGGTTTAATGGATCCACTAAAAAGACGTTTTTTGATGCCCAACGATGAGTTGTGCTATGGTTTTCCCAGTATTAAAGAAGCCAGCCGTTGGTTTTGGATGGAAAATCGTAGTTTGATGAAAAAATTATTAGGTTTTTTATTATTTTTTTCACCTTTTATAAGAAGTACTAAAGTGCGAAATTATTGGCAATATAAAGAGGCGGTGGCTATCTTAAATTCAGCGGATGCTAGATATGGAAATTCAGCTATTACTGCGAAACTATTTTCAAATAAAAAAAATACTTTTGGGTTTCCACTGGCGATTAATGCTTCCAACCAAATGATGTCCAATCATTATTATCCGTTGGTTGATGATGATTTTTTAAAAAAATTTAATCTTAAAAATAAATCATATATTTTATGCCCTGGACGTTTAAATTATATAAAGGGTCAAGAATATATGATCAAAGCTTTGCTGTCAATTAAGAACAAAAATTTAAAGTTGGTTTTTACTGGTAACGCCGCTCTGTTTGGTGATAAATTTGAACAGATGAGTGCTTATGAAAATAGGATTAGGGACCTAACTAAAGAATATAACTTAAGCGACAGGATAGTATTTACCGGGCTACTTGATTTCGGAGACATGAGAAAAATTTATTCCTCGGCGTTAGTTACCGTCATACCCTCGGTCTGGCTCGAAACGTTTGGGTATGTTACTATCGAGTCAATGGCCTGTGGTACCTCAGCAATAGTAACTAGTAATTGTGGCAGTGCAGAATGTGTTAGTCGAGAGGACGGTTTTATTATCGATAGAAAAAATGAAAAACAAATTTCCGATATTATTAATGACAATGAAAGCAGATTTGTTGATTTGGGTGAGCGAGCACGGAAAAAGGTGCTGGATAATTATGATTGGAGTGTATCGGGCGATAAATATCTGGATATATTTACTAAAGTTTACAGCGAACGTAAATCAGTCAAAGTCTATAGTAATTAAATAAAAATATAATATATTTTTATACATGATTAGCAACGTTAAAATAATAATAATTTTTTTTCCTGGTGATTTGGACGAAGGCCAAAATGGCACTAAACACGACATCGTCAATCGGATTAAAATTTTTAATGAGCTTGGATTTAAAGTTCATCTGATTGTGTTTGATCGCAATGCCAGCGAACAATTGAGGAAAAATGACTTTGGGGCTGAAGTACTGGTGATTCCAAGAGTAATTAGCCGTAGTGAATACTATAGGAGTAGCGGTCTCGACAATCAATCGGTGATGGGGGTGGTCAGTGCGGAAATTGTGAAAAATAATCCTGATATTTTATGGTTTGAGTATGTAAATTTTGCAAATTTGGCCGCTATTTTGAAAAAACAATTTCCCGATAAAAAAATATTTTTTCGTTCCCACAATTATGAAATTGGGCACGCTTGGGAAAAGAATCTATATAATTTTAAAAAAAGTATTTTTAGCCTCCAGACCGTTGCGTCAATGTTGAAAGATTTCTTTTTTATTTACAAATTAGAAAACAAGATGTTTGCGGTAGCGAATAAAATTTATTGTATTTCTCGATTAGATTTTAAAAAATACAGCAGGCGGTTTGGAGTTGAAAAGATTGATTACCTGCCGTTTTTTTCTGATTATGCAAGTTTGTATAAGTACAAACAGAACAAATCAATTCTTGACGTGGTATATTTAGGCAGTGATTTTATTAATAATGTTAATCTTAGTGGTGTTTTATTAATTAATAAAATAGCGGCTAAATTGAAAAATAGCAGTGTGGTATTTCATATATTAGGTAAAAGTTTGAACAAAAAAATATTGTTAGCAAAAAATGTGGTGTATCATGATTATGTGGAAGATTTGGACAGTTTTTTTGATGATATGGATGTAGGCATTGTGCCAGTAGAAATTGGGTTTGGGATGAAGGTAAAGGCCTACGAGTTTCTAAAGCGTGGTTTTCCGACAATTATATCAAAGAGATGTAGTGATGTTTTTGGAGGCGTGCCGTCCAGTGACTATCTGGTAGCTGGCAACATAAATGAATGGGTTAAGTGCATTATTTTTTTGAAGGACGATATGGCTAGAAAGAAAATGTCAGAACACGCCTTATTTTTTATGAATACAGAATTTTCTAAAGAAAAAATAGCCGCGACATTATCCAGTTGTCAATAATATCTTTTTGTTCATAATAATAAAAATATTTATTAAATAAGATAATTATTTATTAGTCATATGAAATATCTCATTACCGGTGGTGCCGGGTTTATCGGTACTAATTTAGCCAAGCAGCTTTTAGCCGAAGGCCACAAAGTAGTGGTAATTGATAATTACGCGGGCGGAAAAAAAGATGATAGAATTTTAACTGACGTAGAATATGTGGACGGAGACATTAGAAATGAGGCGGACTTAGACAAAGTTTGTATTGGCATAAATGGTATTTTCCATATGGCCGCCTTACCGCGTGTCACTTATTCAGTAGAAAATCCAGATTTAACGCACGACGTAAATGTTAATGGCACCTTGCAAGTTTTATTAGCCGCAAAAAAACACGATGTGAAACGAGTGGTATTTTCTTCTTCTTCTTCAACTTATGGTGGCACCGAGCCGGGCCAACTGTTGGTGGAAGACAATTTTGTTAAAAAACCCATGAGTCCCTACGCTCTCCACAAATTTATTGGTGAACACTATTGCCGATTATTCAGCGACCTCTATGGGTTAGAAACTGTCGCGCTTATTTACTTTAATGTCTATGGTCCCTATTTTGATCCAGAGGGCGCGTACGCTTTGGTAGTGGGAAAATTTTTAAAGCAAAAAAAAGAAGGCCAGCCAATGACCGTGTGTGGTGATGGTGAATATTTCCGTGATTATACGCACGTTAAAGATGTTGTCAGTGCTAATATTTTGGCGATGCAGGCCGATACTGTTGGAAAAGGAGAAATAATCAACATTGGTTGTGGCCGTCCGACGTCAGTTAATGAGCTCGTAAAAATTATGGGTGGTGAATCAATTGGCGTGCCACCGCGAGCAGGCGATCCGCGTTTTTCCGGCGCGGATAACTCCAAAGCTAAAAAATTATTGAACTGGGAGCCAACAGTGAAATTAGAAGATGGTGTAGCCGAATTAAAGCAAGAATGGGGAGTGGAATAAAATCAAAACAAAAAAGACCCATACGGGTCTTTTTTAATGATTTGTTTATTCAGTAATAACGTGGGCGTAAGTAACAGTTTTTAGCTGACCATCAAATCTGGTGCGTTTTGACTTCGTAAACTTTACTTTGCCGTTAGCCATTGCGAAAATTGTATCATCATTGGCTCGTTTGGCGTTCTTGCCGGCTCGGACTTTTGTGCCACGTTGGCGAACAATTGTCATACCGGTCTTAATAACTTGGCCATCATGGACCTTGGCTCCTAGGCGTTGTCCTTGGGAATCTCGGCCCAGTCGGGTAGAGCCACCCGCTTTTTTATGTGACATAAGAAGATAATATAAATCAAAAGCTTTTTAGCCCCGCTGTGGAGCGTTTTCTATATTTGTCCATAATTATATACTATTTGGCGTGGCTTGTCAAGAGCGTCAATATTTGGTAAGATAAGAGCATATCGGGGCTATGTTAGCCACCTTAAATGTTGTTTTATGCATTTTTATAATATCAAGCTTTATTTGCAGGATCATTTTATTGGTCGATTGCTTGGTTTGGCAGTTTTTATTCAGATTTTTATGTGGTGGTATATACTGTCCAGCGTGCACCCAGGTGGCGAACAGGTTTTTTTACACTATAACATTGTTTTCGGCATAGATTTAATTGGAAATTGGCAAAAGTTACTTTATTTACCATTGGGCGGTTTACTTATTCTTTTGGTCAATTATTTGGTTTCCTGGTTATTTTACTCTCAAGACAAATTCTTGGCTCGTTTACTTTCAGTTTGGTCGGTGTTAGCGCAACTTTTTTTAGCATTAGCAGTGTGGCTAATTGTCGGGTTAAATATGTAAAGTTATGAATGTCGCGTCAAAGCATAAAGCCGATACTGTATTTATATCTTTAATATTAATTATTGTTGTTTTTGGATTGGTCGCCCTCACTTCTGCTTCTGGTCCGTCTGCCTACGAAAAATTTGGCGATTCCTATTTTTTGTTAAAACGGCAAATTGTTTTTGGTTTACTACCCGGTCTGGTTTTATTTTTTTTACTTTCGCGATATGATTATGAACGTTGGAAAAAATTGTCCTGGCTCATCTATGGGGTTACGATAGTTGCTTTGCTTTTAGTGTTTTTGCCAAATATTGGTTTAACTTTAAATGGCGCTCGTAGTTGGGTAAATATCGGGCCATATTCTTTTCAGCCCGCGGAAATCGCCAAGTTGGGTGTGATTATGTCAACCGCCTATTTATTGGCATCAAAAAGATTTAATTTGGATGATTGGCAAACTGGACTAATTCCGGTATTGGCAATTTTGTTTCCACCATTGCTATTGATTTTATTACAACCCGATATTGGAACTCTGTCAATTTTAGTAGTTATTTTATTTTGCATGTTATATGTGGCTAAAGTGCCGATAAATTATTTGATAATTTTAGGATTACTCGGCGTAACTGTTTTTGGGGCGTTAATTTGGTCGGCGCCATATCGGGTGGAGCGTCTGACAATTTTTTTGCATCCGGAATTAGATCCGCAAGGAATTGGTTATCATATCAATCAGGCCTTTTTGGCAATTGGCTCTGGTGGTTTTTGGGGATTGGGCTTGGGACACTCACGTCAAAAGTTTCAATACTTACCGGAAGTAAGCGCTGATTCTATTTATGCGGTTATGGCTGAAGAGCTTGGGTTTGTTGTGGCCGCTGGGTTTATTATTTTGATTTTAGTTATCGGTTGGCGGGGTCTGCGCATTGCCAAGCACGCCCCAGATGAATTCGGCAGTTTGATAGTAGTAGGCGTTATCACTTGGTTTGTCTGTCAATCTTTTTTAAATATTGGCGCAATGGTTGGTATCATGCCTTTAACTGGCGTGCCCCTACCATTTGTTAGCCATGGTGGTTCGGCTTTAGCCGCGGCTTTGGCTGGTGCTGGAATTATCGCCAATGTTAGTCGTCAGTCAAATTTAAATCATTAATTAATTTTTTATGAATATTTTAGATGATGTATCTGCAATAAAAAAATTAGACGCGAGCAACATGCTTGGTTCTATTGAGGCCTTGGGCGCCCAGATGGAACAGATGTGGGCCCAGCACAAAAACTTTAAATTGCCGGCTAATTATAAAAAAATAAAAAATGTTGTGGTTGCTGGTATGGGCGGTTCGGCTTTGCCGGCGCACGTGCTTAAATCACTGTCAGAAATTAACCTATCGGTTCCTTTGGAAATTATTAGTGATTACAATTTGCCAGGCTATGCCAACGCGAATACTTTGGTTATTTTATCTAGTTATTCTGGTTCTACTGAAGAACCAGTGGCTTTGGCCAAACAAGCAATCAAGCGAAAATGTAAAATAGTGGTAGTTGCCACCGGAAAGAATTTTGCAAAAATGCACGAGTCGGGAACTCCCGGAATTATTTTTGATCCCAAATACAATCCGTGCGGGTCCCCGCGCATGGGTTTGGGTTATCAGTTTATTGGTCTTTTTTTAATTTTTCAAGCCGTCGGACTTTTGAAATTCACTCTGAAAGATTTCAATACGGCTTTAGCGCAGGTCAAAAAAAGCACGCACGCCTGGGGCGTGGGTGCTTCTGCCAATGCAATTAAAAAAATAGCTGCCCAATTACCGAACCGAGCAGTATTATTTTTTGCAGCTGACCATCTTAAAGGCAATGCCCATGTAGCCGCTAATCAGATGAATGAAAATAGCAAACGGCTAACTGCGCCGTTTTATATATCCGAACTAAACCACCATTTAATGGAAGGATTAAGATTTCCATCTGCTAACCGTAATAATTTGCTAGTAGTGATTTTTAATTCTAAATTATACAGCCCAAAAATTCAGGAGCGCGTCAACATCACCAAAACCGTAATTGAAAAAAATAAAGTTCCCTTGGCAACGGTAAATTTAACTGCCAGCACAAAGTTAGAACAAATATTTGAAGCACTAGTAGCTTCAAGTTTTCTGGGATTTTATGGCTCAATGTTGGAGGGGATTGATCCGACCCCGATTCCTTATGTTGATTATTTTAAAGAACAATTGGCTAAAAAGTAGTTGGTTAATGAAGTTATTTTCACATGGACTTATCAATTATCACCGTTAACACAAACGATAGCGACAGGATTTTAGATCAAATTGCGTCGGTAAAAGACGGGGCGAAGGGTTTAGATTACGAGCAGATAATTACCGACAATGGATCCACTGATGGTTCAATTGAACAAATTCAAAAAAAATTTCCGGATGTTAAAATTATTTTAAACAATAAAAATTTGGGTTTTGGCGTGGCCAATAATATTGCCGCTAAAAATTCCACTGGGCGATATTTATTATTTTTAAATCCGGATATGCGCGTGATGCCAGGCAGTTTAAAAAAAATTACTGACTGGATGGATACGCAATCAAAAGTGGGCATCGCTAGCTGTCGGTTAACATACGAAAATGGCGATTTAAATATTGGCGCCACCCCTCGTCGCTTTCCGACTTTATTTGATCAGGTAGTTATATTATTAAAATTAAATCATTTATTTCCTAGTTTATTAAATAAATATTTGTATCATGATATATATCATGATAAAGAAGTTGAGAAAGAAGTTGAGGTAGATAGTGTGCGTGGGTCGTTTATGCTAATGCGCCGAGAATTGTATGATAAATTAGATTGGGCGTTTGATCCGCGTTATTTTATCTGGTTTGAAGATGTGGATACTTGTCGTGAAGCTAAACGTCTAGGTTATAAAGTAATTTACACTCCAATAATTAGTTGTGTGGATTATGTCGGTCAAACTTTTAAAAATTTATCAACTGTTCAAAAGCAAAAGTGGTTTACAGATAGTATGCTCAAATATTTTAAAAAATGGCAACCCTGGTATCAGTGGTTGATAATATTAATCCTTAGGCCAGTGGGAATTATATTCGTCCGATTTCACGCACTACTTAAATCAAATTGATATTGTAAATTTTATGAGAAAATTGACAATTAATTTAGTAGTTCACAATGGTGAGAATTATATCCAATTTATAATGTCGTCATTGAAAGAGCAGACATTTAAGGATTGGGAAATGGTGGTGGTGGATAACGCGTCAACCGATCGGTCTGTGGAATTATTGGAGTTGGGGATGAAGACGAATAATTTTAATTACCGTCTGTTTCACAATGAAAAAAATTTGGGTTTTGCGGTCGCGCAAAATCAAGCCCTAGCTAATGTGCAGACGCCTTATTTTTTGATTTTAAACGATGATGTTTATTTGATGCCTGATGCTTTAGAGAAAATGGTTGATTTTATGGATAATCATCCAGATACTGCGGCCACTGCTCCGAGAGTAATGCGTTGGGATTTTGAACGCGCCCGATTGGCTTTTCGAGATGGCATTAGTAATTTTGAAGTAGCGCAAGCCGGGTTCACCACTCAAATTGACGCTATTGGCGTTAGACTATTTCGCAATCGTCGGGCCGTAGAATGGTTAAGACGCGAGGAGTGGGTGGTGCAAAGCGATAGTAAGGATGTGCGCGATATTTTTGCCAAAAATATTTTGGAAGTTTTTGGAGGTTCGGGGGCAGTGGCCATGCTTCGTAAATCTACCATCAGCAATACTCTTTTGCCGGGAAATAATTTTTTTGACCCCACTTATCATTCCTATAAAGAAGATTTGGATTTGGCCTATCGCTTGCGTAATGCCGGCTATGTTTCTTATGTATTGCTGACGGCGGTCGCCTATCACAATCGCACCGGCGTTGGTCCAAAAGAAATGGGGGATTGGGCGACAATTAAAAATAAGAAAAAACAACCTCATTTTGTGAGTTATCATTCCTACGTCAATCATTTGCGCACTTTGTATAAAAATGAATATTGGGAAAATATTTTACGCGATTGGCCATTTATTTTTTGGTACGAATTAAAAAAGTTTGGCTTTCTGTTAATTACTGACCCCAAAGCGGTTATCGGCGGTTGGGTCGAAATTATTCGTAATCAAAAATATTTAAGACAATCCCGAAAAAGTGTTGTTGCCAGGCGTCGTTTGCATTGGCAAGGCATTAGGCGTTGGTTTTTATAAATTATTGTCATTATTCCGAGCGATAGTTTACCCCGACCTTGCGTCGGGGAGGAATCTCTTGTATGTTTGATGTTTGCGTCACCATTGTTAATACCAATGAAAAAAAAGAAATTGAGTCATCACTTGAATCTTTATTTTTTGATTCAAAAAATTCCGGTTTGAACATTGCCGTCGTTGTTGTCAATAACGCGTCGTTAGATTCAGCTGATGATTTAGCATCTAAGTTTCCCAACCTTACGATTATTAAAAATACTCGTAATGAGGGGTTTGGCAAAGCGCATAATCGGGCTTTTGCGTCCGTGCCGGCAAAATATTATTTTGTTTTAAATCCCGATACGGAATTTCCAGCCAGTCAAAATTTTTTACGCCACCTGTACGATTTTATGGAAGCACACACTCAAGTGGGAGTAGTGGGTCCAAAAGTTATTTATCCCGATGGCTCGTTGCAATATTCTTGCTATCGTTTTCCTACTTTTTGGCAACCGATTTTTTCGCGCACACGCTATGGTCAATCCGGTCAAGGCAAAATTATGTCCGATAAATTTTTAATGAAAGAATTTGATCACGCCACCACTCGGCCAGTGGATTGGGTAATGGGTTCGGCAATGTTTATTCGTAAGACCGCCTGGGACACAGTAGGCGGATTTGATGAGCGCTATTGGATGTATGCGGAAGATTCAGATTTGTGCCGTCGGATGTGGGAAGCTGGTTTTGCTGTTTATTATTTGCACAGTGTATATCTGCGCCATGAGCATGGCCGCGCGTCGGCAAAAATTCCGGGAGTATTTAATGCCCTTATCAAAAATAAATACGCGCGCACCCATTTGGTTAGCTGGCTAAAGTATTTTTGGAAGTGGCGTGGGAATCATAAATACTACCGATAATTTTAAATTGTAAATTTCAAAATGCAAAATAACGATTCAAAATTTAAAATTACGATTGTATATTTGACTTGGAATGACGAACCGCAAAAATATTTGACGCGGGCGCTTGAGGCAATCGGGCAACAAACATACGCTCGGGAAAATTTGCGTTTAGTGATCGTTTACAATTCGCATAAAGAAAAAGAATCTTCGCAGTTATCATTTGTTAAAACTGAAATAAAAAAATTAGAAAATATTTTACCCGAAACAGTGGTGCTCGCTCCTGATAAAAATTTAGGTTTTTCTGGCGGTAATAATTTGGGAATGCAGTGGGCGATAGACAGTGGCTGTGATTATGTTTTTTTGCATAATGCCGACGGTTATCTGGCGCCGGGCGCGCTTGCTGAATTAGTCAAAGCGCTAACCATTGATGCCAATATCGGCCAGGCGCAAGCTCTGGTGCGTTTATACCCGCAAACCGATTTAATTAATAGTGCGGGTAATAGTGTGAATTATCTCGGTATTGGTTTTTGCAATTATTTTAAAAAACCAGTGGCTAGTTTGAATTTGCCGGCCATAAGTGACATTGGCTATGCGTCTGGCTCGGCCACAATGATACGCACAGATTTGTTAAAACAGTTAGGGAAATGGAACGAAGATTTTTACTTATATCACGAAGACCTGGAATATTCTTGGCGCTTAAAAATAAATGGTTATCGGGTGGTTTTGGCCAAAGAAGCGGAATTTTTTCACGAATATAAATTTGATAAGAATTTAAAGAAGTTTTATTGGCTAGAACGCAATCGGCACGCGTTCCAATATTTATTCTATCGTTGGCCGACTCTGATTTTGACTTGGCCCTTGGAAATAGGGTATAATTTAGTCCTGCTGGTGGTCGCGGGCGCCGGCGGGTGGTTGCCGGAACTATTGCGGGTGTATGGATATTGGCTTAACCCCAGTAATTGGCAAAAATGGCGCGTGGGGAGGTGTTTAAATCAGCAAACACGAAAGTTAAACGACCGTCAATTATTAGCACAGTCAACCGCGACTGTTGAATCAGCTGAGCTGGTAGTGTCTGGTCCGATAAAATTTTGCGCCAATTTAGTTTTTAAAATTTATTATTATATTTTAAAATTAATAATTTGGTGGTGATGGTGAATAACTAAAGAATAAAGAATAAAGAATAAAGA
>MFRE01000005.1:70730-75815 GCA_001784475.1 Candidatus Magasanikbacteria bacterium RIFOXYD2_FULL_41_14
CGTATTGGCATGGTAAAAAAATCTTCATTCTTCAATCTTTAATTATCATAAATATAATTTATATTTACATAGACAATGTCGCGATTTAAAATAAAATAATTTTATTATGAAAGTACTCGTAACCGGTGGTGCCGGCTTTATCGGTTCCAACTTTATCCATTATATCTTAGAAAAATACCCTTACGTGGAAGTGGTGAATTTTGATAAACTCACCTATGCCGGCAATGAGGATAATTTGCGTGATATTGAAACCAATCTGCAATATTCTTCGCGTTATACTTTTATCAAAGGCAATATTTGCAACTATGATTTATTGGCCGAAGTGGTGAAAAAATACCAAATTGATCACATTATTAATTTCGCGGCCGAAACTCACGTGGACCGATCTATTGTTGGTGATGCTTCCGAGTTTGTCATGACCAACACTTTCGGCGTGCTTTCACTCTTAAATATTTGCCGTAATTTTGAAATTAAAAAATTTGTTAATGTATCCACAGACGAAGTTTACGGATCATTGTCACTGACCGATACTAATAAATTCACCGAAGATACGCCCATGGCCCCAAACGTGCCTTATGCCGCCGCCAAAGCGGGTGGGGATTTGCTTTGTCGGGCATTTTTTGCCACCCACAAAGTACCGGTTGTGGTCACACACTGTTCCAATAATTATGGTCCCTTTCAATATCCGGAAAAATTAATTCCCTCGTCCATTTTTCGCTTGCTCAAAAACAAACCAATATTAATGCATGGCCAAGGCCAAAATGTTCGTGATTGGATTTATGTTACCGATCACTGCACGGCCTTAGACCTCATGCTTCAAAATGGCGTCCCTGGAGAAATTTATAATGTCGGTGCTGAAAATGAACGTAATAATTTGGAGATTGCCCAAATGCTTTTGCGCCTGATGAATAAATCTGACGATATGATTCAGTTTGTGGAAGATCGGCCTGGCAATGATTTGCGCTACGCCATTGACGCTAAAAAAATATTGAGTTTGGGTTGGAAGCCGACCTATGGCCGCGATGCCTTTGAAGTTGGTATGTCGCAAACTCTAAATTGGTATTTGACCCACACCGATTGGGTGGAGAAGCTTTGGAGTAAACATGAAGATGCTTATCAAATTAACCATGCGCCCACTCGCGCCAAAAAGGCCTTGGAACACAAACAACAAATTTTAAAAGAAGAAGAAATTTAATTCCAAAATGTCATCTTGACTTGTTTCAGGATCTCAAGAACAACAGGGGGTGCTGAAATAAATTCAGCATGACAAAAATTATCAAATATGGATTTAGTATTTAAAAAATTATTAGCAAAAACTTTGCAGAACGATAAAGCCAATTATGCCTTTTTTGAATTGAAAGATTATCTTGATTTTGAAGTGAAACGGATGTATTATATAAATAGTTGCCAAAAAGAAACTGGTGAGCATTGTCACAAAATTGAAAAAGAACTTTTTGTAATGCAAACCGGTCAATGCGTGGCCGTTATCGACCGCGGGGCCGGTAAAGAAGATGTTGCGCTGGCAACCGGCGACGCCATTTATATCGGCAACTATGTCTGGCACGGTTTTAAAAATTTTTCCGCCGATGCCATGTTACTCGCGCTTTCTTCCACCAACTACAATTCCGACCGTAGTGACTACGTGGAAAATTATCAAGAATATTTAAAAATTATCAATGTTTAATCAACTTACTAAAAAAGTTACTAAAGTTTTAATATTAGGCGCGCACGGCACTTTGGGCCAAGCGCTTGTGGCCGAATTTAATTTACCCGAATACGTTGTGGTGGGCTGGGATCGGGAAGAGGCGGATGTGGAGAGCCCCCAAATCGGACGCCGTCTTGTCACCCAAAAACCCGATATCATA
Organism: Candidatus Magasanikbacteria bacterium RIFOXYD2_FULL_41_14; assembly: GCA_001784475.1. Classification (GTDB taxonomy): domain Bacteria; phylum Patescibacteriota; class Patescibacteriia; order Magasanikbacterales; family GWA2-37-8; genus XYD2-FULL-41-14. The sequence continues at coordinate 72,596 of MFRE01000005.1, forward strand.
ATTAATGCCACCGGCTACAATGCGGTGGATTGGGCAGAGGCAAATGATGACGAGAAAAATGCCTGTTTTAAATTAAACGCCATCGTACCCGAACGTTTGGCCAAAGCCGCTAAAGAACTCAAAGCAATATTTGTAAATTACTCTTCCGATTATGTTTTCAAAGGAGATAAAATAGAAGGATATAAAGAAAACGACAAGCCCGACCCAATTAGCGTTTATGGGCAGTCAAAATATGAAGGTGAAAAAGCGGTCGTGGCCGTGGGTGGAAAATATTATATTATTCGTCCGTCGCGCCTGTTTGGTCCGGTCGGTTCCAGTAGGAGCGTGAAAAAAAACTTTGTAGATATAATGATCGCCAAAAAAAATGACTCTTTTGTTAAAGTAGTTAACGAAGAAGAGGCGAGTCCGACTTTTTCTTTGGACTTGGCCTACCTAACGCGTCAAATTATTGAACAGAAAAAACCCTACGGTATTTATCATGGTGCGAATTCCGGCCGGTGCAATTGGTATATTTTTGCGCAGGAACTTTTTAAAATTCTGGGAAAACAACCAAAATTAATCCCGGTATTAGGGTGCGAATTTCCGCGCGCGGCCAAACGCCCGCAATATTCTGTGCTTTTAAGTACCAAATTATCCCCTCAACGATCGTGGCAGGAAGCGCTGGAGGTATATTTGCACCATGTAGGCGAGTAAAATTATTATGCAAAACAGATTAATTTTTAGGTCAAAAAGAAAATGCGGTTTATCATATTTATTTAGTTTATAAATCACTATGTCTTTTTTTAGTTCTAATACGAAACTACCAGAAGGAGGCAGAGAATTTAGTTTTAGATATGACAAGGCCGGTAAGAAAAGTTTACGAACAGTTTTGGGTAATTTAGCTCGCCATCGTCAGCATTACAAGAATTTGAGTAAAAGTAACATTGAATCTATTGTCAAAATACTTGATAAACCAAAATCAAGAAGAGCTATTAGATTAGGAGACGGAATATCCAGATATCAAGTGCGCAAAGATTATAGGGAGTTGCGCGCACTTCATTTAGCCGACAAGCACGAAACCACCGATGCAGATGTTGGTTTGGGGAGAGAGATATTTAAAAATTATAGCAAGGAAGAACAGTCCAAGCAATCTGCCCACGAACATCACCGTCCGATTATGCGGCTAAGAACGCCCGATGAACAGCCCGTAGCTCGCCCAAATCATTACGGCAGTATTGGCGCCATGGTCGCGAGTAAAAGTAATTTGGGTGGTTCAACTCTCACGTCTGATTTTCGAAATGGGCCTCCCAAACCGCCTCGGATTCGTCCGACTTTTTAGGTGATTTGTTTGAAATGTTAATAAAATCAAAAAAGAAAGCAGCTGCTTTCTTTTTTAATGTGTCGGGCTGAAAGGACTTGGCCTCGACTAAAATTTTCTTCCGAAAATTTTGTCTGACCACCGTCTCGCGATTTTATTCGCCAACAAGCGAATAAAATATCGCTCCGACGTTCAAGTCCTCCACGACCCAAACTATTGGGTCGTTTCATCCTCGCCAAACAAAAAAGACCCTTCGGTCTTATTTTGTTTGTCGGGCTGAAAGGACTTGAACCTTCGGCCTCACCGTCCCGAACGGTGCGCTCTACCAACTGAGCTACAGCCCGATTATTTTTTTCTTATTTTGCCTTCTTTTATTATTTCTTCCAAGTAATCTTTGCGTTTTAATTTTTTTAATTTATATTCAATTTGTCTTGCCTCCCTGATCGTATCATATTTTTGGAAAAAATTTATTTCCCAAGGCCCTTTATTTTTAGTAGATTTTGTAACACCGCTATTATGTTCCTGTACGCGTTTATCAACATCTCCACAACTGCCAATATAGTAATGGCCGTTTGACACACTTTTCATTATATATACATACCCTCCTGTTTGCATATGTATTGAACCTTCGGCCTCCCCGACGTCCGTCGGGGCGCTCTACCAACTGAGCTACAGCCCGGTGCTTTGTTTTTAACTACGCACCATAAATTTATCCTGTTTGTGACGTGATTTTACGTTTATTCGTGTACATATGTCTTCGGATTGGGATCCGATAATGGTAAAATATTACCACCTTTTTTTGTTTTTGGCAATACCTATCCTTGTCCGACACTATCTTCTGGCAAACGGAACAAGCCCTCGTCTAACCGTCTTTGTTCCAAATAGTGGCTCACAAATCCCACGCTGCGCGCCAACACAAATAGCGAATTGAAAAATCCACTTTCAATCAACTCTTTCATTTCGTGTGCGGAATATTTTTCTTTTTCTTTCAACAAATCAAGCATCACGGCCGCCATGGCGCCATCCACGTTTAAGATTAAATTGGCTTTTTTGCCTAAAGTAATTTTTTGTACCGCAAGCGCAAAATCTAAATAAAAATGTGTTTTTAATTTTTTGGCAAATTCCAGAATCATTTTAACGCGCTCGTCTGGATTGTGTGAGCTATATTTTTTGTGACCGATACCAGCGATTAATTTTTTAGCAGACGCGAAGTTTTCCACAAATTCAGCTGGCTTGGTTTTATTTTCTACCGCCATAAACCAATTTAAAGCTGATTCGTTAATTGCCCCGCCAAACCGATCACCAATAGTAAGTAAACCCGCGCACAGTGCCGATACCAAGTCGCGTCCGGCGCGCGCTGTAATCATGGTGTTGACCGCACCCGACACATTCGGTCCGTGGTCAATCAATAATTTTAGCGCCAAGTCAGTAAATTGTGGCAATTCTTTTGACTTTGGCTTTTGGCCAAGGAGCATGGCGATTACCATTTCACTATATGACATGGTTTTGACTGCGGTTACGAGTTCTTGCCCTAAAATAGTGGGACTGCCGTTTTTATCACCCGATATCCGGCAGGTGAACAAACCAGCTTTGCGCTCGCTTAAATCTTCACTTGTCCGCTCTCTGGCAGATTTTTTGATATTATTTTTCATAATATTTTGTTTAATTAATTTTATAAAATGTGCATAAGATTTTCCGGCCCATACGCCCGCTTGCGCGAGTGCTTCGGTTTTGGCGGCTGCGGTCTCGGATCCTTTTTGCGCCAAGGCCTTGGCATGGCCAAATTGAGGAGGTTCTGCAAACACGCTGGCGATATTGCCGGCAATATATGCAAAAACTGGTTTGGTGATAATTTTTTTATTTAGCAACTCCACTAATTCATATTCGTCCGTCCCGCCCAATTCGCCGAAATAAACAATCTGT
>MFRE01000005.1:75920-83092 GCA_001784475.1 Candidatus Magasanikbacteria bacterium RIFOXYD2_FULL_41_14
GTTGACGACTATCCACACCTCCAATTGGTCCAATTTTTAAGTGGCCCGGCAAAACTAGCCCGACGCTCGCTGGACCGGAAATAATAATGTTTTTGTTTTTAATTAATTCGTAAATTTGTAAAGAATGTTTTTCGGGAACATTTTCGGCAAACAAAGTGCTGAATTTTAAATTAGGCAAATTTTCTAAAGCGGTAGTGGTGGAGTTTAGCGTGCGCCGGCCAGAATTAACATTGAGAAACCCGTTGATACTTTTGCGAGTTTTTTCGTCTAGTAATTTTAAATCGGAATAAATTGGAACTAAAATTTCTTTTTTACCCCAGAAAAATTTTTCATATTTTTTGCCGGCTCCGATTATGGCGACCAGAGTGGGGGAGGAGCGTCCGCAATAATAATCAAAATCTAGCATGGACTGCAAAATCGGTCGGTGCGTGCCCAGCGAAATTATTTTTGGTTCTAATTTTCGTAATTTTTCTATGTTTAACATAATTATTATTTTTTGTCATTGCGAGCGTAGCGAAGCAATCTAACGTTGGGATTGCCGCGTCCCCCGTATCAAGTATGGGGCTAAAGGCGATCCTCGCAATGACAGATAAATTACCCTATCGCCAATTCCACAATTTTTTGTAAAGGCAATTCCGGTCCGTAAACACCGCCTTCAAATTTATTAGCTGTTAAAAACTTTTTCATCATCGCGAGGCCTTCGGTTTGCCCTGGTCCGCCCCGGCGAACAAAAATTTTAGTTTTCATTTTTTGAAGCGCGGTTTTTTCTTCTTCTAAGGCACGGATAATGCCGTTGAATGTGACGCGCACGTCCGTGAAATTCGCCACTCCACCACCGATAATCAAAGTTTTCTTTTTAGCAGTGGATTTTTTCATCAATGAAATTACTTCGCGGGTATAGGCGTAGGTTTCTTCTGCGTTCGGGTTGCCGGAATATTCGCCATAATTTACCAAATTACTAGCTGCTCCTAAATTATATACCTCATCGGCCAAAACAATACTGGCGCCACCACCGGACATGAGTAAAAATATGGAGCCATTGGGATTAACGACCGAGAGCGATAAGGCCGCTTGGCTGTTGGCTTTCAAATTGACTATGGCTTTTTCTTCGGGTGTATTGCGATTGGCGGGCACCACGTCGCTACTGCTCCACGCCTGCGCGCTAAAAAATTCGCCGGCGCTGTCCACTGTGGCAGCCAAATCCAAAAAACAAGGTTTACTGTTTTTAACGACCAAAGGATTAATTTCCAAAAAACAAAAATAATTTTTATCAAAAAATTCTTTTATTTTTTCTAAAGTTGAAGTATTGACTCCGATAATTTTGGCGATGGCTTCGTAATTTTTTGAAGTAAGTAAAAATTGTTTAATGGATTCGGGATTCTCTTCGATGTCAATCCCTCCCAATTTAGAGACGCTCGCGATAACTCCGCCCCGCTCACGTTCCAATGAAAAATAGGTTTCTTCTGTTGGTTTGTGCGCAATAAATTCTTCCACTAAAAAATTACTATAAATACTCCCTCTCATTTTAAGGGGAGGTTTGGGGTGGGGTCTCGTTGTGATAGAGCCCGTCTTGTCATTGCGAGCCGAAGGTGAGGCAATCTCAATTTTTTTAATCGCCTCCGGAATCTCACTTGTATTTACATTTAAAATTACCAAACCATTTTTCATTCGTTTTTTTACGCCCTGATCAACCTTAACTACATATTTTTTATTTTTCGGCAGAGCTGCTGTTAATTTTTTGAAATCAGTATTTTTATCAATTTTAATACCACGATAGGGGATGCCTAACGCTTTTGACATTGCCGTTTTGGCGCTATGTTCGTATAATTTTACGCGGGGCATAGAAAACTACCTAAGAAACTTGGTCGGGCTAGTGGGACTTGAACCCACGACCTCATGCACCCCATGCATGCGCGATACCAACTTCGCTATAGCCCGCTGGAATGAGCGAAGAGAAAACTTGTTTTCTCTTCCGAGTGGAGGTGGGCTATATGTGGCAACGCCCCTATAGCCCGCTGGAATGAGCGAAGAAAAAACAAGTTTTCTCTTCCGAGTGGAGGTGGGCTATATGTAATATAGCCCGTATATTCCGTTTATCATATCATAAATATATCCGCTTTTCAAGTGGTAAAATATATGGTAAAATAACTTTGGCCAAGCATACCGGCCTTTTTAATCATTTTGCTAAAAAATACTATGGACATTAAAAAGTTTTTTAAAGAAGCCATTAAAAAAGAGGCCTCTGATTTGCATTTAGTGGGAGCGGAGTTGCCCATGATTCGGGTGGAGGGGGAACTTGTGGCCATAGCCGAAAAGCCGTTGGTTAACTCCGAACTGGAGACGACCATCAAAGCACTGCTTTCCAAAGATCAATTTGATCGTTTTCAAGCAGATTTGGAATTGGATTTTGGATATGAACAAGACGGCACTCGTTTTCGGGTGAATTTGCACCAACAAGAGGGGGGCGTTGGCCTGTCAGCTCGTCTTATTCCGGCAGAAATTCCTACGCCGAAAGATTTGCATTTTGAAGAAGCACTTTTGCAGGTGCCCCAAATGTTGGATGGTTTAATTTTGGTAACCGGCCCCACTGGATGTGGTAAATCAACCACTTTGGCATCAATTGTGGAAGAAATAAATAAAACTCGCAAAGCGCACATTATTACAATTGAAGACCCGATTGAATTTGTTTTTCAAGATAAAAAATGTTTAATTGAACAGCGTGAAGTTGGCACTGATACTAAATCATTCGCCGAAGCGCTAAAGCATGTATTGAGGCAAGACCCCAATGTGATTTTGGTGGGGGAGATGCGCGATCCTGAAACAATTGCGACAGTTTTAACGGCAGCTGAAACCGGTCACTTAGTTTTATCCACTTTGCATACGAGTTCGGCGGCTGAAGCGGTTGAGCGTATTGTGGATGTATTTGATGGGTCTCGTCAAAAACAGGTGTTGATTCAACTTGGTAGTGTGTTGCGCATGGTAGTGGCCCAAGAACTATTACCCGCCAAAGACGGCGGGCGAGTGCCAGCGCGCGAAATTTTGATTAATAATTCCGCGGTTGCTAACTTGATTAAAGAAAATAATATTAGCCAAATAAAATCTGCAATTCAAACTGGTGGCAGAGAGGGGATGATTACCATGGAAAATTCTTTGAAGCAATTATTAAAAGAAGGATGGATAACAGATGAGGTAGCGGAAAAACGGAGCGGGAAGGCGAGGCGAGTGTAGTGAGTGAAATGTTAAATGTCAAATTTCCAATGTCAAATCAATGCCAAAGCTCAAATTACAAATGTCGACTTGTCATGCTGAATTTATTTCAGCATCTCCCAAATAACACGAGATACTGAAACAAGTTCAGTATGACAGTGGGTTGGCGGTTTATAATTTTGATTTTGGATTTTGTTTGAAATTAGCAATTTGGATTTTTAAATTAATATGCTTGATATCACCGCAATATTTAAAAGTATAGAAAAAGTTGCCAAGAAAGAAAAATCGCCGATTTATGTCGTGGGTGGTTTTGTGCGTGATTTTTTGTTAGGTCGCGAACAAAAAAAAGATATTGATTTTGTGGTGGAAGGCAGTGGTTTGGAATTTGCCAAAAAATTTGATGTGGCCTATAAACAGGAAGGAAGTTTGGTGGAGTTTCCTGATTTTGATACCGCGCGTTATGTTTTGGGCGAAGGCGACGAGCAAATTGTTTTGGAGTTTGCGGGTGCGCGTTCTGAAAGTTACCATACGACTTCGCGTAAACCAAAAGTGGAGACAGCTACATTGGAAGAAGATTTAAAGCGTCGTGATTTTACGGTAAACGCCATGGCCGTGCCGGTAAGCGCCTTGTCATTGCGAGGAGCAAAGCGACGCGGCAATCCCAACGCTCCCACCTCACCCTCGCCCTCTCCTCGGGCAGGAGAGGGGACAACGAGATTGCCACGCTTCGCTCGCAATGACATAGTGGACCCGTTTGATGGTCAAAAAGATTTGGAAGATAAGATTTTGCGCACCCCGCTGGCACCAGCTGAAACTTTTTCCGATGATCCTTTGCGCATGATGCGGGCGATTCGTTTTGCTGGTCAATTGGAATTTGGTATTGATCCGGAAACTCTAAAAGCGATTTTTGAAAATCACGAGCGGATAAAAATTATTTCGGCCGAACGGATTACTGAAGAGTTGTTTAAAATGTTGTCAATTAAGACACCGTCGGTTTGTCTGGCGCTATTATTCCAAACCCAATTATTAGATTTAATTTTACCGGAGGTGGCAGTATTAGATGGTGTGGAGGAAGTATTTGGACATTTGCATAAAAATATCTTAACTCATACTTTTAAAGTGGTGGATAATATTGCCGAGCGTTCGCCGAAAATGGAATTGCGCTTAGCTGGACTTTTCCACGATATTGGCAAGCCGGGCACGAAAAAATTTGTCAAAGGTATTGGCTGGACATTTTATCAGCATGATCACTTGGGCAAAAAGCTGGTTCATATTTTAGGGCGCCGTTTGCGTTTTTCTACCGATTTAACAAAATATTTGGCTAAAATGGTGCGCTGGCACTTACAGCCAATCGCTTTAATGGACGACGGCATATCGGATTCCGCTGTTCGTCGGTTGGTGGTAAATTTGGGTGAGGAATTGGAAGATTTGTTAATTTTAGGCGTGTCCGATATTACTACTGGCAATCCTAATAAATTAACTAAGCGCCAGGGCAATTATGTCCACTTGCGCGCCAAAATTGATGAATTGTTAGAAAAAGATAAACTGCGCGCATTTCAATCGCCATTCCGGGGTGATGAGATTATGACTGCCTGTGGTTTGAAACCTGGCCCCACGGTGGGAAAAATAAAAAAAGCGCTGGAAGAAGCGATTTTAGATGGAAAAGTTCCGAATGACCATGACGCCGTGGCCGAGTATTTTAATAAAATAAAAGGCGACTATTTGGCCCAGTTGCAAGATTGGGAAAAAGTTTAAAAACTTGGTTGACAGCCTGTTTATTTTTATGGTATGATAAATCATACTTTTCATACTTAACTATTTTTATGAAAAAAAATCATCAGGCTGGCGTTTTTGTTGACGAGGAAATGTTTTATGGCACGACTGTCATTGGCGCGCGTGGCCAATTAGTTGTACCTAAAGAAATTCGGGAAAAATTGAAGGTTAAGTCCGGTGACAAATTTTTTGTAGTTGGACATTACGGTAAAATTATTTTGATTCCCGAGGCCGAGGCACGTTTGGTCGTAAATCGTCTTACCAAACATTTAAAAAATTTTACTTTTTAGAACATTCCAAATTGATAATCAATTTTTAATTTAAAGTGAATTTAAATTTATTTGGACTGTTTCAGTCATTTCGTTCTTTCGCGATTAAAAATTAACTAATTAACAATTAAACAAATTACTAAATCTATGTCGTTTTTTAAAACTAAAAAATTTTATATCATCGTGGCGGTTATCGTCGTTATTGGTGTTATCGGTTGGCGCGTATCGGTCAAGAAAAGTGCGGCGCCTCAATATGAAACCACAAAAGTAACCCGCGGTGGTTTGGAACAGACCGTGGAAGCAACTGGTAAAATTGAGTCCGCCACTGATTTGGCTTTGAAGTTTGAAATTGGAGGAATTGTGGATGTTGTTAATATTAAAGAAGGGGATTCGGTAAAAACGGGGACAATTCTCGCAAATTTGCGTTTAGCGGAATTGAACGCCGCGGTGGCTCAAGCTAGCGCGAATTTAAATCAGAAATTGGTTGGCTTGTCGGATTCCGACATCAAATATTATCAAGCGGCGGTGGATAGTGCGCGCTCATCCTTTGAGCAGGCCAAGTCCGACGCACAAGCAAGTATTACCTCTGCGCAAGCGGCCGTGGACACCGCCAAAAATAATTTAAAATTATCAGAAGGCGGTGAAAATAGCCAAATTGTCGGTAATGCCTATGAGTCGGCGGTGGCGACACTGCAAACTGCCCTATCTAATATTGAAAGCGGCCTTACTCAGGCCGATAATATTTTGGGGGTTGACAATACTTTGGCCAATGATAGTTTTGAGAGTAATTTAGCAAATTTAGATAATAGCAAATTACCGATTGCCAAAGCCACGTACGTGGTCGCTCGCCAAGAGCGCGACTTGGTAAAAGACAAAATTTTACCATTAAGCACGATTTCGGCTCACGCGGATATTGATGAGGCGTTGTCTATCGCCGATGAAGCACTTTCCAAAGATATTATCTTACTATCCGCTGTCAACGATGTTTTGAATTACACTTCACCGATCGGATCGTTAACACAGACTGTCTTAGACGGATTTAAAACTACAATTAATACGGCGCGGACAGCAGTGAATACGCAATATACCAATGTGATCGCCAAAAAACAGGCGGTGTCTGATGCTAAGAATAGTTATACCACTTATCAAGTGGCTTATGATAAGTCCGTTAAAGATTTAGCTACCGCGCAAAGTAATGCGGTTAATTCTGTGGCTTACAAACAAGCCGCCTTTGATCAGGCGCAAGCCAATTATGACAGCAAAGTAAATCCGCCGCGCGAAGTAGATGTGGCAGCCTTGCGCGCCGCTTTGTCGGCTGCTGTGGCCAGTCGCAATAAAGCGATTATCACCGCGCCGATTGATGGCATTGTTACAAAAGTTAATAAGAAAAAAGGCGAATATATTTCTGGAGCTGACACGATGATTCAGCTTTTGGCACCCAACTATCAAATTGATGTGGATATTCCAGAAACCGATATTGCTAAATTACAAATAAATAATACCGCCGAAATTACTTTAGATGCTTTTGGCAATGATGTAAAATTCAGCGGAAAAATTATTGTGATTGAACCGGCTTCCACGGTTATTCAGGATGTAGTTTATTATAAAGTTACCATTACTTTAGATCCTACCGAACAAGCGATTAAACCCGGTATGACCGCCAATGTTAAAATTGTCACAGCGCAAAAAGAAGACGCTTTGTCGGTGCCGTCACGCGCGCTAATTGGCAATGGACATAAGACGGCGCGGGTTTTAGAAAATGGCGAACTGAAAGAAATTCCAGTGGAGACCGGGCTTAAAGCCGATGGTGGTTTAATAGAAATTATTAGCGGGTTAGAAGATGGCCAAGAAATTGTGGTTAGTGTTAAAAATACACCATAAATATGGCGGAATTAATTAAAGTAAAAAATTTAACCAAGGAGT
>MFRE01000005.1:83098-95903 GCA_001784475.1 Candidatus Magasanikbacteria bacterium RIFOXYD2_FULL_41_14
GTGGGGAAGTGAAAACGCCGGTATTAAATGGTTTGAATTTTGAAATTGAAAAAGGTGAATTTGTGGCGATCATGGGTCCATCCGGCTCTGGCAAATCAACTCTCATGCATATTTTGGGATTTTTGGATCAATTGACGACTGGTGAATATTGGTTTGGCGGACGTGATGTCAGCAAGTTAACTGACGATGAGCTGTCGCAAATGCGCTCTTCGGAGGTGGGTTTTATTTTCCAGGCCTTTAATCTTTTGCCCCGCACGAGTGTTTTGGAAAATGTTATTATGCCACTATATTACACCAAGACCACAGCTACCCTTCAAAAAGAAATGGCCAAAAAAGCGTTGGGTGATGTGGGCTTGTCGCACCGCATTGATTATTTTACTAATCAACTTTCCGGTGGCGAAAAACAGCGGGTGGCCATCGCGCGCTCTCTCATCAATAATCCAGCGGTAATTTTTGCGGATGAGCCGACTGGTAATTTGGATTCTAAATCTGGTTTACAAGTGATGCGAATTTTGCAGGATTTAAATGATAAAGGCCATACAATAATTTTGGTAACGCATGAACAATACACTGCCGCGCACGCTAAACGCGTTATTCAAATTAAGGACGGTTTAATTGTGAGCGATGAACTGGTTAAAAATCGTTTACATGCGCACGCTGAAGAACATTTAGTAAAATAATTTGAAATCGGACTTATTTTAAACTATGCGATAGACTAGTCTAAATTTTTTCCAATTATTACAAGCTATGTTTTTTTTGACGGAATTAACGGCCGCTCGGAAAATTTTTTGGCGCAACAAGATGCGTTCGTTTTTAACTATGCTCGGCATTATTATTGGTGTGGCCGCGGTAATTATAGTGATGTCGGTAGGCGCGGGGGCGCAGAGTTTAATTATCAATCAGGTAAAAAGTTTAGGATCGGATTTGATTGGAGTTTTACCGGGCGCATCGGATGAAAAAGGGCCACCGGCTTCAGCCATGGGAATTGTCATTACGACTTTAAAAGCGGATGATATTAGCGAGCTGTTGCGCGTGGGGTCAACTCATTTTGTAGCTGGTACTGGTTATGTAAAAGGCGCGGATACGATTTTGGGAAATGACCATGAAGCAGATACTTCGTTTGTGGGAGTTAATGCCGAGTATCCGCAAGTGGAAAATGCGGAAATTGCCAATGGTCGTTTTTTTACTGATGATGAAGACCGCTCGCTCGCTCGCGTGGTGATTTTGGGCAGTACGGTTGCCGATGAACTTTTTGGGGATTCCGATCCGGTCGGCCAACAAATTAGAATTAAGCGCGTGAGTTTTCGGGTGATTGGAGTGGCAAAATCACGGGGTGTTTCCGGTTTTCAAAATCAAGATGATCAGGTGTTTGTGCCTTTGCAAACCGCGCAAAAATTATTATTGGGAATTAATTATATCAGTTTTGCTCGTTTGAAAGTGGACAAGCCGGAAAATGTTGATATCGCTGTCGCCGACATAAAAAATTTTTTACAAATGCGTCACAAAATTGACGATCCAATAGATATTGATTTTTCCGTGCGTTCAATGGCGCAGGGGTTATCGGCTATTACTCAAATCACAGATGCTTTAAAATTCTTTTTAGTGGCGGTGGCAGCGATCGCTTTAATTGTAGGTGGGGTGGGAATCATGAATATTATGCTTGCGGCGGTGGAAGAAAGAACCCGTGAAATCGGTTTGCGCAAAGCGGTCGGGGCAACGCGTCAAGCAATTGTGAGGCAGTTTTTATTGGAAAGTGTATTTATTACTTTTACTGGCGGAATTATTGGAATTGTTGGCGGGGCATTAATTTCATATATTACCGCAGTCGTCGCCCAATCTATGGGGTATGACTGGAATTTTGTGTTAAGTTTTTCTTCAATATTTTTGGGGTGCGCGGTTTCAATAGGCGTCGGTTTGGCGTTTGGAATTTTGCCAGCGCGCAAGGCAGCCGCGTTAAATCCGATTGAAGCGTTGCGGTATGAGTGAAAATTAGTTAAAAGTTTGTAAAGTCCATAAAGTTAAATGTTAGAAGATTAAAATTATGCTAGGTCTTAAAAAGGGGGTTGTAAAATTGGTACCCCATGATCCTAAATGGAAAAATTTATTTAAGAAAGATAAAAATAAAATTTTAAAATCATGCCAAGGGCTGATTTTAAACGTGATCCATATTGGCAGTACTTCTATGCCAAATATGCTGGCCAAACCGATAATAGACATGGTAGTTGGTGCTAAGTCATTGGCGCGTCCTAAAAAAATAATCGAAAAATTAGAGTTATTAGGATTTGTTCATGACAAAGACGATGACGTAGAGGGAAGAATTTTTTTTCTTAAAGGATCAGATAAAAGAAGGACACATCATTTAAGTTTAGTTAAATATGAAGGTAAAAATTGGAATAATTATTTAAAGTTTGTTGATGTTTTAAAACAGAATAAAAGATTGGCGAAAGAATATAAAAAATTAAAACATAAATTATCAGAGAAATATAAAAATGATAGGGCGTCTTATACTAAAGCCAAGGCGGGCTTTATAAGTAACGTATTAAACGGTAAATTATGATCTATTTAATTGGGGGTCCGCCCCGATGCGGAAAAACAACTTTAGCTAAAAAAATGTCCAAGCGCTTTGGCACTCCTTGGATTTCCTGTGATACTTTAGAAGCAATATCAAAGTTTTACACTCCCAAGGAAGATTGGCAACAAAAATATCCGTATTCTTTTTTGCGTAATCAAAGTGGGATGCGGGACAATGATTGGTTTTACGGAAAATATTCCATCGCCAAAATAATTAGTGTTTTAAAAAATCAAGCCAAGGTAGTGTTTGGAGCGATTGAGATGGTAGTTGCTTGTGAGTTGGCAGACGGCAACGATTATATTATTGAGGGTTACCATCTCGTGCCAAATTTTGCCAAAAAAATGATTAAAAAATATGGCAGTCAAAATGTTAAGGCGATTTTTCTAACAAAATTTGATGCTAATAAATTTGCCCGGGATGTACGTCAATCTACTACACCGAACGATTGGTTGTTGGTTTTGACAAAGAAAGACGAAACTTTTGTAAAAGTTGGTAAAATGGTGGCGAGCTATAGTCGTTATTTTGATAAGGAAGCCAAGAAGCACGGTTTAAAAGTTTTCAATATGGATAATAATTTTGTTAATAAAATTATAGAAATTGTTTCGTTAGTTCGGTAATTAGTGTATTCAAAATGAATCAGACAAATTTAAAAATTGCCGTCACCGCTCTTTTAGCCAAAAAGACCCGCACCTTTTTGACTATTTTAGGTTTGAGCATTGGCATCGCCGTAGTTATTGCCATTATGGCGGCCGGGCGCGGTCTTAATTATATGGTAAAAGGGCAATTGGACGTTTATTCTCCCAAGTCAATTGATATTGAACCTAAAGTACCGTCTGCCAAAAAAACTTCTTCTGCCAATGCTTTTGGCCAGGCCTCGGGGATTACTATTACCACTTTGGATGATCATGATTTGGAAGATATCCGTAAGCACCCCAATATTTCCACGGCGTATGGTTTAACGATGGGGCAGGCCGTGATTAAATACGGCGGTGAAACTAAAATCAGCATGCTTATGGGTGAGGGGTATAATTTTACTGAAGTAGAAAAAACGGAATTAGATGAAGGTCGAATTTTTACCGAAGATGAAGAGTTGTCTTTGGCACAGGTAGTGCTTTTAGGTTCGGCGCTGAAAGAAACTCTATTTGGTGACGCGCCCGCCACTGGCCAAACCGTTTATATCAAAGGTAAGTCATTTCGGGTGGTAGGTGTGATGAAAAAGAAAGGCGCGAGTTTTGGAATGGACATGGACAATTTGGCCATAATGCCGGTAACTACCATGCAGAGAAAAATTTTGGGTATAGATTATTTGCGGATGATTATGGCAAACAGCATCGACGTCTCACAATTAGATTCAACCATCGCTGATTTGGAAGAAATTATTCGTGATAATCACGACATTACCAATCCCGATAAAGATGATTTCGCGGTTACTTCAATGAAAGAAGCGGCGGATATTTTGTCTTCGGTAGTACAGGGAATTACTTTGCTTTTGATCGCGCTCGTTTGTGTTTCGCTGGCGGTCGGGGGAGTGGGGATAATGAATATAATGTATGTGTCGGTAACTGAACGCACTTTTGAAATCGGTTTGCGTAAAGCACTGGGTGCTAAACGTAAAGATATTTTGTGGCAATTTTTAACGGAAGCGGTTTTGCTTACTTTAGCCGGCGGAGTGGTTGGGGTGATTCTCGGAGCAGTTTTGGCTGGACTGATTTATTTAATTGCCGTTCATTTTAATTTTATTTGGATTTATTCTATTCCAATTTCTTCAATTATTTTGGCAGTGGGTTTTTCAGCGGCCATCGGTTTATTTTTTGGTCTTTATCCGGCTAAAGTGGCGGCGTCGCTTGATCCGGTGGCGGCCTTGCGAAAAGAATAAATTAATTGTAATATATGATAGAAAGAAATTGGCCACATAATATTTCAGAAGGAGAAATACGCGGCATGTCTTTGGGGGAAGGTACTGAAAATAATACTTTGGAGCCACCTTATAAATATGACCGAACAGAGAACGATAAACATGGTGGACAAAGTATAGAAAAACTTCATCACCAGTCATTTATTGATTATATTAAAAGTCGTTTGCAAGAGTCTGAATTTGAGCAAAGAAAATTTAAAGTGTTGGATATGGGGGGTGGTGCCGGAGTTTATGCTGACCAAATAAAAAAAATGTGTGGCGATAGAGTACGGGTATTTACTACTGGTTTGCGAAAAAAAATTGCTCGGCATTATCGACAGGATCGTGGTTTAGGCAAATTGCCCAAAGAGTCGCTGAAATGGCGTTCAATTTTGGAATTAAATCATGAAGATAAAGAAGGACGGCCGGAAGAAGAGTTTGATTTGATTATTAATACTTGGGGGGAAATACCATATCTTGTTGAAGGTGGGCTTGGCACGGTAATGGAGGAGGATATAAGTCGTAGATTGGAGTCGTTTTTGGGGATGACGCTCGCCAAATTACGGCCAAATGGTTTAGCAAGTATTTATCCAATTTTGTATTACCGGATAAAAGTTGTCGAAGAAATTTTACAAAAATTAATGGCTGTTTATAATTTTCAATATGAATTTATAAAAAACGTAATAAGAGGAGATGATACATTTTTTTGTCTTAAAATAAAAAAAACAAATTTAATTGAACCAGTAGCGACTGGTGAAAAAAATTAAAATTACCAATATGCCAGAAAGAAGTTGGCCACATAATTTCACTAATGAGCAGATTGGCGATCGCGTTCGTAAATCCGGCGCTCAAGAAAAAGAAAGTGGAATTTGGTATATATATGATCGCCAAGAAGATGACAGTACGGAGAGTATTGACGATAAACACGCTCAGTCATTTATTCAGTACATTGAAAACCGTTTAGCTGATAGTCAATTTAAAGAGCGTAAATTTAGAATTTTAGATTTAGGTGGCGGCGGCGGTGTCTATGCCGACCAGCTAAAAGAGGTTTTCGGTGATAAAATTGAGGTTTTTACTACCGGTTTAGCAAAACAGCCGGCTCGTGATTTGAGGCGCGAACGTTTTGAAGGGGGTTTAGTAGAATCTTCGAAATTACCCCATAATTATTTGAAATGGCGTTCAATTATGGAATTAAGTCATGAAGATGATGACGGCCGGCCCAAGAAAGAATTTGATTTGATTATTAATACTTGGGGAGAATTTCCATATGGTTTCAGCGTCAATACTGATTTATTTGGCAAGCCGGATAAAAAGAAACGAGAGCGCTGGCTGCGGTCGTTTTTAGGCATGGTGGTAGCAAAATTGCGGGTAGATGGTTTAGCCAGTATTTTTCCGGTTCGCATGCGAGATCGCGATAAATTTGAACTTATAATGAAAGAGTTGGAGAAGGTGTATAATTTTCAATTTGAATTTTTATCAAAAGGGCACAGCTCATTCCATTGTTTAAAAATTAGAAAGTTAAATGGCGACGATGGTGATAGTGGAATAAGTTGATTTTTACAGTCCGTTGAGGTAGGGTAGAGATTAAGAACGCCCCGACATTCTGTTTGAAGTAAGATTTTAAATAAAAATATGTCAAAAGAAAATTGGCCACACCAAATACCAGATGACGATCTCCGTCGTAAGTTGTTAGCGGCTGCTTTGCGTGAAAAAGAAACCGGCACGATTGGGAGTTTTAATCGCCGTGAGAGGAAAGATGGTGAGTCACTTATAGATTCGCTTGACATTGAAAGATTACATCAACAATCATTTATTCAATATGTAGGTGATAGATTAAAAGAAAAAGAATTTTCTGAACGCAAATTTAGAATTTTAGATATTGGTAGTGGTCCTGGTGTTTATGCCGATCAGTTGCGAGAGAAATTTGGCGATCAAATAAAAATATTTACTACTGGTTTATCGAAAAGAAACGCGCGAAAATATCGTCACGGTGAGGGGATAAAAGATGGTTTAATAACTTCTCCTCGTTTGCCTAATAATTATTTAAAATGGCATTCAATTTTGGAATTAAATCATGAAGATGAGCGCGGTGTGCCAACCGAGGAATTTGATTTGATTTTAAATACCGTTGGTGAAATCCCGCATGGTATTAGGAGCGGCAATCAAGACAAGGAAATAGAATACGCCCGGGCGTATTTAGGTATGATTATTGCTAAATTGCGTCCAGGAGGATTGGCTAGTATTTTCCCCGCATCACCATTGGTGTTAGAAACAGCTGATGCTTTGGATGCCGAACATCCAGAAATATCAATTAGTAGCTTAGTCGCCGTTCGAAATCACGCGAGGTTGCAAATTCAAAAGTTAAATGATAATCCTGTACCAGATAAATTATAATAGTATAGCAGTTGATTTTTGTCGTCCGTTGAGGTAGGGTAGAGAAATACAAAATATGACTGACACCCAACAAATCAAAGATAAATTGGACATTGCGCAATTTATTGCCGAATATGTGCCTTTGAAAAAGGCCGGTATATATTGGAAGGCGTGCTGTCCGTTTCATAAAGAAAAAACGCCGTCGTTTATGGTTAATACCGAACGGCAATCTTGGCATTGTTTTGGTTGTGGTAAGGGTGGTGATGTTTTTTCGTTTTTACAAGAAATGGAAGGGATGGATTTCCCAGAGGCCTTAAAATTGTTGGCCGAACGGGCGGGCGTTAAATTGGATAATAATTTTCAAAGTGAAGTTAATAAAAGTCAAAAAAATCGATTGCTTGAGATTAATGCCAAAGCCGCGTATTTTTTTAATCATGTTTTGACGGAAATGTCTGCTGCCCAAATGGCCCGAGATTATTTGGATAAGCGCGGTTTGAAAGCACCGATGATCGCTGAATGGCAAGTTGGCTTTGTTCCGGAACAGTGGGATTTATTAACTCAATATTTAATTAAAAAAGGAATTGGAATTGACGATTTAGTCGTGGCTGGTTTGACAATTAAAAAAGACCCGTCTTCGCCTTCGGCTACGCCGGGCAAGCTAATTTCTGCAAATATTTCTGTAAGATATTATGATCGGTTTCGAGGCAGAATAATGTTTCCAATTTGTAATGTACACGGCGATGTGGTCGGATTTACTGGTCGTATTTTAGTAGAAAAAGAAAATTCTGGCGGTAAATATGTTAACACGCCTGAAACGCCAGTTTATCACAAATCGGAAGTTATTTATGGACTCAACAAGGCCAAAACTGAAATCAAAGCCAAGGACTTAGCAGTGTTAGTAGAAGGTCAAATGGATGTGATTGCTTGTTACGGGGCCGGTATGAAAAATGTGGTGGCAGCCAGTGGTACGGCTTTAACTGCGGAACAGGTGCGCCTTATTAAACGTTATACTAGTAATATTGCGATGGCGTTTGACGCGGATCAAGCGGGGATTAACGCGGCGAAGCGAGGGATAGATGTGGCGATTAAAGAAGGTTTAAGTGTGCGTGTTATTCAAATTCCCGATGGCGCGGGTAAAGACGCGGATGAATGTTTGAAGAAAAATCCCGTGGTTTGGTTTGAGGCGGTTAAAAACGCACGCGAAATTATGGATTGGTTGTTTGATATGGCCGTGGCTAATAAAAATTTGACTTCACCTAAAGATAAACAAGCGATTGCCAATGAACTGTTGCCGATTATCGGATTAATTCCTTACGCGGTTGAGCGCGATCACTGGTTAAAGCAATTGTCGGAAAAAATTAATGCCGATATAGCCATTTTGAAAGAGGACTTGACGCGGTTGCAGAAAAAAGTGCGCGTAACGCCAGCTGAAACCGCAGTACCGTTACCACCGTCCGCGCCACTTGATGCTTTTGCTAAGCGTTGCGAAAGATTGCTTTTGGTTGTTTTAAAATTTAATAATTTGTTTAATAAAGTGGAAAGTACCATATTAGCTGAAGTATTTGTAAGCGCAGAGTCAGCCGAGCTTTACGAATGGTTAAAAAAGCGCTATAATAATGCCAGTACCGAGCCAGCTAGCAATTTGGCTAAACCGGTCAGTTTTGATTTAGATAATTGGCAAATGCGTAGTGAGTTGGAGCTAGCTGATTATGACGAAGAACGGGCGGCTGTTGAAGTTGGTTTTTTAGTAAAAGAGATCCAAGAAGAGTGGTTAAAACGCCGACGTTCCAATATGCAACACAAAATTGCCGAGGCTCAAAAATCCGGCAATATTGAAGAGCAAAAAAAATTACTAAATGATTTTCAAAATTTGAAATAATTTTTATGACCAAGCGAGGGAAAAAACCAGTTACAAAAATCGTGAAAAGTAAAAAACCGAAAAAATTAGTGCATTCGGCTAAGAAGGTTGATAGGGTCAAACGTGTCCCAGTTCGAAAACCGATAGTCAAAAGTAATAAAAAATCAGTTGCTCCTAAAAATCGGGGCGCCAAGCGCGCTATTGTCCGGGCTAAGTTTGCGTACAAAAAGAAAAAAATGAATCATGCAAAATCAGTCAAAATAGTTCCGGAAGTAGTGGTAGAGCCGACCAATGAGCAGTTATGGGCAATGGTGGTTAAGGGACGTAATCGTGGTTTTATTACTGAAGTGGAAATGCTGTCGGTGATGCCTCGGCCGGAGCGATATTTGGATTTATATGAGGGTTTTTTAACTGCCTTGGAGAGAAACGGTGTTACCGTGGTGGAGGCGGCGGCTGGTATTTTGGGAGGTAAAGTTGCGCATGGCAAAATTCTAAAAGAATTTCAAGGTAGCCAGCCAGATATGGACACTCCTTTTGATTTAGGTGAAATTTCTTCTGATTCAATTCAAATGTATTTGCGTGAAATTGGTAAAATTCCACTACTAACAGGTGAAGAAGAAGTATCTTTGGCAAAGCGCAAAGAAAGAAATGAACATGCCGCGGAACGTAAATTAATTGAAGCTAATTTGCGTTTGGTAGTTTCAATCGCTAAAAAATTTGTGGGCAAAAGCTTGTCTCTCTTGGATTTAATTCAAGAGGGCAATATTGGTCTGTTCCGAGCGGTTAAGAAATTTGATTATCGCAAGGGTTATAAGTTTTCTACCTATGCCACTTGGTGGATTCGCCAAGCCATTACCCGTGCTTTGGCGGACCAATCGCGCACCATTCGCATTCCGGTTCACATGGTAGAGACAATTAATCGTTTCCAACAGATTCAGCGTCGATTGACACAAGATTTAGGCCGCGATCCCACGCCAGAAGAATTAGCTTCGGAAATGGGCGAAGAGGTTGAGAAGATTAACCACATCATGAAGATTTCCCAGGAGACGGTTTCTTTGGAAGTGTCGGTAGGGGATGATGATGAGGATACACAGTTGGCCGACTTTATTGAAGATGTAAAAAACGTTTCCCCTGATCGTTCGGCTGGTTTGCGAATTTTGCGTGATTATGTGCATGGTGTGATTATTACATTGGCACCTCGCGAACAAAAAATTCTGGAAATGCGTTTTGGGCTAACCGACGGCGTCACGCATACTCTGGAGGAAGTGGGCAATGAATTTGGCGTCACGCGCGAACGTATTCGTCAGATTGAAGCCAAGGCCTTAGAAAAAATACAAAGTACCGATCTAATTTCCAAATTGAGAGATTATCTATAATTTGTCACCCTGTAATCTGTCATCCCCGTGAAAACGGGGATCCAGAAACTATAATGGCGACTGGATTCCCGCATACGCCGGGAATGACACAATTGATTATGAAAATTATTCTTTCTGGTGGCGGGACTTTGGGGCCGGTGGTCCCTCTTTTAGTAATCGCCGAAATGTACCGAAAATATAATCCGGCTGTTCAATTTATTTGGGTGGGAACAAAAAATGGTCCAGAAAAGGAAATGGTGGCTAAACACGGAATTTTATTTTATTCACTAACTGCTGGAAAATGGCGTCGGTATTTTTCTTTTTGGAATTTTATTGATATTTTTAAAATATTTGTTTCTTTTTTTAGTTCGTTAATTTTACTGCGTCAAGAAAAGCCCGATTTGCTAATTTCCGGAGGTGGATTTGTGAGCGTGCCATTGCATTGGGTCGGTTGGCTTTTGGGAATTCCGTGTTGGATTCACCAACAGGACGTTTTACCAGGGCTTGCCAATCAATTGATGTCCAGAACCGCTACAAAAATTACCACTGCCTTAAAAGAGAGTGCGACCGCATTTTCTCGAAAGAGTGAGTGGATTGGTAATCCGGTCCGTGATTTGACTGTTAATGATTTGTCGGCGGCTCGTGCGCGGTTTGATATTCCCGCTGGCGTGCCGGTAATTTTTGCTATGGGAGGGGGTACTGGTTCAATGACAATAAATAAATTAATTATTGAAGCGATGCAATCCTGGCCCAAAGAGTGGCACGTAATTCATTTGACCGGAAAAGAGCGCCCAGCTGAGTTAAATGAGCGTGCGACTGGAGTTTTTCCCAATTATCGTGTTTATAAATTTTTTGTTGATGAGATGAAAGACGCCTATGCTTTGGCAGATGTAGCGGTGGGGCGGGCCGGATTTGCCACAATTACCGAATTAGCGTCATTGTCCAAAGCCGCGATTTTAATTCCGATGCGTGGTACTCACCAAGAAGCGAATGTAAAAAAATTAGTTGACGAAGAAGCGGTGTTAGTCTTGAATGAGGATCACGAAAGTGGTTTAAAGCTGGCACAAATGGTAAGAGAATTGGTTGAAGACGATGAGGAACGAGCAAGATTGGGCAAAAAATTAAATGATATTTTGCCACGCGCTAATGCGCGGCGGATAGTGGCCATAATTAACGAACTTTTAATTTAGTTTTGGCAATAAATGAGTTATCCACAGGTATTTTTGGGTCTGTATTTTACAAGTAAAATGTGGTATAATATAAACAATTTGGATTACATTCCAGTTTACAAAGACAGATCGCAATAATGCGGTTAATATGTTGTGTAAGTTGTTTAGATCAATTTTTAAAAACTTTTATTAAAAAAAGCATTATATTTGTATAATGTTTTTTATTTATTTAATTAGCATCAATAAAATAATATGGGAAAATTTTTCAACACTAAAGCAATAGCGCTGTGTGTGGGTATTTTTTTAGCAATGGCGAGTGTGTCGTTGGTTTTGGCTTCTCCGGCGCACGCAGAAACATGCACTTGGACAGCGTCAAGTAGTGCTCTTATGAGTACGGCAGGTAATTGGGATGGATGTACTCTGTCGCCAGATGATGATTTATTGTTTGATGGTACGCAAACTTCCACTGGTGCTATTTGGGATACTGGTGTCACCTCCACCGCTTCATTTACTGTGAGCAGTAGTTATCTTGGCGCAATTACTTTTGCTCCCGGAGTGGTCGCCACTACTACGGGAAACCTCACGTTGGCTGGTGGTACGGTTGCTTTTAATACTTCAACTTTTTTTGTCGGTGGAAATATCGTTTTGGGATCGTCCACTATTAGTGTTGACGCAGACGGGACAATTGCGGCTTATGGTGTTGGAAAAGATTTGACTCTTGGGGATTCACCCCCTGATATTTCTTTGTCTGGCGATTTTAGAGTTGTAAGTGGCGCTGACTTTACTTTAAACAGTACGCAGTTTGGGGTTGGGTCTGATTTAATTGTTGAAAGTGGCGCAACTTTAACCGCCAGCAGCACTGTTTTTTCTGTTAGTGGCAGTTTTACAGTTAATGGCACTTATACTTATACCGGCGAATCAACAACTACTTTAGATGGGACTGGTACTTTAGGCGGTTCTGGCACTGTTAATACCTATGATTTGGTGATTGATGGTGATATAACTTTGGCAGGTAATGTTACCACTACCGGCATGCTTGTTCTAACCAGCGGAACATTTGATATAGATACTTATACTTTCACCTTTGCTAAAGCCACCGGTTTACCAATCTCTGTAACTGGCGGATCGCTGGTTCTTACCAGTTCAACAATTGTGTTCGCCGGCGCGACAAGCAATACGATACCGGGGACAACATATAATAATTTAGTAATAAATACTGTCGGCACAATGGCAGGCAATGCCACCACAACCGGTAATCTAACAGTTAATAGTGGTAAATCTTTGGCAATTGGCACAGCCAGCATGGTGGTGTCTGGTAATTTTTCAAATTCCGGTACAGTCACGCAGTCGGCCTCTGGTCTAACCACTATGACCGGCGCTACCAAAACTTTGGGCGGATCCGGTCTTACCACTTTGTATGATCTTACCATTTCGGGTACTTTGGTTACTTTAGCTGGTAATGTTACTACTACCAACAACCTTACGGTGGCATCAGGCAAAACCTTGGCCTTATCCACCTACAACCTTATCTTAGGCGGCAACCTGGCCAACTCCGGTACAGTCACGCAGTCGGCCTCTGGTCTA
>MFRE01000005.1:96044-121032 GCA_001784475.1 Candidatus Magasanikbacteria bacterium RIFOXYD2_FULL_41_14
ACTCGTTATCTCCGGCACCTTTACCCCCAACGCTTCCACGGTTAATTATGCCGGTGGCACCAGCGCCAATATTGCATCCGCAACCTACTATGATTTAACTATCGCTACCGCTGGCACTTTGGCAGGCAATGTAACTTCCACCAACCTCTTAACAATTAATTCCAGCGAATCTCTAAATGCGGGCGCTTACAACATTGTCCTGACTGATTCTGGCACACCGTTTGTAAACAGTGGCACTTTCACGGCCAGTACTTCCGGGTTTAGCTATACAAGTACCGGTTCAGTTACCACAACTGGCGCGACTTATTATACCCTTACCCTTGGTTCTGGCACATATTTAATGGTAGCTGATACTACTTCCACTAACGCATTCACAAATGGCGGTACCTTAACAATCGCCAGCACTAAAACCTTAGTCGCTTCTGGTGATTTTGATAATAATGGAGTGATTGCCGAAACTGGTGCAATTAAACACGGTGTGACTTCAGCTAAAATAACCAATAGCGCCGGAACCGAAACCGCCTCGTTTAACGCCGACGGTGGTTATGTCTATATTACTGTTCAAGATTATGATGGTAATTTAAACGCTTCTGCGATTAATACTATTACTGGTTCGGTTTTAACAGAAGGCACTCTCACAGATTCGGAAGCGATTACTTTAACTGAAACCGGTGTTGATACCGGTATTTTCCGCAGTGCTGCCTTGCCGTTTTCAGTAACTAATGCTGAAGTAAGAAATAACTCAGTCATCAACGTTAATGGTAATGGTACCCTAACCTTAACATTTACTGATTCTAAAGATAGTTCTGATGTCGGCACTGATACTGCGACATTTATTGCCGCTTCTTATGCTCCGGCTAGTTCATTTAGTGGCAGCTATACCCCATCAACCCCAGCCCCAGTTGCTTCGCCAGTTGTGCCCGCGCCAGTTGTTACACCTGCACCTTCCACAGACGAACCGGTAGCTAATCCTGCTGTAGAGACACCGACGCCGACCGCAGAATCACAACCGACAGCGGTTACAGAAGATGTCGCCGTATCAGCAAAAACTTATCAATTTGCCAAAAATTTATCAGCTGGTTTTGTTGGCGCTGAAATCCGCGAATTACAGCAAATACTCAAAGATGCTGGTTATTTTAAATACCCATCTATTACCAATTACTTTGGGTCGGTCACAAAAGCGGCTCTTATGGCATATCAAAATGCCAATGGTTTATCGGCTACCGGTAATTTAGATTCTGCTACGCGCGTGGCATTGAATGGCGCGTCAGTTGACTCTGCCCCAATCGCATCTACCCCTTCTTCTATTACTTTTGCCACAAATCTAGCGGTTGGCTATGTTGGAGCTGAAGTCCGCGAATTACAACAGATTTTGAAAGATGCAGGTTTCTTTAAATATCCATTTATTACCAATTACTTTGGTCCAGTCACTAAAGCGGCTTTAGTTGCTTATCAAAACGCCAACGGATTGGCTGCGTCGGGGGTATTGGATTCTGCTACGCGCTCTGACCTAAATGGGTCCACTGTGCCGGCTGTCGCCGTACCCGTTTCAGCGAGTGAATCTCACACTTTTACCACCAGCATGTATGTTGGTGCTACTGGCGCAGAAGTTAGCGCTCTTCAACAGAAATTAAAGGATTTGGGATATTTTACCTATCCAACCATTACTGATTATTATGGGCCAGCAACACGCGAGGCAGTTGTTAAATTTCAGAAAGATCATAATCTTCAACCATTCCCAGGTTGGGTTGGACCAGGCACACGGGCGGCTTTGAATAGTTTGTAAAAATATTTAAATTTTTTAAACCGCTCCGACACTAAGTTGGGCGGTTTTTTTATTTGCCTCCGCCAGTTGACGGATGGTGAATTGATTTTTGGTTTAAAATGTAATATAATGAGCGATATGGCCGTTAAACGAAAAGAAAAAATTTTGGTCGCGATGTCTGGCGGGGTTGATTCTTCCGTGGCCGTGGCGTTGCTCGTAAAAGCCGGTTATGATGTTACCGGCGCTTTTATGGTTAATTATGGGGCTTCGTCTGAACGGCTACGCCCCACAAGTGGGGCTTCGTCTCCACAGCTACGCCCCACAAGTTTGGTTGATAGTGAGTTTACAGGGCGTAGTTCCGACGTAGTCGGAACGGAGCCCTGCTGGCATGGGGATTACCAAGACGCACTGCGTGTCGCCGCAAAATTGAAAATTCCACTATTGCGTTTGGATTTTGTAAAAGAGTATCAAAAAATGGTTTTGGATTATACTTTTAAATCATATTCAGCTGGGCGGACGCCTAATCCGGATATTTTATGTAATAAATTTGTAAAATTTGGCGCCTGGCTTGAAAAAGCAGAACAATTGGGATTTGATAAACTTGCCACCGGACATTACGCCAAATTAGCATGTCATTGCGAGGGAGCAAAGCAACCGAAGCAATCTCTCGCCGCTGTCATCCCCGCGAAGGCGGGGATCCAGTCGCATGGTAAAGTCGCCTGTAAATTATTACAATCCGCCGACACCAACAAAGACCAGACCTATTTTCTTCATCAATTAAATCAAAAACAATTAAGCAAAACGCTTTTCCCAATCGGCAATTATACCAAACATCAAGTGCGCGCGCTCGCGAAAAAATTTAATTTACCAACAGCTGATAAAGCCGAAAGTATGGGTATTTGTTTTGTGGGTGAAATGCCGATGCGGGAATTTTTAAAAGGAAAAGTAAAAGCCAAGCCGGGGAAAATTATTTCCACGAGTGGCGAATTATTGGGTGAACACGATGGCTTGCCGTTTTATACAATCGGGGAGCGTGTGGCCGTTCGCTTCCCCCCTCCTGCCCGAGGAGGGGGCGAGGGGGTGGTGGGAAGCAGTCTGTCATTGCGAGCAAAGCGAAGCAATCTCTCATCATTGTCATTCCGAGCGAAGCCGAGGAATCCCTTATCGTCAGATACGCAACCACTGTTCGTTATTGGAAAAAACTTAAAAAACAACACCATTATCGTTGGCACAAACAACGACCCGGCTTTATTTAAAAAACAAATAATCATAACAAATGTTAGTTGGATTGCTGGACAAATGCCTAAATTACCGTTAAAATGTAAAGTAAGGCTCCGTCATCGGCAGGAATTGCAAGACGCAATAATTTCCGCCCTTTTTAAAAAGGGGAGGGCGGGGGTGGGGTCTCGCTCAATCGTCGTCAAATTCACCAAACCCCAACGCGCTGTTACGCCTGGCCAATATGCGGTTTTTTATCTGAATAATGAATGTTTGGGTGGGGGAGAAATTATTTAATTTTTTTTAAAATATTAATAAAACAAATATGATAACCGCATCACCCGGATTTCCAATCTTTGATTTAATAAGATCAGTTTGGCCTTATATATTACTAATTGTTGCTATAATAATTATAGCAATTAAATATCTTAGGTAAATTAGAAGATATTTGCGCAAGTATTTAAATACTTACATGCAAATTGGAAATTAAAATATGCTAACTACATTAATTGGCATAATCGGCGCCACGCTAATTTTATTAGCATTTTTATTTGAGCAAACCAATGTTTGGAAAAACAGTGATTTGTCGTATGATTTAATGAATTTTATTGGTAGCGCGTTTCTGGTTGTCTATGGTGTTTTGATCGGCGCCTATCCGTTTGTAGTTTTGAATTCGGTTTGGATGATTTTTTCTTTACATGATGTTTTTTTAGATTTAAAAAGAAAATAAATATGTCAGAACGTGAATCGCCAGAACAGTTTAAAGAAAAAGTGAAAGCTGAATTACTGGCTAAAGGTGTGGGGAAAATAGAGGTCATTACTGGAAAAATTGTTTTGCACTTTATAGCGCCAATTATTCAATGTAATGGGGGCGAAAGAATAAAACTTTCTGAGGGTGAACGTGGTTTTGAACCTCGGTTTGAATGGTTATTGCGCGGATTTATTCAGCGTAAGGGTGATATTCGATTAAGGTGTGTTGACGCTGGGGAAGGATTTAGGAGATTGCAAACTATATTTGAATCCGGAGTGGATATACCTAATTTTGATATTGAGAATGTTAATGTTGTGGATATGGCGATTACACTAGATCATGCTCTAGAATTTGGCCTGAGAAAAGATTTGGGTGGTCGTTTTTATGGTAATGGTCCAATGCTAAATGATCGCGCGGTTTTGATTTACAATGGGAATAATGATTCGGTTGGTTTAGTTGATCAACAGCTTGTTGGACCACACAAACATATGTTTTTTAGAGATCCCAAAGAAGCTTTGCTTGGTGTGTTGTTGTTATACGGTCAAGAAAGTAGAGATGAAAACGGCAAGGCCAAATTAGTTGATGTCAGTAAAATATTAGCAGAAAAATAATTTTATATCTAAAATCTGAAATAAAATATGATCACCTCTCACGCCCTCCGTCAAAAATATCTAGATTTTTTCAAGAGCAAAGGTCACGCCATTATCGCGTCCGCGCCTTTAATTCCGGAAAATGATCCGACGGTTTTGTTTACGACCGCCGGTATGCATCCGCTCGTGCCATATCTAATGGGTCAAACCCATCCGGAAGGGAAACGACTGGCCAATGTTCAAAAATGCATTCGTACTCAAGATATCGATGAAGTGGGCGACAATCGCCATGATACATTTTTTGAAATGATGGGTAATTGGTCTTTGGGTGATTATTTTAAAAAGGAAGCAATTGAATGGAGTTGGGAATTTTTGACGGATAAAATGTGGCTGGGTCTGGATCCCCGTAAATTGGCGGTTTCAGTGTTTTTAGGGGATGAGAACGCACCAAAAGACGATGAATCAGCCAAAATTTGGGTCAATTTGGGTGTTCCAATGCACAAAATTGCCTTTTTGTCAAGGGTTAACAACTGGTGGGGTCCGGCTGGTCAAACTGGTCCTTGCGGGCCGGATACGGAAATGTTTTACTGGATGGGCAAGAGCGAATTTCCGCCTGAAGATAGTAATCCGGCGACTGATGAAAATAATTGGTTGGAAATTTGGAATGATGTTTTCATGCAGTATAATAAACAGTTAATCGCCAATAGTTCAGAATCAATCGGCGATAAATTCGAATTTGTGCCGTTAGCTCAAAAAAATGTGGATACTGGTATGGGTTTGGAGCGCACGCTTGTAGTGCTAAACGGATATTCTGATGTTTTTCAAATAGATACTTTCTGGCCATTAATTCAAAAAATAGAATCAATTTCCGGACGCGAATATATTGAATCACCGGAAATAACCAAATCAATGCGTATTATCGCCGACCACATTCGCACGGCCACGATGATTATGGGTGATGATCGCGGAGTGGCGCCTTCTAATGTTGACCAAGGGTATATTGTCCGTCGCTTAATTCGGCGCGCGGTTCGCCACGGCCGTAATTTAGGATTAAAAGAAAATTTTTGTTCGCAGATAGCCGAAGAGGTAATTAAAATTTTTAAGGATGTTTATCCGGAAGTTAATCGCAATCGCGAATTTGTTTTAAACGAAATCGCCCAAGAAGAAAGTAAATTTAGGAACACGATTGAAAGCGGTTTGAAAGAATTAGAAAAATTATTGAATGGGTTTAGAATTGCTTTTGAGAAGACCGGTCAAAATGTTACAGAAATTTCTGGCAAAAAAGCATTTTTATTATTTGAAAGCTATGGTTTTCCTTTGGAAATGACGCAGGAATTGGCGGTTGAAAATGGGTTGAGCATTGATGTTAACGGTTTTGAAGAGGCCTATAAAAAACACCAAGAACTTTCTCGCGCTGGCGCGGAACAGAAATTTAAAGGTGGTTTGGCTGATAATTCGGAAATGTCCACCAAATATCACACTGCGACTCATCTTTTGCACGCGGTATTGCGTGAGGTATTGGGTAAGCACGTGGAGCAAAAGGGGAGTAATATCACCGCCGAACGTTTGCGGTTTGATTTTTCGCATCCGGAAAAATTAACGGATGAACAAAAGAAACGAGCAGAGGATTTGTTGAATTACGCAGTTGGGCATGATTATAATGTATCGTTTGCCGAAATGTCGGTTGATGAGGCCAAAGAAAAAGGCGCGATTGGATTGTTTGGAGATAAATACGAGGCAAAAGTAAAAGTATATTCCATTGGCGATCCTAATGAATTGGCGTCTGCGCATGAAAACTCCTTGACTTTCAGTCGGGAAATTTGTGGTGGTCCGCATGTGGAACATACTGGTAACCTTGGCAAATTTAAGATTATTAAAGAAGAAGCAGTTTCCGCTGGTGTGCGTCGCATCAAAGCAATTTTAGAGTAATTATGATAAAAAAATTTTATAATTATCTCTGGAAGACGAGATTTGCCCACTACGCTATTGTCGGTTTCAGTTCGGTAGTTATAGATTTGATATCATTATTTATTTTAAAACAGTTTCTTGGCGTGAAACCGGTTTTGGCAGTAGCAATAAATCAGGTTTTCATAATAATTTTTGTCTTTTGTCTTAATAAATTTTGGTCATTTCAGTCGCACCATGATACATCATCACAGGTAATTCGTTTTTCTATTTTGCTTGCTTATAATTATTTTTTTGCAGTCATCTGGATGTGGTTTTGGATCAGTATAATGGGGTTGCACGTTTACTATTTACAGTTTGATATCGGCTATTTATTGGCCAGAGTTGTTAGCATTATAATTGCCGTAAGTTGGAATTTCTTTTTATATAAGTTTTGGGTGTATCGTTTGCCAAAGAACATTGATTCTAATAATTTGGCTTAAATTAGCCAAATTTTGAAAAAATAATTAAGATTTTATCCACAGCTTTTTACCTCTTGACAATTTGCTAAAGTTAGCGTAAACTATTGCTTAGTTATATTCTCAGTAATAAATGGTCAAACAAGACACAATTGAGATCAAGGGAAAAATTGAAGAACTTTTGCCGGCCGGAACTTTTCGGGTTACCTTAGAAAGCGGTCAAAGCATTATTGCCCACTTAGCGGGCAAGATGCGACTTAACCGAATCCGCTTGGGAATCGGCGATCAAGTGAAGGTTCAGATGACTCCCTACGATTTGACCAAGGGACGGATAACCTTTAGGTTCTAGTAAGCAAATATTTCTTATAAAATTATAAATATCAACCGGTGCGGTGTAGCTCAATATTTTGAGCGTTGATATCGCGGCAGTGGTTGGTATTTTTTAAATCAAATTTTTTAACTTATTTTAAATTCACTGATCGCCCGCGTGCGAATAAGTGGTTAAAGAACAGTATCCTATGAAGGTGCAAGCATCGGTAAAAAAAATCTGTATGAATTGCAAGTCCGTGCGCCGCAAGGGCCGGGTTCACATTGTTTGTAAAAATCCTAAGCATAAACAGCGTCAAGGATAATTTGCGTTACTAAATTATTTATATTTGCCCGAATCGGGTTTAAAAATCGTAAGAAATCATATTTATGAGAATCGCAGGAACAAACATACCTAAAGAAAAAAAGATCGGCATTGCTTTGCGTTATATTTATGGCATTGGACCTAATTTGTCCGATAAAATATTAACTAAAGCTAAAGTTGACTGGAATATTCGCACCAAAGATTTAAATCAGGATCAGGAAGACCGTTTGCGTGCGATTGTGGAAAAAGAATACAAGACCGAAGGTGATTTGCGCCGCGAAGTGTCTTTCAACATTAAACGTCTAAAAGATATCAAATCTTATGTAGGCGTTAGACATATGCGCCATTTGCCTGTCCGCGGTCAGCGTACTAAAACCAATTCGCGCACTGTACGCGGTAATGTTCGTAAGACTGCAGTTTCCGGTAAGAAAATTGCCACAAAAACTTAAACCTTAAAGTACTAATGTATCAAAGCTAATTAGGTAATTATGACTGAATCAAATTTACCGGTGGTCGAGGAAGCAAAAGCTTCGACGTCGGCAACCGATACCGCTAAGACGGATAAATCGGATAAAAAGAAAGTGACAAAGAACAAAAAGAAAAAAGCCGTGCGCCAAGTGCCACGTGCTCATGCTTACATTCAAGCAACTTATAATAACACTATCATTACTTTAGCGGACCCAAATGGCAATGTTTTAGGTTGGGCTTCGTCTGGTAAAGTTGGTTTTAAAGGACCGAAGAAAGCCACACCATACGCTGCTTCACAGGTGGCCAAAGATGTTATTGATAAAATAGTTGATTATGGAGTTAAAGAAGTGACTGTTTTTGTTAAGGGAATTGGCGGAGGTCGTGAGGGCGCTATTCGTGCTCTCCATATCAATGGTTTGAATGTCGTTTCTATCAACGATGTCACACCGATTCCACATAACGGTTGTCGTCCGCCTAAACGCCGACGCGTTTAATCGCTCATCGGTTTGACCATTTTTAAGTAAAATACTCAAATTCAAATAAATATGGCACGAGATTTAAGACCAAAACATAAATTATGTCGCCAATATGGCGCTAAACTTTGTGATTCTCCCAAATGTCCGGTTACGCGCCGAAGTTATCCGCCTGGCCAACACGGTCAGAGCAAGAGACGTCCCAAGGTTTCTGAATTTGGCAAACAGTTAAAAGAAAAGCAAAAAGTTCGTAGAATTTATGGTTTATTAGAGCGTCAATTTTCAAATTATGTCGCTGAAGCTGCTAAAAAGACAGGTGATACTAGCATATTTTTAGTTCAATATTTAGAAGCGCGTTTAGATAATGTGGTGTTTCGTTTGGGCTTAGCTCCTTCGCGCGCAGCCGCTCGTCAACTTGTTAGCCACGGTCATATCACTGTCAATTTGAAAAAACTTGACATTCCGTCTTATCGCACTAAGGTTGGTGATGTGATTGGTGTCCATGCTAATTCAACCGGCAAAAAAGTGATTGAAAATGTTAAAGCTGGCTTAGCAAAAGTGGAACCACCGTCTTGGTTAAGTTTAGATGCAGTCGCTTTAACAGGCAAAGTTTTAAATACTCCCACCTTAGCGTTGGCCCCGTTTGACGCTAAAGTGATCATTGAGTTTTATTCACGTTAATAATCAAAATTTTTTTATAAATTTTGTCCTGAACTTGATTCAGGATCCAGAAAATTAATTTAGGAGTATACATAATTAATTGTAGAAACTTAATTTAATCGACATATGGAGAACTTTTTATTACCATCTAAGATAGAATTTCAACCAGGGAAAACAGCTCACACCGGTTCTTTGGTCATCAGCCCTTGCTATCATGGTTATGGCACAACTCTTGGCAACGCTTTGCGTCGCGTTTTGCTGTCGTCTTTACCTGGCGGCGCGGTTGAATCTTTTAAAGTAAAAGGTGTTTCACACGAATTTTCAGCAGTTCCAGGTGTGCAGGAAGATTTGGTGGAAATAATGCTGAATTTAAAGCAATTATCAGTTAGAGTTTTTTCGGATGAGTCCGTAAAATTAAATTTAAGTAAAAAAACTAAAGGCCCGGTAACTGCTGGTGATATTGCTAAAGATGCTGGTGTTGAAATTATCAACAAAGATTTGGTTATTTGTAATTTAACCGGTGATAAGCCGTTAGAAATTGAGATTGTTGTTGGTCGCGGTCGCGGTTACAAGCCGGTAGAAGAAAAAGATCACCAGAACAGCGAATTGGGTACAATTATGGCTGATTCTGTTTATTCTCCAATTAAGGATGTCGGTTATTCTGTTGAATACACCCGCGTTGGCGATGTTACCAACTACGAAAAACTTACTATGAATATTGAAACCGATGGTACCATTGCTCCAGAGGAAGCGATTGCGCAATCCACCCAAATTTTAATGGATCATTTTTCAACTATTTTAGCTAGTGTGAAGGATAGTATGAATACAGTGCCAGCTAAGAAAGTTGAAGAAGTCGAGTCGGGTGAGGTGGCAGTAGTTGAGAATGAAGAAGCTGATGAAGCTCCGAAAGAAAAAGCCAAGAAGAAAACAGCCAAGAAGAAAAAAGAATAATTTTAAGATTGTTTTATGCGACATCAGAAAAAGAATGCCACTCTAGACCGCAACAGCGCCAACCGCCGCTCTTTGTTTGCTAATTTAGCGGAGAGTTTAATTTTGCACGAAAAAATTCAAACTACTTCTGCCAAAGCTAAAGCATTGCGCCCGGTAGTTGAAAAGCTAATAAGCAAAGCGAAAGCGAATACATTAGCCGCTCGTCGTGAAATCATGAGAGTGGTTTATACTCAAGCAGCGGTTAAGAAGTTGATGGAGGTAATCGCGCCTCGCTATTCGGAGCGTGCTGGCGGTTTTACTCGAATTATTAAAACTGGTAACCGCAAAGGCGACAACGCGGAAAAATCGGTTATTGAATTAGTTTAATTGTTATATGTCACGCAGAAAAACTGTAATTTTAGATGCTACCAACCTTGCCCCGGGTAGATTGGCCACAAAAATAGCCACTCTTCTTATGGGTAAAGATCAACCGTCTTATTCACCTCATTTAGATTTAGGTTCTAAAGTGGTAGTTGAGAATGCGGGTCAGGTAGTTTTTTCAGGCAAAAAAATTGATCAAAAACTTTATCGCCACCACTCAAATCATCCGGGCGGTTTGAAGGAAATTCCGGCTAAAAAAGTTTTTAATGATGATCCGTCAGAAGTGATTAGATTGGCGGTTGTAAAAATGTTGCCAAAAAATAAATTGCGTGATGGTCGCTTGCGCCGATTGTCTTTTAAGAAGTAATTATTAGTTTTTTATGGTTAAGTTAACTAAATCAGAAAATGTAGTTAAAAGAAATAGCGTTGGACGCCGCAAACGCGCTTCCGCGCGTGTTCGACTTGATGTTGGTGAAGGTAATATCGTGGTAAACGGAATGCCTTATGACAAGTATTTTCCGTTTTTTGAACAACGCGATACAGTACTCGCGCCTTTGAAAGCGGTTGCGCGTGAAAAAAATTACAATATTTCAATTAAAGTAGTCGGTGGTGGCAAGAAGGGGCAAGCGGACGCTGTGCGCTTGGGGATAGCTCGCGCTTTATTGAAATGGGATGCGGAATTAAGAAAAACATTAAAAAGTTTGGGTTTCTTAACACGCGATTCTCGTATTAAAGAACGCAAGAAATTTGGTTTGAAAAAAGCTCGACGCGCCCCGCAGTGGTCCAAGCGTTAATCAAATCTTATCACAACCCGTCATTATGGCGGGTTGTTTTTTTATCATTTTTAAGGTAATATATTGGTAGTATGTCTTATACGGTAGCCCAAAATACCTATTTTTTAACGCTTGCTTCCATCGCGCAAAAAGCGGTGTCTTTTGTTTATTTTACTGTAATTGCTCGCTTAATTGGCGTTGAAAACACTGGCGTCTATTTTTTCGCGATTGCTTTTACTACTATTTTCACGGTAGTGGCTGATTTTGGTCTGGGACCGGTTTTAACTCGCGAAGCTGCTCGTTATCCGGATCGGGCTGAGCGTTATTTGAACACTGTTTTCACAATCAAGTTGTTTTTTGGACTCGGATCATATGTCGCAGTTGTGGTTTTGGTTAATTTATTGTCTTACCCAGATTTTACCAAGACCCTGATTTATTTATCTGGTATTACAATGTTTTTTGACAATTTACATTCCGCTTTTTATAGTTTTTTGCGGGCGCGTAAGAATTTAACTTTTGAAGCGACTGGAATAGTGGGGTCACAACTTATCACTTTAATCATTGGTTCATTGGCGTTATACTTCAAACTACCACTGTATTGGTTGATTCTAGCTTATACAATCCCGTCTGGTCTAAACGTAATTTACTCCGGTTTATGCGCGCATTTTACGTATAAATTAAGTTACCGATTAATTTTAGATCGACCAATTGTAAAATTATTTCTGGCATTGGCAGTGCCGTTTGCTTTAGCCGGTATTGTTAGTCGTTTTTACGCTTATAGCGATTCGCTTTTAATGTCTAAGTTGTTGACAGAAAAAGAATTAGGTTATTGGAGTGTGCCTTATAAAATAACTTTTGCATTTCAATTTATTCCCTCGGCTCTTGTGGCTGGCGTTTATCCAGCAATGAGTGAATTATTTGTCAAAGATCCTAAGCGCTTGGCAGAATTATTTTTGCGATCTTGGCGCTATCTATTAACAATAATTTTGCCACTTTCTTTTGGCTTGGTAGCCGTAGCATCTCCTGTAATAATAAAATTATATCGACCGGACTATTTGCCGTCCGTGCCGGTTTTAAGGACTTTGATGATTAGTTTGATTTTTACTTTTTTGAGTATGCTTATTGGCGCGACTCTAAACGCCACTAATCAGCAGAAACGACAAACTGGCCTGCTTACCATGGCTTTGGTAATAAACTTAATAATGAATATTTTTCTTTTGCCACGATATGGTATTATGGGTGCGGCCGTGGCGGCAGTTGTGAGTAATATTATTTTATGTTCAGTCGGTTTGTATTTAGTTATTAAATATTTATCTTTGCCTTTAGGTCGCTTGGCGCGATCGGCTTGGTCGGTTTTATACCCGGCCGTATTAATGGCTGTGGCGGTGTACTATTTACTTGATTTGTTAGGAGTTTACTTGGCGATTCCGTTTGGGTTTTTGTTATACACTGGTTTGTTATTTTTGAATGGCAATTTAAATAAAGATATTTTGGGTATGTTGCGCTTGAAAACAAAAGTAGTTAATTAATATGAAAAAGATTTTAATTTTGACTTCTGATTATCCACCTCAAATTGGAGGTATTGCTTCCTATATTTATAATTTTGCCGCCCATTGGCCGGGGGAAGTGGCAATTTACGCGCCCCGAGTAGCGGGCGACAAGCAGTTTGATGACCAAAATTCTTGGAAAGTATATCGTCGTAAACAATCATGGTGGTTGTGGCCACGTTGGTTGCGGGCTCTTTTTCAGGTTTGGCGCATCGTGCGTCAGGATCGGCCGGATGAGATTCAATTACACCAAGTGTTACCGCTTGGCTATGTTGGTTGGTTTGTAAAAAAAATAGCAAAAATTCCATTTGTGGTGGTTTTGCATGGGACTGATTTGGAATTGGCCTGGCAGAAAAAACTCAAAAGAAAATGGTTGTCGTTTGTTTTGAAAACGGCTGATAAAATTGTGGTAAATAGTAAGTTTTTAAAAAATAAATTAGAACAGCGTTTGGAAAAATTGCCGCCCGTGGTGGTATTTTATCC
The DNA here is from genome assembly GCA_001784475.1 of Candidatus Magasanikbacteria bacterium RIFOXYD2_FULL_41_14. Lineage (GTDB taxonomy): Bacteria > Patescibacteriota > Patescibacteriia > Magasanikbacterales > GWA2-37-8 > XYD2-FULL-41-14. The sequence continues at coordinate 109,078 of MFRE01000005.1, forward strand.
TTGTCCGGGTGATCAGTTTTTTAAAAAAGTTGCCCCAGCGGAAATAGAAGCTGAGCGTCGCCGTTTAGCGATTGTCGGCAAGCAAGTAATTTTAAGCGTGGCGCGTTTTACTGAAGGTAAGGGTTTTCCACATTTGTTGCATTTATTGCCGGAAATTTTAAAAGATATTCCAAATTTGGTATGGCTCATTATTGGCGCCGGACCGAAAGAAAAATTAATTCGTGAAATGGTGGAAAAAAATTCATTACAAAATGTTGTTCGTTTTTTGGGTCCAATAGCGTATAATGATTTACCGCGCTATTATCAATTGGCGGATGCGTTTGTGCTTTTGACTCACAAAGATGATTCCAGTGAAGAAGGGTGGGGGACAGTATTTTTGGAAGCATCTGCTTCTGGTTTGCCGGTTGTGGCTGGGCGCGTGGGCGGTGTAGAAGAAACAGTAAAGGATTTGCAAACCGGAATTTTGGTAGATGTTTATCAACCTCAGGCAGTAGTTCGGACGATAATTGATTTGTTAAGCCAATTAAGTTATGCCAAAAATTTAGGAGACCACGGCCGGATGTGGGTGGAGCAGGAATTAAGCTGGGATAAACAAATAAACAAATTAATTGATTAATAATTTTTATGCCTGACAAATATACAGCCGTGTGGGTTTCACATTCGTCTTCTAGTGATTTTTTGCGTTGTCCACAATTATATTATTATCAAAATGTTTATAAAGACCCAAAGACCAATCACAAAATAAAAGTGATGGCACCGGCCTTAGCCTTGGGATCGGCCGTGCATGAAGTTTTGGAAAGTATTTCCGTTTTGCCAAAAGACCAAAGGTTTGAGGTGTCGCTCTTGGATAAATTTCATGATTTGTGGCCAAAATTTTCCGGTAAAAAAGGTGGATTTTGGGACGAGCCCACGGAAAATAAATATCGCGCCCGTGGAGAAGAAATGTTACGTCGCGCCTATAATCATCCTGGCATTTTAAAAAATCCGGCTGTGAAAATTCAAGAAGATTTGCCCCACTATTGGCTTTCTGAAGAAGAGGGAATAATTTTATGCGGTAAAATTGATTGGTTGGAATATTTGCCGGATACTGATAGTGTTCATATTGTTGATTTTAAAACCGGCAAGCACGAAGAAGATGAAAGCTCACTGCAATTGCCGATTTATAATTTACTGGTTACCAATTGTCAGAAGCGCCAAGTTACCAAAGCTAGTTATTGGTATTTGGAAACAAATGATGAATTAACAGAAAAACCATTGCCTGATTTGGAAGAGTCCAAAAAGCGCGTTTTGGATGTGGCTTTGCAGATGAAAATGGCCCGCCAAATTAACCGTTTTAAGTGTCCAGAAGGGGAGTCATGTCGCTACTGCAAGCCCCTTTTAGCTGTTTTAGAGGGCCAAGGTGAGGCGATTGGCTTGGATGAGTATGGAAGAACCGATTTATACATCTTACCCCCTAAGGGGCCAAATATGGAGAGTGTCATTTTGTAGTTCTTAGCCATTAGTTATATGTCATTGTGTTCTAATCTATTAAATTAAATATATGAATTGGATTTTTTTAGCACTCGTCACTGCAGTTTTTTATGGAGCGTATAATGTATTTATAAAAATATCGTCAGGTCATATCAACCAAATAGTTGGTGCGGTTATTCTTCAAATTGTGGCAGCTTTATTGGGGGGGGGTAATTCTTATTATTTTGAAGATGACGGGAGGAAGTTCCTTAGTTATTTCTCAAAAAGGAGTTTGGTTTGCATTTCTGGCAGGTATTTTTGTTGGGTTAGCTGAGATAGCATCATTTTTTGTTTTTTCAAAAGGAGTTCCTGTTTCGGTAGGTATTCCAATAATAATAGGCGGTTCGGTTTTGGTTGGAGCTGTTCTCGGTCTGATTTTTTTAAAAGAAACGCTAAATTTAGTTCATATTTTAGCGATAGCGCTAATAGTTGTTGGAGTCGTAATGTTATCTACCAAATAAGGTCGGGCACAACAGCATAGTGTGTAGGTGATTCAGATTTTTAAATTATGCAAAAACTAATTTCAGTAATTATTCCCGTGTACAATCACGCTCATACTTTGAAAAAAAGTTTGGATAGTTTGGTTTGCCAAACCTATAAAAATTTGGAAGTGATTATTGTTAATGATGGCAGTACGGATAATTTTGGAGAAGAGATAAATAAAATTTTGAGCAATTGTCATTCCCGCGTAGGCGGGAATCCAGACACACAGCCACTGGATCCCCGTTTTTCCGCTTACGGCGGTTCTGCCTTGGGCATGACACAGGATGACAAAGTGATATTTGATTTTGGCGATGTGCCGATTAAAATTATTAACCAAACTAACCAAGGCGCGCCAGTCGCGCGCAATCGTGGGTTTAAAGAGGCGCATGGCGAGTATGTAATATTTTGGGACGCGGACACTATTGCCAAACCGGAAATGCTCGCAAAAATGGCGCAAGTTTTAGAAAATTCAGCCACCTGTCATTGCGAGGAGTGTAGCGACGCGGCAATCCCCGGTCATAATACCCACCCTAGTTACGTATATTGTGATTACAAATTCGGTTGGAAAAAAATGAAAAGCCGCGCGTTTGATGTTGTGTCATTAAAAAATAATAATTATATCGATACGACGTCGCTTGTGCGCTCTAAGGATTTTTGTGGTTTTGATGAGTCGCTAAAAAGATTTCAAGATTGGGATCTGTGGCTGACAATGTTGGAAAATAAAAAAACTGGCATATATTTGCCAGAGTATTTGTATACAAAAATTATTCATGGTCGCAAAGGATACAGTCAGTGGTTGCCGTCGTTTATGTATAAACTACCTTGGCGAACAAAAAAAGTAAAACAATACGAAGTGGCGCGGGAAATTATTTTGAAAAAACATAATATATGGACTTAGTTAAATTATACAATCGCCAAGTGTCCTTGCCGGAATGGTTGGAAAAAATGAACCATCCCTTAGCGTCAAAAATTCGTACTGAAGATAATGATAAAAGGCCGAGAATGGGGATATTGAACAAAATTATTGGTTTGCCTTATGATAAACCGGTTCGCATGAGCGCGAGAGAAATTGCCAACAATACTTTTGAGTTTCAAAAATTTCTAGAAGAGCATGGGAGTGAGCTGTGCGCTTTAAGACTGGTTCCAAAAGAAGAGGGGCTACCCAAGTTTAGAAATCGTGGTTTTACAGTTGCCAATTCAGTGCCGTGGTTTTTTGAGCAAAAAATTGATCCCAATAAATATATTGCGGAAATAGTGCCTCATTCTGAAAGCCCTATTTGGTCAACAATTTTTGTGGTAAATGCGCACGGTATTTTTGGGGAAATTATTAAAGGCGGACACAATCTTTTGACACAGGGTTTTTATGATGAAGTAAAACCAATTACTTTTTCATATGACTGGAACGATTGGAAATTGAGTGAAGAAAACGCCGAAGCTGTTACAGAATTAGTTAATATTGCTAAATATTTATTTGTTAAGGATTTGGGAAAACAACAAGAATTAACAAAAGAATTGAACGTTAATTTGTTTAATAATTATCTTGGAGGATATTTTGAAACTGTTAGCCATGATGATACTGGATTGTGGTTTATTGACTATAACCGCATTTTAGGTGATTTGTATTCTAATTATATTTGTGAAGCCCATAAGGTCAGCGTACAAAGTGATAATAAAATATTAATTGGCCAAAGCGGTAGTGGTGGAAGCGCAATTGGGAAAGTTGTTATAATTAGTCCCAATCAAATTACTGGCACTGTAATTCAAGCGGGAGATGTGTTGGTATGCAATATGACCAGCCCGGATTATTTACCACTGATGCAAAAAGCAGTGGCGGTCATTACTGATTTAGGCGGAATATTGTCGCATGCCGCGATTGTTTGTCGGGAATTAAAAAAGCCGGCAGTAGTCGGCACAAAAAACGCCACCCAAGTTTTAAAGGATGGCGATTTGGTAGAAGTTGATGGGGATAATGGAACGGTGAGAATTATCTAAGAGATTGCTTCTCCGCCTCGGGCGGATCGCAATGACAAATTATTGCTATTAATAATATTATCCCCAATACATGAAACAGGGCTGGGGAAGTAAGGTTTATCACCATTAAGGCCGTAAGCATTGAAATTGCAAATGACTTTTTTTGTATTTTAGCAAAAATATTTCCTATAAATAATCCCCAGATCAATAGTCCGATGAATCCCATTTCCGCCCAAATTTCTAAATAGCCCCAATCAAAATGCGGGGTCGTTATTTCTTGTTTAAAGACCGGACTATAAACTGTCACCATATCACCCAAACCAGTGCCAAAAATGGGTGTGGATTTAATTTTTTCTATAATTTTTGGAAATAACAACATCCGACTCAAAGAGCTATCTTCAATTTGGGGGGTGGCAATGCTTTGCAAACGTAAACCCAGAAGTTCCCAGCCAAAACTTTTGCCACCGCTGGCGCTATAATGAAATACGGTCAAAGCGCTCATGAAAATAACAAACGCAATCGCCATTGTTTTTAACCAAATTTTTAAATTATGTTTTCGTAGAAGTGTTAGTGATCCGACTACTAACGCCAAAAAATAAATGCGCGTGAGATTGAAAGGTAAAATAATTAAGAGTGGAGTCGCTAACCACCAAAAACTTTTTTGTTTAGTGATAATTTTGTAAAGTGTCAAAAGCAAAATTGGCACTAAAAGCAGGTGTTCGTTTAAAGTAAGGCGGAAATAATGGAAGGGGAGGGTGGTAATTTTACCGCCGGCAACATCACGAAACCAATGGTAAAAATAATCTTGCAAAACCATGAGGCCGGAAGAATAGCCGATGAAAGTGATGATTATTATCAAAAAATTACCGACAATCGTGGCCACCAATAAATTAAAAGCAGTTTTTTTAAATTTTTCATCTGCCCAAAGTTTTTTGAGTGGAAAATAATAAAATAAGAAACAGTAGGGGATAAGGTCGGATATAATGTTGCCAAAATTATGTTTATTCACAAAACCAATAATGGTTGAAAATATGGCGATTACAAATAAAAGCAAGATTGAAGATTGAAGATTGAAGATTTGAAACTGTGTTTTATAATTGTTAATCTTTAATTTTAAATCTTTAATATTTTGTAATAAAAATATTAAAATTGATGTTATGAGTAGAGATGTTCTTAGTGATACGCCATTTATTGAAAAGTACCCCCCACCACCACCTAAAATAATTTCACACGCAATTAAATACCACCCCACCAGATTTTTTTTATTAAGATAGTAAGCGACAATTGCCAAGTATAATAGAGCGACGAACTGATTTAGCCAATGTTCTGGGAAAAGCGGCGTTTGCGGGCTAAACCAAAAAGAAAACAGGCGGATAGCGCCGAAGATAACTAGAAAAAAAATAAATTGTCTACGATTAAATTGGGGCACAAATAAAATTACGATCCAAATTTTTTAATAAAATCAGCTTTAGTCATAACTAATCTTCGGATTTCCGGTTCCTTGCCTTCGTTTAAAAAGTTTTCAAGCGAGCGCCTGTTATATTTTAAAGCGATTTTTTTAACATCGCCGGCTGAATCTTCCGTCACATCTTCTAATTGGATGTCATTTCCAAAAAATGCTCTTATTTTATCATCAAAGCCGGGTCCCAGTAGCCATGAGGTCATCTTAATTTGTTCTACATTTTCTAAAGAGCTGCCTTTTTTTGATAATTCTTTAGCGATAATTCCGAAACCTTCCATAATTTTTTTTATAATAGTTTCCGATCCTTTAAGTGTGGTCGGGGAGATGTTAATTTCAATTGTATTGGAATTTAAATTAAAATTAAAAAAAACCACTTCGTTCACTGTTACTGATTGTGTTTCTACACCATCTAAGATTTTATCCACTGGTTTGTTGGAAGATTTTCTGGTGATTTGCGCTTCTTTAATCAGGAGTTCGCCAATAACTGATCCGGCGATATTTTCCGCGAATCTCTCTTCAGTAAAATTACCGTTTTCACATTCAGAAAGCATTTTTTCCAACAGTCGTCTCCATTCTTCCGCATGACTTAGTTGAGAGTCGGCGATGCCAGTGGCGTTTTGAAAAGCATAAATTGTTTCCATCCGTTCGCGTACTATCTTTTTTTCGTCCTCACTACTTTTTGACGTGATGATATTTTGATATAGAGTGAAGTTTCCCGCCAACCGTTTAAATATTTCATTTGCTAAAATGGTTTCAATTCTGCCACGTTGTTCTTTGTCGTTCATATTTATATTAATTTAATAATATCCTTATGCCCGTTTTTAAAAGCGATTCCGGTCATTGGTTTTTTGCCTTCTGGTTGAAGTTCTAAAATTTCAATAGCGTTTTTGCCACAGCCGACTAATAGCTGATTTTTGTCAGCAATAATTTGTCCGGGTACGCCGTTGGAGTTAGTAGGAGCAATTTTAAGAAGTTTTAGGCGGATACCTTCGGCAGTTGTCCAAATTCCGGGCCAGGGCGTAAGTCCGCGATATAAATTATAGATTTCTTGGGCTGATTTTTTCCAATCAACTTGACCATCGGCGCGCGTAAATATTTTACAAAAAGTGGCCACGTTGTCATTTTGCACTTGCGGTTTTGTCTTATTTTTTAAATATTTTTTTAATGTTTCAACTAAGAGTGGTTTAGAAATTTCTAACAGCTTATTATGTAAAACTTCAAAAGTATCATCTGGGTCAATGTTGACTTCTTGTTGCGCTAAAATATCACCATGATCCATTTTGGCATCCATTAACATTATGGATACACCAGTTTTGGTTTCGCCGTTAATTATCGCCGATTGGATGGGGGAGGCACCGCGATATTTTGGTAATAACGATGGATGAACGTTTATTGAGCCCAATTCTGGTGCTTCTAAAACCTCTTTTGGTATTATAAGGCCATATTGGCAGACAATGTTTAATTTTAGATTTATGATTTCAGATTGCAGATTTGTGAGTGATGTTTTTGAACTCGGCTGTTTGATTGGAAAATTATATTTTTCAGCGACTAATTTTACCGGCGATTTTTCAATTTCTTGTTTTCTACCGACCGGCCGGTCCGGTTGCGTGACAACCATTTGAATATCAAAACTATCACTATCAATTAGTGATTGTAAAATTTCCGAGGCGAATTGTTCCGTGCCAAAAAAGACAGTTGTTGTTTTCATTTTAAATTTTAGATCGTGTCCGTCTTTTTATCAATCTCTTGCAGGTTGCGGGCTTTATCTATAAATAATATACCGTTTAAATGGTCTACCTCATGCTGGATAATCCGGCAGAAAAAATTTTTAGCCTTAAACTGAATCGGCTTACCATTTTCGTCTAGCGCCGTTACGTTTATTTCCACATAACGTTTAACTTCACCATAAATTCCCGGTACTGACAAACACCCTTCCGTATCCCAAGATGTTTTTAGAGTTGTTTTTTTCCAAACTGGGTTAACTAAAACCAAGTCGCGTTTTTTATTTGGTGTAAAATTTTTAGCAATAACACATAGTTGAATTGAATTGCCCACTTGAGGCGAAGCAATGCCAACGCCGTCTTCAACATACATGGTTTCGGTTAAATCAACAATAAATTTTTTCATTTTTGGAGTTGCTAAATCAGCTGGAGTAAGTTTGTTTCCAACTCGGCGTAAAATTTTATTTGGTTCGGTAATTATAGTTAGATCCATAATATTTTAGGTTTAAAGGATCCCTCCCGCTAGAGGCGGGCAGGCTTCTCGCTCGGGATGACAGTGTGTATTATACCAATAAACCAATTAACTAATCAACTAATTAACTAATAAACATATTAAGTAGTAAACTATTAAACCAATCAACCAATCGTCAACAACGTATTAGGGTTGGGGTCAAATTTGCAGTCAGCTGGCATTATTTCGGCCAATTTTTTGGTTAGTTCTTTATAGCGTTCCAATGGTAGTTTGACAATCAACGTTTGCCAAAATTTTTTGTTTTGCCAATAAGGCGTCATTTCCAATGGGCCAAATATTATAACTCTTTTATCAATGCTTGTCAATTTATTAGCTTGGGCTATCATTTTTTCGGCTTGAGCTGACGTGGCCGCGGTGGTATTCCCACTCCAATAAATTCTTACTAAATAATAAAAAGGCGGATATTGCAAATCATGACGGTTTTTAAGTTCAGTTTCATAAAATTCCGTCGGATTATTTAATGCTTTAAATACTGCGTTTTCCGGATGGCTGGTTTGAATTACCAGTTTGGCTTCTATTGGCAAATCAAATTCCGCGTTTCGAATTAATTGAAATAAATTTTCGGTCATTTTAAATTCAGGTACAAATAGTGTTAAATCCGCGTCCACAATTGCCAAAAGTCCCAAGCGTGACCAGTTAATTCTGTTCCAAGCCAGTTGTGTGCCAACAATTATTTTACTGGTCGCGTCGTCGCTTAATTTAGTATAATCCGCGGTGTCGGCATCTAAGCGCACAATCGGTCGGTCCTTAAACATTGTTCGCAGTTTATTTTCTACCAATTCGGTACCGGCGCCATACATTACCATATTTACCCCCTGACATTGCGGACAGTGAGCGGATTGGGGAAATGTGGTTTTGCAAAAATGGCAGTGCAGTTTTTGACTATCAGCGTGAAAAATTAACCCGCGCCCGCACACTTTGCATTTAGCGACATAGCCACAATCTCGGCAACCGACATAATTTGATTGTCCGCGCCGATTAATATAAAAAAACCAATCACCTTGCGCTTGTTTGGCAATATTAACAAGTGGTTGGCTTAAGACATCATAATTACCACCACGCCTTTCATCTTTCAAATCAACAATTACAGTTTCGGGTCGGGCAGTTAATCGCCATTCGCCTTGGCGTTGGTAAATTTTTTTTTCAGCGAAATAATGTGAATCCACGCTTGGGGTGTGTGAAAGCAAATAAACTTTTGCGCTCATCGCTTTGGCTAAAATAAAAGCGGCATCGCGAGTATGGAAGCGGGGAGCCATATCCCAGCTTTTATAATTAGGGTTGCCTTCATCGTCTAATACAATCGCATCCAAATTATTCCAAGGTAAAAATAAAGCGGCACGCGTGCCGATCACAATCTTTTTTTCCTGATGGTAAACTTGCCACCAAACTTCAAATTGTTTTTTTTCAGTTAGCTCACTGTTTACGATAATCACCTGGTCTTCACCCAAAAGTTTCGCCCAGTGGGCGAGTTGGTTAAGCTCCGGCACTAAAATTAATTTTATGCCCGGAGTTTTAATAAAATCCTCTGCCCACCGCGCTCTTTGAGTTTGGTCGTGGTAAAGAACAAGTTCCGGTTTAAGTGAATGTTGGGCAAGCGCGCTTGGTGTTGGTGGTTTTATCTCTAATTTAGTTAATTTTCTTTTTTGAAGAGGTGGTAAATTGGTTTTTATTAAAAAACTAAGCGGAGTTTTGTATAACTCCGCTAATTCTGTCAAAAAATTAATTTGTTTTGCCGATAAAACAGGAACCTCAAAAACGAGTTTTGAAATTGATTTTAAATTTTTAATCTTAGAATCTTCTTTTTTAATTGCCGTTATCAATCCAAAAATTTCTGTCTTTTGAAATGGTATATATGTCAATTGACCGACCGCGACTGTATTTTCCATTTCTTTCGGTACCAAATAATCAAATTTAATTAAATTAGCCGGCAAACGTCGTACCGGTACTATTTCCGCAATTAGCATAAGCTTGTTTTTTTGCTTTTTTTATAGTTGGAAGTTGGCAGTCAAATAGCCAACTCCAAATGGACCTTCGTAAGAGTATTCTTTATAAGTGTATTTAAAGTCGCGCAAAATTCCAAGTAGAATTAAAAACGAGCGTAACCCACATTGGGCTGCTTGCTCCACAAAATCTTCTTCCAGTTGTAAAAATCCAGCAATGTTATTAGTGGAAAGCAATTCTCTAATCGTATCGTCAAATTTTTGACCAACTGGGCTATAGCCGGCTGGAGCGTCCGAAGTAAGCGCGTGCGACAGGTCGCCAGATGCAATCACTGCCACGCGTTTGTTGGTGTTCATTATCAATTCTTTTAACATATAGCCAAAGTCAAAGTGAGTTTTCCAATCCAAATCCGTAAAACTAATTGGCATAAGCGCGATATCAGTAATATGTTTGGTGAGGTAATACAGTGGCACAGTGGCGCCGTGGTCTAAGCGTGGCTCGCTAATCATACTGGTTTTGATTTTTTTCTCTAAACTCATTTCACGCAATTGCGACGGCATGTCCATTTCGCCTTTAAATTTCAGTTTTGTAGCTAAGTCACCGAATTGCCGTAAATCAGTTTCATATTCCGGACAAACATTTAAGGCAAAGGAATCGGAAAAATTATGCGCATGCGGAGAAATTACAATAATTATATTTGGTTTTGCTAAATACAAATCTTCCTCCAAACTTTCCATGGCAGTTTTAGTTTTTTGGATTTTTCCCAAGGCCTCTTTTTTCCCGATGGTCGGAATTAAAAGTGGGGGATGGGGGGTGATAGCGGCAAAGACGAGCATATAGTTGTTGATTGGTTGATTAGTTAATTTGTTAATTAGGGCGAGCAATTACTTTTTAACAATCGTCCCAATTAACTATTCAACAAATCAACTATTTAACTTTACTCAACGCCGCTCTCGTCTGCGGTCCGACGATACCCACCGGAGAAATTTTATTGGCTTTCTGGAATTTTTTAACAGCCTCTACTGTCAAAGTCGCGTACTTGCCGGTAGCAGTCGGATAGGTAAAATATCCTAATTTTTTTAAAACCAACTGCAGTTGGCGCACATCTTCATTATTATCGCCATTTTTTAAATCTTTAGAGAATTTGTAAGTACCAACCAGAATTGATTTGGCCACTGATGCGCTGGTACCGCTACTATTAGTATCGGTCAATTTAGTGTTATTGTCAACTGCCCAACTGGCAATTGCTCCGGCTTCTTTAAAACGGTTTTTATAATCCGCCTCCCCCAAGGTAATAACCAGATATTGCTTTTGGTCGGTTTTGGATTCAATTAGCATTAGTAAATTTGAGCCAGATTCGTCAATGTAGCCGGTTTTGCTGGCTAAGATATGGTAATTTTTATTTTCCACGCGCATTAAATTATTGATGTTGTTTATGGTTTTGTTAACGACAGTACCATCTTTTTTAATTTTATTAACCGTGTAAGATGGTGTTCCCATTGCTTTTTTTATTGTCTCATTAGTTAGTATTTTTAGTGATATGGTTAATAATTCGCGAGCGGTGGATACGTTTTTAGGGCTAAGGCCGGTTAAATCGGCCACGGCCGTGTGTTTAGTTTGCCATTGTCCTAAACGTTGATTGATTTTTTCCACCAAGCTGAATTCGTTTTGGTTAACAGCGGTGGCCAGCATATTGGTGGTAAAGTTTGAGGAAATCACCAGAGAAGAATATATAATGTCGCGGTTGTTTAACTTATTGCCAGTTTCTAGTTTGAGGAAGTTGCCAACGGGTCCATGTTTATCACTGTCGTAAGTTGTTAGATTATCTAAGTTTAAATTACGATTTAAAACTTCATAGTTGGTCAAAATTTTTGTGAGCGAAGCAATTGGTCGCTCGGTGTCAGCATTTTTACCGGCGATAATATGTCCGCTAGGATACTCAGCTACCAGATACACTGGTTGTTTGGCGTGAAATAAATCTTCCACTGGCGCGTCTGGATCATAAAGTCCGGCGCGGGCGTCCTGGACAGCCAAAAGTGAGCTACTGAAATATAAGGGTTCGCCATCGGGAATAATTGCCAGGGTGATGTCAGACACCGCCACTACATTTTGACGTTTATATCCCAAAGCGTCAAAAGTATCATCGCCGTTAATTTTTCTTTTTTTACCATCAGCCACAGCGTAGATTGGTCCGCCTGAATTTGATTGCAAAAGTGTACCATCTTGGAAACTAACGGCATTATCGTACGAAATTGTCATCTTTTTCAAATCCGCGGTGGTTTTTTTCTCAATTGGCAAATTTTTAAAATTTAAGGTGATAATACTTTTATCGGTCA
>MFRE01000005.1:121054-121853 GCA_001784475.1 Candidatus Magasanikbacteria bacterium RIFOXYD2_FULL_41_14
CAGCAAATAATAATCTTCACCGACTTGATAAATTACACCCGCCGGGGCCACGGTGTCGGCGGTAATGGGTGTGCCTTGGGAGTAGCCAGCTATATCGGCGTCAACCACATCAATAACTTCATCCGGATTATAACCCATCGCGCGCACTACTGCGTCCGATACAAATGGTCGCAAGGTGTCGTAATCAACCAAATAATAATTATTGTTATTTTTTAATAAGGAATAATTAGGCAGACTAATTAATGGGCCATCGGCATAATTCGCCAAATCAGCGGCCGTAGTTAAAATGGTCATCTTAGGGTCAACGCGGGTGATTAGAGTGGTTTGATTTTTAAATTTACGTTTTTGGCCGTTTTGAATTAAAAAGTATTCCGAAGTGGAGGCGTTTTTAAGTAAAGTGCCGTCCGGATAAATTTGGCTAAACCAGGTGTTCCAAATATTATAAAAATTTTCATTACCATGCAGGTGAGGGGTATAGGTGTACAAAAAAGCGGTGGCCCAACTGCCGGGAGTAACGGGAGTATTGTCAATTTGAATAGGTGAGTTGATTTTTTTCACTACCGCGTTAGATGAATTGTCATAATACCAGCGCATAATACCGGCGGCGTTGTCCACCTGTTTGCCAAACCCCTGGAATTTTTGGACTTTAGGATTGGACATTGAACAATTGTCGCACACACCATACCCGGCCGCCCAGTCTAACTGTTTTTGAGTGGGGGAGTCAGCGGTAATCAAGCTCTGTTCTTTTTGTAAGGTTACCAAAATATAGCGCGGGTTGATTTGGTAGGTTTTGGCCGCG
>MFRE01000005.1:121969-137163 GCA_001784475.1 Candidatus Magasanikbacteria bacterium RIFOXYD2_FULL_41_14
TTTATAATCTTGTAGCTCGGCATCGGAAATAATGTAATTAGGATTGAATTCGGTTTGGGCGCGTGTCAAAATAGGCCAACCGGCCATCAGCACTAAAATAGTGATTAGTATTTTTTTAATCATTTATTTATTATAAAATAAACCTGTATATTTTATCATATTTTTACCACTAGAGCAAACAAAAAACCCTCTACTCGGAGAGGGTTTGGTAATTGAGAAGGGGTGTGTTTGGTAGTTTGGTTAAGCCAAACAACGACTTAAACAAAACTTACCGAAACACTGTTTAATTGACAAGCAATTATCCGCTAAACAGTGTTTGAGATTTCATTATCTCGTTAATTTTATCTTAACATATTATCACCTACTGTCAATCGGCTGTCAAGAGTGGGTATCTTGACAAAAACCGTTTGGTTGATTTTGCTGATGTGATTTGGCTGTGCGTTAAATCGCAGAATTTAGCCGAAGTTTTGGGGCAATTAAAAACCGTAAATTTAAAAAATAAAAACATTGCTAAATTATTCAGCCAAGTTATCGGCTCGGCGCAAAAGAGTTGGGAAAATAATTAAAATTTATATATGAACCCGCCCACGGGCGGTTTTTTGTTTAGTTTGTTGGTCAAAGCGTCAGCCCTTGACAGGATTGTTAAGCGGGCGTATACTGGGATAAAGGTCTCAATTAAACAAATCAACAACTATTTAATTATTTAATTTTAATCTATATACATACATATGCTAAACTTTTATAAAAATCTGAAAGTAATTATACTCGTTATTACTTTTGCAATTGGCATTATTAGTCCGCTGACCGTGCTTGCGGCCACATCTCCTTCGCTCGGGGCGGCGGACAGTTATTCGATTTTATCAGGCGCGGGAATAACCAACGGTGGCGCCGGCACCACGACTATCAGCGGCGATCTTGGAGGGTCATCTTATACCGACGACGGTATTACCGTTTTCACTATCCCTGGCAATCCGCATGACTCCGCCTTCTCGGCTTCCGCCTTGGCCGCGCAATTAGCGGTTTATAATGGCCCTTCTAATGGCATAGATTCCACCTCCCAACCTTGTACGGTTACTTACGTGGCCAATGACACGGAACTTTCCACGGTCGGTCCGCTTGATCCAGGTGTTTATTGTTCACCGCGGGATTTTCTTTTATCCGGGACAGTTACTTTAAATGGCACAGGCGATCCTACCACTGATGTCTGGATTTTTAGAGCCGAGAGAGATATGGTCGGTACTGCGACCGCTAATATTATTTTTTCCGGAACTGGTGGTTATGCTTGTAATGTATGGTGGCGTGTGGCCAACGACGCGACTTTCACGGAAAACTTGGCAATCGTGGGAAATATTTTAGCGCACAACTCAGTTACTTTTGGACAAAGCACCACTCTAAATGGTCGGGCATTTGCTTATGTCGCGGCCGTTACCATGCTTGGCAATACCATTTCCGGTCCAACTTGTGTTGCCGCCGCTCCGGGCACACTGCGCATAATCAAAAATGTTATTAATGATAATAACGGTACTTCAACGGCCTCAGCTTTTAATTTACATGTAAAACTTTTAGGTTCAGAAGTGGTCGGCAGTCCGGCTGTGGGAGTAGTGTCACCGGGAACTTCCTATTCACTTACGGCGGCCACCTATGTAGTAAGTGAAGTTGGAGTATCTGGATACAATGCCACATTTTCCGGTGATTGTGATGCCAATGGTAATGTTACGGTTGTTTCTGGTGTTGCTAAAACCTGTACCATCACTAATAATGATGTAGTGCCACAGGTAACCGGCCAAAATTATACAACGGTTAATGTCGTCAAAACCGTAATTAATGATAATGGCGGGACTAAAGTAGTTGCCGATTTTCCACTATTTGTTAATGGTGTTTTGGTTCAATCTGGTGATAGTAATAGTTTTGCTGATCCCTATGGCGGGTTTGTCGTGACTGAAACTCAAGATCCTAACTATGTGGGAACATTTTCTGGTGATTGTGATGCTAGTGGTCGTCAGACATCATCCGGCAACAGTCAAATGTTTTGTATTTTAACGAATAATGATATTGGCGCGTCCGTCGTTGTTCCACCAGTGCCGCCTCTTATTGATGTGGTAAAAGTGCCGAGCCCGTTAGCACTTCCAGCCGGTCCGGGGGCAGTAACTTACACCTACACCGTTCATAATATTGGGACAGTTCCAATGACTGATGTGACGTTAGTTGGGGACAGCTGTAGTCCGATTGTGCTTATTTCTGGCGATACCAATGCTGATAATAAATTAAATGTCAGCGAAACTTGGGTACACACTTGTTCCACCATACTAACCCAAACACATACTAACACTGTCGTCGCGACCGGATGGGCAAATGGTATCAGTGCCACTGATATCGCCAGTGCCTTGGTTGTTGTAGGTGTGCCGTTAGTACCACCATTAATTCATATTACCAAAATTCCCAACCCTTTAACTTTGCGCGCGGGCGGGGGAATGGTTACTTATACCAAAACAGTTACTAATCCCGGCACAGTGCCTTTAAGTAATGTCAAAATTTCCGATGATAAGTGTAGTCCGGTGAAATATATTTCTGGGGACACGAACAATGACGCTAAATTAGATCCTACGGAAACTTGGAAATACACTTGTTTAGCCAAACTTACCAAGACCACTCTTAATACCGCCTATGTTACCGGCGAAGCCAATGGTTTAACAGCAAGAGATTTCGCGCTTGCCACGGTTGTCGTAGCCACTTTTGTTCCTAAATTACCCAATACCGGCTTTAATTTTGGAACGGGAAGTATTTCTGGAACTATCATGCTAATTCTCGTAATTGGTTTGTTTATCTCTACTATACTAATAGTCGCTCTTAAAAAATCCCGAATTTAACTCGGCCACTAAAGATTTTTTGCTAAGAGATAGTCGGAGTATTCCCTTGTCTGTTTACAGGTTGCTTTTAGTTAATATGAATTATATGAAAATAAGATATTACGTCTACCTCTTGGTTGTGCTTGTGGGTATTGAAAGTTTGTCACAAGTTGCTGTTGCTTTGGCTCGCTTGAATTCAGGAGAGACCCCAAACTCTAGTTGCGGGCCGTCTGACGTTGGTTGCACTGTGGCGATTGCAAGCACTCCTAGTTCCGCGGTTGCATCTGACAGCATAACTCGCGTCGCGCTCGCTATAAAAACAATCAATTATGATTTACCAATTAACTTAAGCATTCCTAAAATTAATGTTAATTCTATAATTGAGCAGGTCGGTTTGACATTGGATGGGGCAGTAGATGTGCCGAAATCTCCCCCCAATGCTGGTTGGTTTGAACTCGGGCCACGCCCAGGAGAGAAGGGGAATGCTGTAATTGTTGGACACTATGGTCCTTGGAAAAATGGCCAAATATCAGTGTTTAATAATTTAAATAAACTAAAGCAAGGTGATGAAATATATGTAAAGAACGGTTTTGGGGGGATTAATATTTTTATTGTACGCGAAATTAGAAGTTTTGATGATAATGCAAATGCCACGGAAATATTTGTTTCCACTGACGAAAAATCGCATCTTGTCCTAATTACCTGTGAAGGGGTTTGGAATCCAATTACGAAAAGTTATCCGGAGCGATTAGTGGTGTTTTCGGATAAAAAATAAGGTTTACACTAAAACAGTGGTGATTAAGCCATTGTTTTTGTTGTGTATTATATATAAATAGCAATAGTTATCCACCGTCCTGGAATATTTTGATATTGACAGATTGTTGATTATGGGGTACACTTATATTATTAAACAACTGTATATTTATTTAATCATTTAATTCTTAACTAATGTCGTCCTATGTTAAGTACAAAAGAAATTTTTGCAAAGCGTAAAATATTTCATGATACCGATAGTAAGATGGTTTTGACATTTAAGGTATTGAGTGATGTTAATCGTTATCGAATTTTTCGCATTTTGGCCGCTCAGCCCAAATTATCGGTAAGTGATATAGCGCAAATTCTTAAAATCTCTTTGCCATTAGCATCCCAACATATCAAAATTTTAGAGTTGGCCAATCTTTTACAAAAGGAGCGGGCCGGCAAAATAATTTTTCCCAAACTTAAATACGATAATCCGTTAGTTCAAGCCGCTGTGAAAACAATTCAACAGACATTGAAACATAATGGTTTAAAATAGTCTCGTCTGGTCAATATAAGAAATCTTATCACTCGCCTTAGCGCATCTATCGTGATGATCTGGTAGGACACACCCAAAGACCGATTTTAAAAACTGCAAATGGATTGCGGGAATTTTATATTTATGTTTTTTTACATTTTCCCATTTTTGTTTTTAGTTTCCATTTTCGCCTTGGTATTTTGGGTATGGTTGTTAATTGACGCGATTCAATATCAAAAGGAAAATAAATTGATGTGGGTATTGTTGATAGTTATTCTGCCAGTTTTGGGATCAGCCATCTATTATTTTCTCGGAAAAAATAAGAGGATTGAAGCAAAAGTCGTAGAAAAAATTTAATTGATTAATTTAACTAAAAATATATGAACAAAAAAACTTTACTCCTACTCGCCATCGCCACCACCATTTTAACAATGGGGGCTGGTTGCGTGAATAAGCCGACAACGCCTGAAAATAATTCTGTTTTGCCGTTTAATGGTACGGCCGAGCCGTCAGATGGGTCAGTGGGCAATGTACCATATAACGGTGCTCCGGGGCCATCAGATCCGGTTAGCGTAGTGGTGCCGGAGAATAATAGTCCTTATAAACTCGTTGCTTCAAAAACCGTATCGTGGAATGAAAATAAAATTGTTTTTACTCATGGGTGTGATGGCGTAATTAAAACCGAGTCATTTCCTGGAACTAATCGGGCAACTTTCTGTATCGGAAAAAATCAACTTATCGCCACTCAAGATGGGATAACGACAACTGTAATTTCCGAAGAAAATATTACCGACGCCGCGCAGGCGCCACTATTGAGTAAAGTTCAATTTACCTCTTTTACCAATCCGACAGTAATTGTTCATTACGCGCCTAACGCTTGTGCTACGACGAATAATTGTGGTGTGGGTCAAGGCAGAACAGTATCGGCGATTGCTTATGATTTAAAAACCAGTTATTTTTACACCTTAAATAATTTTCCGACTGGTGGCGTTTGGAATAATGCTGGCACGAAGGCATTTATCATGCCAAATAATTCAGCGGGGGCAGGCGCTACCAATGATGTAATCCATGGCTACGCTATAGGGAACGGTCCAGGCACCGATGCTGTCAGATCATTAACGAACGAAAAAGCATCAGCCGAAACAAGTAATCCAACTGATGTATCTGGTAACTCGCTTCCTTATTGGGCTAATGTTGATTGGACTGATAACAATACCATCTCGGCCACTTTGGTTGATTTACAAGGCAATGCTAGTCAGTTGATGATTGATTTTAATGATCTTAAACAGTAAATTATTTAAAGTTAAAATAAATTAAATTGTATGAAAAAAAATACTCTACTCCTGCTCGCCATCGCCACCACCATTTTAACAATGGGGGCTGGTTGCGCAAAATTGGATACGGATAAGCCGACAGATTCTTCTGATAATACCACTACAACCGTCGCGGTGTTTAACGGTAAATACGAAAATTCCGAATATGGTTTTAGTTTAAATTTTCCGAAAACTTGGGAAGGATATACAACCAAAAATAGAACTGTGGATTGGAAACCGGATGGAACTAGCGATTCTATTGATTTTGGTTTTCCAATTCAGGATTCTTTGTTTAATATCAGCATGCATACCAAAGATCAGTGGCAAGAGATTAAATCAGTGGAAGAAGGCCCAACGCCGGGTTATTTAGGTGAAAATAGTCAATTTATCTTCGGCTATTCCGGCACCCAATATGCCGCCAATGATACCATGATTGAGCGTACGAAAGAGGTTCCGGAGATTCTTAGATCATTTAAACTTAAAGAAAATATTAAAACCATTTTGTATTCCAACAAAGATTATGGATTTAATATTGTAACGAACAAAGGTTGCGAAAAATATTTAAAAGCGACAAATTCTTACGTGGGTGGTACTATGACGGGCGGTGATGTGGTGCGGTCTGTTGAAGTAACTTTACCATTGGCTAAGCAGAAGGGTGGCGTTTGGTTAAATTACCAATTGGCGTCTCAAGTTGAGTTCGATAAGATTGTGGAATCATCCAAAGAACTGCCAGGTTCTCCGCGCATAATTCTGAATTTAGACAACAATATGGTGTTGTTTATGACCGGGATTATACAGTCGACAGAAATGCCGCCTTTAACCGATCTTCCGGCCAATTGCGATGTTAAAGCGGAAAAAATTTAAACTAATTCCCGCCACAGGCGGGTCCGCCTTTGGCGGAAATTAATCATTATAAATATATGAAAAACAAATTCAAAAAAGGACTTATCTTAGGCGGATTATTAGCAGTCGGGGCAGCGGCCAAGTTCGTGATGAGTAAAGAAGGACAAGATCTTACCGAAGATTTGCAAAAAGATCTAAAAACGCTCGCCAAACATCTTAAAAGTAATCTACACGAGTTAGAAGATGTTACCAAAGAACGTTATAACGAATTGGTTGCCGGCGTCGTGGAAGAGTATGCAAAAAATAAAGAATTAATTGGTGATGCTAAAGATAAATTAGTGACCGCGCTTCAAGATAAATGGCAAGAAATGGAAGAGGCGTATTTGGAGGAAGAGAAAAAAATTGAGAAAAAGAAATAAACTTACAGATTAACGAAAAATATATGGAAAATAGAAAGAAAAGTGTGGCGTCAATTGCCTTGGCTGCGCTCGTAGGCGCTATCATAATTAGTGGCGCAATTTATTTGTGGAGAAATAATTCAGCCAATGTACTAATCGTGGAGCAAGATACTGCTTTAGCCGCTGAGGCTACTGCGGTTGACATCTCGCACGATAATATAATTGTTGTATCTAACCCGCTTCCCAATGCCGTTGTCGCCAGCCCGCTTTTGATTGAAGGCAGAGCCCGAGGCACCTGGTTTTTTGAAGGGTCATTTCCGATTAGTATTATTGACGCGAATGGCAATATTATGGGACACTATTATGGAACGGCCGAGGGTGAGTGGATGACAGAAGATTTTGTGCCATTTCATGCGACTTTAAATTTTTCCGCGCCAACAACTAATTGGGGCACATTAATTTTGGAAAATGATAATCCGTCCGGGTTGCCGGAAAATAAAGATGAAATTCGCATTCCAGTTATGTTTGAAAAAACAATGACGGTGACGATTATGGTTCCGGAAAATGAAGAACTGTATCAGACACAAATGACTGAATTTGTGCAAGTGGGTGGAGTTGATCCGCTTGAGACGACAGTATTTATCAAAAAAGAAATTACCGTTCCGAATTCAACTGATATTATCAATGCAAGCGCGCGAGCGGCGGCATCAGAAATTCCGCATGGAGGCGGTGGTAGTGGTGAAACCAAAGTAGCGTATTTAAAAGTACAAGACACCACGGCCTATGTATTACTTGATATTGATTTAGATGGCTGGGCCGGTGTTTCGGTGAGCACGGCGATTATTCATCCACTCGTGGAAAAAACACTTTTACAATTTCCGGAAATAAATCGGGTAGAGTTTGGTTACGCGCCGAGCGTTACGGCCACTATGGTGCCAATTGATAAAAATTTTAAAATTACCAATATTGGCAACGGCCGGAAATTAGGCGATGTCGTGATGTCGGTTTTTCCGATTTATGCTTATGGTTGTGATACCTATGGCGACAAAAGTGGCGTGACTTTAAAATATTCCAAAATTGACTTCTTCGCGATTAAAGATGAAAAAAATTCACCCACAGTTTTGCTCGGTACTACCCCAGGCGGTAGTGCTGGTAGTAATGAGTGTGATTTGACAGTCGACGAGAACTTGTTTAAATCAAGAATAGAATCGGGTAAATATAACATTTGGGCGGTCAGATATATTGACGCTAAACCAGACAAACGTACCATTGATGTAAAAACAATCGTTGGTAAATAGCAACCCGTCGTTTGTCATTCCCGCGAAAGCGGGAATCCAGTGGCCAAGGGTTGACGCTGGATCCCAAATCAAGTTGGGGATGACAGATTAAATGATTGGTGCTATTTGAAGATAATAATATACTAAATAATATTTTGTGAAAAAGAAAATAATTATTTTAGTGATAATTATCACGGCAGTAATTGGCGGGATTTTTGTAATTGGCGGGCTTTTTGTTAAAGGTGTTTTTTGGTATCAAGTACAGGCCGCCGAGCGCAAATTTTTACAAACGCAAAATCAGGCGATTGAAGATATTATTAATTTTCGTCGAGAAACCGCGACCACCACGGAGACGGCTGATTTGTTCGGTGAAGATAAAATCGCGCAGATATTATTTATTGGTCTTGATAATCGCGTAGGCCAAGAAAATGGTCATTGCGACGCGATTCAACTAATTACCCTAGATAAAAACACCGACACTATTACCATTACCGCTGTACCGCGTGGTACTTATTCTTCGCTACCGCCGGGTAAGGGTGTTACTTCTTCGGATTATTATGTTTCCAATGCCTGCTGGTTAGGCGGGTTGCAATATGGTATTGATCAAATTGAAAAAATTCTCGGTGTTAAAGCTGATTATTTGGTAACGGTAAATTTTTCGGAGACGCTCGGGATTTTTCGCTATTTACATTTACCAACGACCGAAACTTTGCAATGGCTCCGCAATCGTCATGGGTATGCAATTGGCGAACCGCAACGCGCGCACAATCATTCTACGTTTATTAAACAGATGATGATCAAATTTGTGCCGACAAAAATTAGTAAAATTGATGAAGCTTTGCAATATCTTGTTTATAAAATAGTTAAAACTGACATGTCTTTTGCACAAACCCAAGATATTTTAAAAGCGGTCTCGACGATGGACATTGTAGATTATCCAGAAAAAATTCAACTCTCAATGCGCCCGCTTTATAATGTGGCTGATATCCCATATGATTCCGAACACATTGCTGAATATTTGGATGCTACGCTTGGGCCAATAAAACATTTACTTAATGCTGATAGTTACAATGGTTTGTCAGGCGAAACTGTGCAGGCCAATTTGTTGGCAATAATTGAAAAAAATAAAAACAACGCGGATTTTGTCGCGTGGGCATATGAGAATAATCTTTGGTTACAAATTGAAGATGATGATAAACGCCTGTTAGTGCAATACGATTTATTAAATTCGTATTTGTCGTCATTGCCAGATAAAACAGAACGCGAAGCAGTGATAGCCGATTATATTCTAGAAATGGAAAATCGAGGCGAGTTAATTTGGAAGGAAAAAGCGCGCGTGGATTTGGCGGAGGAATTGGGGTATTCAAAGCAATAAACAAGCAAACACTACAACAATTAAACACAAAATAAAAAATAACGGTTGAGCCGTTATTTTTTTAATTCTAAATATATAATTAATGATATATATGTAATGGGCACCAAAAACAACCCAATCCAAAAACCAATAAAGCCGGTAGCTTCGTAACCCACCTTTTCACCAAGCACAAAACAATTATGACAGCCATTATCATTACAGCACATCGGAATAAAGGTTGTTGATATCAGTCCAACCATTAACCCGATAATCGCGCCAGCGGGGATAGACAAAAGAATCGTCACAATTAAAAAAATTGTTTTATTTTTCTTTGATAAGTTGTGGTAGTATTGGAGCATGGTGAAAGGTCTGTATTTAAAATTTATTATAACATTGTTAAATCTTTTCTAATTTTTATTCTGACATGCTCTAAAAGCTCCCGCATACGTTTTTTGTATTCTTGTCCACTGACGCCGGCTACATAACTTTTAATATCTATTCCGAATGCTTCTTGGAAAAAACGAGATTCTGCTTCTGATATGATCTCAAATCCATCCTCATCTAAGTTTATGATTATTTTTTTGTCATTTTTGCATTCTTTTAGAATTCTTCTTAATCTAGCAGAATCTATCGGTTCGAGTTTTAATCCGTATCGCTTATATTTTTGAAGAAGCAGGTCGTAAGCCGTGTCTCTTTCTGGTTCTAATTCTTGTATTTTTATTTCATGCATATAAATGTTAAATTATTTTAGCTAGATATATATACCAATTTATTGATTTTTAACCTGACAAAAAATAAAAATAACGTAATTTTAATTCATAATGATAATACTGAATATCTTATATTTTACCCCCAATTTAACCACCCGTCAAATCAAATTGCCTAAATTTATGGCATTTGGGTCGTTTAAAAATAGACACCTCTATGGAGAGTGCTATAGAGGTGTCTTTAGCATATGCTAAATTTAAATAAAAATCCGCCAAAAGCGGAAAAAAGAAAAGGGGATGGGGTGGTGGTCAGCGCGAGCGCAGACTACCACCCCGGTATCATCGGAAGATGTGTGTGGAGGATAAACCCCCAGAGTTTGCCCTTCGTGGGCGGCCAGCCTGATGAGAGGCAAACTCTTTTACACCTTCCAAATGGTGTGTTTGGTAGTCTGGTTAAGCCAAACAACGACTTAAACAAAACTTACCGAAACACTGTTTAATTGACAAATATTTATCAGCTAAGCAGTATTTGAGATGGTGAACATCTCTTTTTTATAATATCACATTTGTGGTTGGTGTCAAGCTGTGTCGGATTTATCTGGGCTCAAAATATCGAGTGCCTTTTTGAATTTTTCTTCATTTGTGCACCAATAAAGCGACGTCAGGTCTCCCCCTAAATCATGCATGCCCCCTATATGTTTTATTCCTATGGATAGTTTTGCTAGCCTCAACAACTCATCTTCTGAAATCTTGCATAAAAGAGTCCAAACTCTTTTTTTATTTTCTGACAGATCTTCAAAAATTTTAAGGCCTCTCGGCATAATTATTCTTTGTAATGATTCAATGTCTTCCGTTGTGACTTCGCCAAGTCTTTCAAGTATAGACATGAGACCTATGCTATCTTGTTTTTGTGAAGGTAATTCATCCATAAAATTAATTTAATAATAATTCTTACCAACACCTATATTTTACCCCACAAAACAACACTAGTCAAATTAAAATAACGCCTAAATTCAGGATGGTATGTGTAAAAATTAATAAAAAATTATCATTCAATTCCCAATCGCGTCTTCAGCTTTTTAACAATTTTATCAACTTCCCAATCGGCCTTTATCAAATATTCAAACGCGCCGTCTTTTAGTGCCTCGTCTACCTTAGCGGAGTCACTAATATTAGTAAGAATTGTGATGCAAACATCTTTACCCCATTCATTTTTTCGAATTCTTTTTAGCGCGGTTAGTCCATCCATTTTTGGCATGCGGATATCCATTAAAATACAATCAGGATGATCACGTAAGGCAAATTCTACCGCTTGTTCGCCGTCGGTGGCTTTAATTACTTCAAATCCGGCTGCTTTAATTGAATCAGCCATTGCTCTCATCGTCGCTGGCTCATCTTCCGCAATTAAAATTTTCTTTTTCGTTTTTTCCATAGTATTTAATTAAAATTAATAAATTTTTTAGATTGGTATGGTAAAATAAAATGTACTTCCCGCGCCTTCTTTGGAAAATACTCCAATTACACCATGGTGTGATTCAACAATTCCTTTGGCAATGACCAATCCCAAGCCAGTCCCTTTCATTCCGGTAAATTCTAACACTGGATCAATTTGGGTAAATTTATTAAATAATGTAGAAATTTTATCAGCAGCGATTCCGCGTCCAGTGTCAATAATCGGAATAATTATGCAATCAGGTAAATTTTCTAATTCGGCAATATTATTAGTTGGTGCCCATGCGATGCAGGCACCATTTGCTTCTTTTTTTATTTCCCCACCTTTTTTATGTAAAAAAACACCAATAGTTACTTTTCCGCCAGCGAAAGTAAATTTAATCGCGTTGGAAATTAAATTATTTAAAACCTGCCCAATTCGACTATAATCAAATTGTATCTCCGTCGGTATTTGCTTGTCAATCACAGAGTCAAGCATAATTGTCGCTACTTTGGCGCTGGATTGAAAAAACTGTTCTGACTCTGTAATTAATTTTCTTAAATCATTTGGAACTGGTCGAACTTGGAATTTGCCTGATTCTAATTTTGCAACGTCCAGTAAATCGTTGACCAAGTCCAACATGTTAGAAGAATTTTGGTGGATTAAACCGTAATATTCTTTTTGAGTTTGTTTGTCTTTGACAATATCGCCCTTTTCTAAAACCGTCACCATTTTTTTAATACCATCAAGAGGGGATCGTAATTCGTGCACCATCATTGAGGTAAAATTTTTGCGCATTTTTGTTAGTTCTTTTTCATGAGTAATATCATGAAAAATTACTACTGCGCCAATAATTTCTTCACCTTTAATTCCCAAACTACTTTTGACTGGTGAAACAAAAATTTGATAATAGCGCTCGTGCAGTGGCACTTCTTCGGTGATGAGCATTTTGTCTAGTTTTACACTTTCCTCCAACTTACCGCGAATATCAAATTTACCCTCCAAATGATCGATAAAATCAAAAATAGTAATATCTTTTTTATCCTCAATTCCAATCGTCTTGCGCACTGCCGGATTAGCCACGACTACGCGATAATCTTTGTCGGTCATTACCACGCCCTCGGTCATGCTTTCTACCATCGCGTTTAATTTGCCCTGTTCGGTTTTGATAACTTCTTGCAAACGGGTGACCGCTTGCGACGCCTGTTGAGTGATTTTATACAAAATCGTGGTTTCTTCTTCCTTATATAAACCGACTTTGGTGTCCGCGACAGTTAACACGCCGACAACATTACCGGCGATGACCAGTGGAATATTAAAAAAAGAACGCACCGGTTCTTCTACTTCGTCCACTACAATCGCGCCGACCAACACTTCGTCAATTTGATCATTTTTAAATTCTTGGTTTAACAGCGCCGACAACGAATTCATCATCCGATTTTTTACATCATCAATAAATTTTCGTGATACTGATTCTTCCAGTTGGACTTTAAAAATAATTTTTTCCGGTTGCAGTAACATGTATGACACGACATCGTATTCAATAAATTGATGCAATGAGCCGGTAATAATGTCAACGATGTTTTGGACATTGAGCGAATACCCGATGCGGTCGCCTAATTCTTTCAAAATTGCCAGTTCATACATTCTGCGCCCCATTTCTTGCTCTTTTTTAGTAAACGTCTTTTTGAGCTGTTTTGTTTGTATAAACAAAAATAATCCGATGCCAAAACATAGAATCGCTACTAACGAAATTACAATAACTAAAATATCCATTTAATTATTAACTAAATTCTTAGTTTTCTGAAAGTTTTTTCGCTTCGTTTCCGGCTTTAACTAAAACCTTCAAACTCCAAATAAAAGTGATAAACCACGCAAAAAATATTGGCAAGACCACCCATACACCAGTGTTTTCATCGGCATACATGAGAGCCGTGGCAACAATCCCAAGACTGTACATACCAACAAGCATACTAATCACCAAAACCTTAGTCACTTTACCAACTAGCGATCCTCTTACTAATTTATAAACTGCACCACCCTTAACAATTAAATAAATACTTCCCACAACTAGTACTGGCCAGCCTATTATTAAAACAATGTTTCTAATCATAATTTCCATATAATACAATTAATTATTTTGACTTATTTATTTCTGGATATTTTGCGAAGATTGAACTCAAAGCGTTTTTAACAATAAGCCCAGATAAATTGACATATTCGTCCACCAAACTTTCGATGGCTTTTTCCGCGTCACCAACAATTTCGACTACCTTGCCGTCGGATAGTTTTAAGCCTTGAACATTTTTGGCTTTTAATAATGCGATATCTGGCCCCAAAATTACCGCCTGTTTGGCAATAATTTCGTTGATAAGTGAAACGTAATCTGTTTGATTTGGCATATTTTGATTATTAGTAATTAAGTTGTATCTGACCTTTATATAAGTATAGCATAAATTTGGGGTTATGTCACAAGCAAACAGCACGTTGTGTAGTATGTTTTGTGTTCTTGACAGACAATATCTCGGTGCGGTATAATTAAACCATTATGCAGCAAGTATTACAAAAATTAGCAGAAATTGATCAGACGCTCATCGAGCACAGTAAAAAGTTAGCTGAACACGATCAGCAATTTGTTAAAATTGATAAACGTTTCGACGCTGTTGATAAACGTTTTGAAGCTGTAGACAAACGCTTTGATCAAATTGATGGTCAGATTGATTTTTTGGCGAAAAAAATGTTAGAACACGATGGGCGATTGGATCATATTGACGAAAAATTAGAGCAGACCGCCACCAAGGATGATATTTCCAGAGTGATGAATAGTTTAGACAAAATTGTTAAATTATACGAAAACAAAGACCAAGAATTACCGTTTTTGGCACGTGGATTAAGAAATGTAGAGGATAAAGTAGAGGTGCACGATAAAGATATTAAAGCGATGAAGCCACTACTGGGAATTGCTTAAAATAAAAAATCAAAACCGCCTGTGGTAGGCGGTTTTTTGATATAATTTTTTACCTCACCACATACTCCCACCCCGCCTGCCACGCCTTGCGCTTGCGCCAGTCATCGGCAAACGCCTGTTCCCAGGTTTTGCCGCTGAGCAAAACATCTAACGCCAACTGTGGGGCTTTGTGAGCGACAATGGCGACCGATTTGCCGTCGTAATTTTTTTTCAAGTAATCAAGAAAATCATTTATTCTCGCTTTGACATCCTCGCAACTTTCACCGTCGGGAAATTTTTTAGTGATATTTTTTTCCAACATTGGTTCCACCACTGTGGCGGGCGTGGCATTATATTCGCCATAATTACATTCGCGCAATCTTTTGTCTGGAATAATTTCCGTGCCAGCAAAAGCCAGCTTGGCCGAATGTACAGCTCGTTTTAAGTCCGAACAAAAAACCACATCAAAATGCTTATCTTTGATCAGAGTTTTTAATTCTGTGGCTTGTCTCACGCCCAATTCGGAAAGTTCAACATCAAACCAGCCGGAAGAAATATTCTTTTCGTTATCGGTCGTGGTGCCGTGGACGAAGTAGGTGATTGTGATCATATTGTTTGACACTATTATACAATTATGACACAATATAATCAAGAAGGGCTTTCGGCCGTGGTTATTGCCACAAATTGGTCGAAAGTTCTTTTTTGTTTTAATTAATCGTTGTTTTTGTATTCTATCGTAAAATATGATATAATTTAAACAAAGTTAAATTAGATGCGGTTACTTTTTATTAATATGAAAAA
>MFRE01000006.1:0-314 GCA_001784475.1 Candidatus Magasanikbacteria bacterium RIFOXYD2_FULL_41_14
TCATTATAGCTTGCGACAAATGATTTCATCATTTCAATAATTGGTTCTTCGTGGGACCAGCCAAAACCAACTTCGTTGCCATTTTTCAATTGTGATTTGAACCAAACGTCAACTTTTTGGTCATCCCACCTGTCTGTCCTAGACCAAACTTCCTTGTTTTGAAGCGTGGACATTATTATTTCTTCCGAACCAATATTCTCCATTTCCTCAGCGACGATTTTTTTAATGTTGTTTACGACTCTTAAACCTAGTGGCATGAGCGAATAAACCCCCGCCATTTCTTTGTGGATGTAACCCGCGCGGATAAGCAATTG
>MFRE01000006.1:326-22951 GCA_001784475.1 Candidatus Magasanikbacteria bacterium RIFOXYD2_FULL_41_14
AACTTCCTCTTTGGAAATTTGTTTGGTGGTTTTGGTGAAAAGTTGAGATTGACGCATAGTGTGTTTGATTAGTTTATTTGTTTATTAGTTGATTAGTGCGATTTTTATTGTGAGTTATAATTTTTTTATGAAAATAAAATATTTTTTAGCAAGTTGATATGCAATAATAATTATTAGTAAAGTGGCAATCACTATCGGAGTAAAATTTATTATGCTGATAGAAAATAACATTATTAAAAAACTCAATACGCTCGTCGGCGCAGCATTCTTCATTAGGGCCATGTCAAGAATTGCAATGATGAAACTAAAAATTTCAAGCGTCAAGAGGATACTCATTAATTTTATTAACCAATCTCTTAAAAAACTTTCACATACTTCAATGAAAATAAAAATTAAAATAGAGCATGCAATAGTTATACCAAAATTCAATATTGTATTATTTAAAATAAGAGTATCTGGCCCGCTGAGTCCATATAGTGATGTTAAGAGTGTTGGAAAAAATAAAACTAGTACCAACACAAGTTCAAGTTTTTTCTTTAATTTAGTTAATTGCTTTTGATCTATTTCAGACATGCGTTTTATATTAATTTTGTTGTTTAAAATCGGTCGGTTCGTACTAATAAACTAATAAACCAATCAACTATTAAACTGCGTTACTAAAAATTAAAGTTGTTTTTTATAAGAACATTATCCACAAAATCATTGCGAGTGCCAACCCCACCCGATACCACCCAAACACACTAAAATTATGCTTAGTAATATACCGCAAAAGCCATTTTATCGCAACTAGGGCTGTTAAAAATGCGGTGATAAACCCTACGGCCATTATCCCCCACTCACTACCGCTAAAATTAAATCCACTTTTTAATAAATCCAGTCCAGTGGCCGCGGCCATGGTCGGAACAGCTAACAAAAAAGAAAATTCTATAATTAACGGCCGTGATAATCCTAAAGCGAGCCCACCGATAATTGTCGCCGCACTGCGAGATATACCAGGAATTACCGCAATCGATTGAAATAAACCAATATAAATTGCTTGGCGGTAAGTGATGTTTGCAAAGTCGTTCGTTGTCATTCCGACCGCAGCGGAGGAATCCCTTAAAGCTTGATTTTCAACATTAGTATATTCTTTCACATACCATTTTTCAAACAAAATAATCACCACACCACCGACAAACAATGCCCCCAACACCACCAAATTATTCCCCAACAAATAATGCTTAACAATTTTATAAAGCGCCAGCCCAATCACCGCCGTCGGCAAAAACGCCACCAACAATTTCGGCCAAACATTTTTAACATCCCAAATTTTTTTCCAATATAAAACTACAACCGCAAGAATTGCGCCCGATTGAATCGCGATCTCAAAACTTTTCCAAAATTCCGTCGGTGGCAATCCCAAAATTCCTTGCGCTAAAATCAAATGTCCGGTACTGGAAATTGGTAAAAATTCAGTAATTCCTTCAACAATACCCAAAATTAAGGCGTATAACATATAATATGAGTGAATATATTTTATCACACTCAAATAATATTAGCAATTTACTACTATTAGCAGAAAAGAAAGATGGCAAGTACTATAAAAAATGCTTTGCCAGAGCTTGAAGCAATGTCTATTAGGTGAATACCATGAAGGATTTTTGAAAAAAAGAATAAAGAATAGAATTCCATTGCGTGTTATTTTGCGTGATTCTGCTACTGCTAGAGATCGCCAACGTTTAGGAATACAACAACTTCGCGAAGTTAAATTAGTTTCAAATAAATACGAGTTCCATGGTTTGATTTATGTTTGGAAAAATAAAATAGCCATGTTTTCTTTAGTTAATGATTTTGTTGCAGTGGTAACTGAAAGCAAAGAATTGGCTGATATTGAAAGAGCCAAATTTAATAATCTTTGGGACTTGCTATAGTTTCTCTAATATTTATTGGCCGTCCCGCCCCCATTACTAAAGTTCGAACCAAAAAATTCGCTATAATAAGCGAATTTTTAGAGTTTTTTAACTTTGGCTCCCGGGGTCGGATTCGAACCGACGACCAATTGGTTACACTTATCCATCGCTTTCGCGAAGGGGTGGACTATATCATTCTGCCTTTTTAGGTAGATGAGGCGCTTCCCACCCCGACTAAGTCGGGACAGTACTCTCTTGCGAGATAGTCTCTACACCTTCCATTTTGCTGGATTCCCGCTTTCGCGGGAATGACAAGTAAAATAGCTTGGCTCGGGATTACCATTCGCCAAAAGGCGGAAAGGATTCCCCGAATTCACCTCATTTTTCAATTCGCCTTACGGCGAAAAGCTGCGTTTTTTAATCGTGTTCACAGCCAACTGCGCTACCGCTGCGCTACCCGGGAATAAATTGTTTGAAAGAACAAACTACGAAACATATTATAAACCACCTATCCCCTATTGTCAATACTTACTTTTTTTAATTTCGTATAAACATGCTATAATAAATTCTAGCCGCAATCTACTTGTATTGTTGTATTTTAGAGAAAACAAAAATATATGGTAATAGACATTGAATTAACTTTAAATAAATTTGGGTTTGGAAAAATTTCAGAAAATAAGTTTCAATTTCTGTGTTTTAGGTTCTCTAAATGGAAAATTCCTAATAAATATTCAATTTCATTCGAAATAAACTGGAGAAAAAAGGTTTGATTAAGCGCAATTAAAAAATTGTGATACAATGTAACAGTATGCGCAACAACTTTTCTGAAGCCGGACGACATTTTAGAATTAACATTTTCATTGTAATATTGTTAATGGTAATTGAGTGGTATGTTATCACTCATTTTTTTAGTAATGTGAACTGCGAAGTCACTGCCGATTATTTTCAGCCAGCAGAAACTAAATGCGTGGAGTCAACCAGTTCAACTACTATTATAAAGGAAGTTGTGCCAACACCCGCGCCAAGCGTGTCAAATGATGTGGTAAATTTGCAAATACCCTATATTAATGAAGCTCCGGAAAATCAGTGGGTTGGGTCTTGGAAAAACGCTTGTGAAGAAGCGGTGATCACTATGATGGAACAGTATTACACCAAAAAAACCACCCTGACTATCGCCGAGGGTGAGAGATTTATGCAAATATTATTTGACGCGCAGAAGAGCGCCTATGGGTCTGATGCCAATTCCGACACCATCCGAACACTTTTTTTGATTGATAATTATTCTTCTTTCGGGGCAACTTTAAAAACCAATCCGACTCTTGATGGTATTAAACAAGAGCTCTTGGCCGGTCGTCCGGTAATGGCTTTTCATTATGGTTTTGATTTGCGCAATCATAATATCCCCTTTTTGGCTACTGGCTCCTCCTATCACACTACTTTAATTAAAGGTTTTGATGACGCTAATCAACAGTTTATTACTCACGATCCAGGTGATGAAATTGATGGGCCGGATCATCGCTACGGTTATGAGATATTTATGAATTCTTTGCGCGATTATAATTATAGCAATTCCAAAGCAGACGGTTGGTTTGCCCAGTGTTTTATTTACTTACGAAAAATTATAAAGAAAATAATTTTTGTTTATTTTACAAATTCGTGCTATAATTATCGAAATTAGGCAATCGTTTTAATAGGTCGCATATGACTGTGTCGTTAAAGAGCAAAACATCAGCGCTATTATTTTTTGTTTTGGCGCTTTGTATTTTTATTAGTGTTGGCGACGCTTTGTCCGATGGTGAATTTGCCGGTGGACTAGGCACTGCCGAAAGTCCCTATCAAATAGCTACTTGCGCCCAACTACAAAGTGCTGGTTCGTATCTGGACAGTAATTTTTTGTTGACCGCGGAGATTGATTGTACCGCTGATACTGGAACTGAAGGTGGTGCACTATGGAATGGCGGGCTTGGTTTTGCGCCGATTGGAAGTTCGACCGTTGCATTTACCGGAAATTTTGATGGCGACAATCATATTATCACTGGATTATTTATTAATAGGCCTTCAGAAAGTTATGTGGGTTTATTTGGGCAGGTGAGTAGTACAATAAGTAATCTTATATTATCAAATGTGGATATAACTGGTTATGGTGGTGTGGGAGCTCTAATAGGTGGGTCTCTACAAACTACCTCTGTTGAAAATGTTCATAGTTCCGGCAATGTTGTCGCTATTGATGCCGGCGCGGGTGGCTTAATAGGTTCGATGTTAAATAACTCAATAATTGAAAATTCATATTCAAGCGCCACAGTTTCTTCTACCGAGGCTGTTGGTGGTTTAGTTGGAGAAGCCACAACAGTTAGTAGTTCTTACGCAACTGGTAACGTGGTAGGAAGTATTACTGTCGGTGGTTTGGCAGGTGAAGTTACTAATATTATTTTTAATTCTTATGCAACCGGTCAGGTAACCGTAGGATCCAAGGGGGGCGGGTTGGTCGGGATGATTACAACAGGTGGCAGTGTATTTCAGTCATATGCCACGGGTGATGTTGTTGGTCTTTCTGGAAATAATATGGGCGGTCTCATTGGGTATTGTCAGTATGGTTCAGTTTCAACTTCTTTTGCTTATGGTGATGTGACTGGCGGTGTAAGGGTCGGAGGTTTGATTGGTAATTCTGGTGGATGTCATACGGTTAATATTTATGCTACTGGCAATGTTGTTGGTAGTAATCAAGTTGGTGGTTTAATTGGTTGGGAGTGGGGTGGTCCGACGTCTGTAGAAAATGCTTATTCTACTGGTAATGTTAGTGGCACAAATAATGTTGGTGGTTTAATCGGTTTAGTTGACTCACAAGATGTAAATTACTCTTTTTCAGTTAGCGCAGTACCCGCGTATGACAATGTGAATTATATCGGCGGATTATTTGGCACTTCAGATCTGATCGAAGGTACAGTAGGCAATTATTGGTATAACTCTAACACCAATGGCGTTGGCAACTCTGCTAGCGCGACCTCTAGTGGTGAGTGGGAGCTAGTTGCCTCTGCCTCTGTCTTTAAAGGCACCTCCACCACCGCCCCATTAGATCAATGGTCTTTTTCTGGTGAAAACCAAGTGTGGGTAGCGACGGCTGGACGCTATCCCACTTTATATGCCATTGCCGCCGATGATGTTTCCCCCATCACTTACACTTTAACCTATTCTGCCGGCACAGGCGGCAGTTTAACTGGTACTGTTTCTCAAACTGTTGATTATGGATCAGACGGTAGCGCGGTTACTGCAGTAGCCGATTCTGGTTACCAGTTTGTAAATTGGAACGATGATTCTACTGCCAATCCACGAACTGATACTAATATCACACAAAACTTATCAGTGTCAGCGGTTTTTGAAGCAACCCCATCTTCGGGAAGTAGTGGCGGTATAATTATTCCTTCTGGGCCGGTGGTTAATATTCCTCCCTACCTTTTGGCAGGTAATATTATTTCTGATGTACAAAATGGTTATCAAATGGCGATTTCAGCCGATCCATTTTTTACAATGGTTGGTTGGGAATCTTATCAAAAATCAGTTTTTAATAATTATTCTACTGATACTCTATATATTAAATACCGAACATCAGCTGGCGGAGTTAGCCAAGTATTTATTTTGACTGTTCCAAATAATAATATTCTCGGCACTCACATTAATGAAACGATCGCCACCAGCAGTATTACCCCCCCGCCAGATATTACAGACGCGGAAGTTGTTATTGACGCACCATTATCAGAAATTGAAATTGTTGTATCACAACTACCTCCACCTGATTATTTTACATTTTTAAATGATTTAAAACCAACAATGATAAATGAGGAAGTGAAAGAATTGCAGAAATATTTGAATACTAATGGATTTGTCTTATCAAAAGTTGGCCCTGGCTCTCCTGGCCAAGAAACTGATAAGTTTGGGCGCCTGACTTGGATTGCTCTCTTAAAATTCCAGCGTGCTCATAAAATTTATACGGAAAACGGTTCTTTGGGAAAAGTAACGGGAAATTATATTAATTCTGATTTATCCTTGAAAAATATTGGTAAGCAAAATATATTGGCCAATTACTCATTTAACCAGGACTTAAAGCCGAGCACAGTGAATGCTGATGTAAAAAAATTACAAAGATATTTAAATAACAATGGCTTCCCTATTGCCACCGTTGGTCCTGGTTCACCCGGTTATGAGACCGAAAAGTTTGGCAGTTTTACCTGGTTTTCACTTTTGAGATTTCAAAAAGCTAATCACATTGTTCCGGCCAACGGTACATTTAATTCGGCTACACGAGAGTATGTTAATAGTAAGTTGTTTTAGCTTAGCGTCAGAGTTATGTTTAGAGAATATTTAAAATACCTAAAAGAAAATCGCGATTGACAAATACAGATATTTGTGATAAAATCACGCCTATTAGCGAACCTAACTCTCTGGTTCGCTTTTAAAATGAAATTTATGGCGGAAAATATAATTTTACGGTTTGAAAACGTTACTTTTGAATACGCGGAAAGAAAACCGATTTTGGACGAGGTTTCGTTTGGTGTTCATAAAAATGCTAAAATAACACTGATGGGGCAAAACGGCGCTGGTAAAAGCACTATTTTTAAATTAATTAAGGGAGAATTAAAACCCACAACTGGTAAGGTATTTATTACGGATGATGCTAGCATTGCTACTGCCCAGCAGATAGTTGATAAGGCAGATTTGGAACTGACTATTGAAGAATATTTTGGTAAATCATTTTTAGAAGTGCCGGGCAATATCAAAAGCCAAATCAGCAAAGTGATGAACGCAGTTAATTTGACCATGCCAATTGAACGCAAAATTGGCGACTTATCTGGCGGACAGCAAGCGCGCGTACTTTTGGCTTATGCTTTAATTCAAAATCCAGATATATTACTTCTAGACGAGCCTACAAATAATTTGGATAAAGACGGCATTGACCATCTTATCCAATTTTTAGTGATGTATGAAAAAACTGTGATTGTAATTTCGCACGACGCTGACTTTTTAAATTGTTTTACCGAAGGTGTGGTGTATTTGGATGTATTTACAAAAAAAATTGAAACTTATGTTGGCGATTACTTTTCCGTCTGTGAGGAAATTAATAGCCGGATTGAAAGAGAAATAAAGAAAAACGCCCAGTTGGAAAAAGAAATTTTGGATAATAAAGAAAAAGTAAACTTTTTTGCGAATAAAGGTGGCAAGATGCGAAAATTAGCCAGTAAATTAAAAGAAGAAATAACTGAGTTGGAAGATAATAAAGTGGCGGTCAGGCGTGAAGATAAAACCATTCGCGAGTTCACAATCCCCTCTCAAGGAATTGTGGGCAACGTGGTAACAATTAAATCTGTCAAGATTATAAAAAATCACGAGCCGATTAAGGTTGAAACCGATATTGTTTTGCGACAACGCGGTCGTTTAATAATTTCTGGTCCAAATGGAATCGGCAAGAGCACCTTGTTGCGAGCATTAGTTGACGGAGCGTCCGACGGAGCGGTTATTTTAAAAGATACGCGCGTTGGTTATTATAGTCAGGATTTTGCTACTTTGGATTACAATCAAACTGTTTTTGATTCTTTACAAAGTGTGCTCTCCGATGGCGTAGATACTCAAGAATTGCGCAGCGTGGCTGCCGGATTTTTAATTACTGGCGAATTGATGGGTTTAAAAATTTCTCAACTATCAGAAGGTCAAAAGGGTTTGCTGTCATTTGCACGTTTAGTCTTGATGAAACCGGGTCTTTTGGTGTTGGATGAACCCACCAACCATATCAACTTTCGTCATATTCCAGTTATCGCCGAGGCAATTAATAATTTTGACGGTGCCATAATTCTCATTAGTCACATGCCTGGCTTTGTGAAAGAAATTAAGTTTGATAGCGAGCTTGATTTGGGGAAACTTTAATTTACATCCGCATTTAACTACCGCCGCTAGCGGTGTTTTTAATTATTTGATAAATCTTACTTTCTAATTAATGCGTTGATTTTTTTATATTTAAACGGTCAAATGGTATCAATTAAATAAAGTAAAATCCAAATTTACAAATAAAAAATACCCCGATCAAAAATCAGGGTATTTGTCAATATTTAGCTTTTATATAATATAGTGTATAATGTAAGCAGTACTATCAAATGTTAGCTAAATTTATGAAAATTGTAATAATTGGCGGGGGCGCTGCCGGAATGATGACAACAGCGACAATTTGCGAGGCCAATCCTAAGGCCGAAATTATTTTAATTGAAAAAAATAAAGATTTGGGTGCGAAAGTTATCATTTCCGGTGGTGGCAGATGTAACGTGACGACTGGTTTAGAAAATTCCAAAGATATTTTACAAAATTACCCGCGGGGTAATAAATTTTTAATTTCGGCAATGCATACGTTTGGTCCGAAAGATACGCGTGCTTGGTTTGAAGAACACGGTGTATGCTTAAAAATCGAAAAAGATTTACGTGTTTTTCCCGTGTCTGACCGTGGTGATGATATTGTTGGAGTTTTTAAAAAAATATTTGCCAGTTCCAGTATTCAGGTTATGTTTAGTCGCGCGGTAGAAAATATAGAAAAAATTGACAACCAGTTTAAAATATATCTACGTGATGGTGAGGAAATTTTGGCGGATATTGTCGTGCTGTCACTTGGTGGCCAAGCATATCGTCATACCGGTTCCACTGGTGATGGCTATGCGTGGGCGGAAAAATTAGGGCATACTGTCAGCAAACTTGCACCAAGTTTACACTCGTTTGTTGTAAGTGAAAAATGGCCAGGCATTTTGGCGGGAATGTCTTTTGCCAAAGTCGGCATATCAGCTAACTGCCTGAAGCCAAATTCTAAAATCGGACCATTTTTATTTACTCATCGCGGTATTAGCGGACCGGCGGTTTTTGCGGTTTCTTCGCTGTCGGCTCTGGCACAATTTAGTCCGAGCTCTCCCCTACTAATTTATATTGATTTTTTACCTGATATAAAACTGAATGATTTAAAAAATAAAATTGAAAATTTTAACAAACTTAATCTAAAAAAGAATTTCAAAACATCTCTTCATCAGTTTATTCCACATAAATTAGTTGACATTTTTGGATCGGAATTTAAAATTCCAATTGATAAAAAAAATGCTGAGATTTCCAAACGCGAAATTGAGACGACCGCCCAACTACTCAAAAAGATCACGCTAAATGCCATTGGCCGCGGGGCAGGTGATGAATTTGTTACTGCTGGTGGTATAGAATTAAAT
Source organism: Candidatus Magasanikbacteria bacterium RIFOXYD2_FULL_41_14 (assembly GCA_001784475.1). Lineage (GTDB taxonomy): Bacteria > Patescibacteriota > Patescibacteriia > Magasanikbacterales > GWA2-37-8 > XYD2-FULL-41-14. The sequence goes on from MFRE01000006.1 coordinate 9,454, forward strand.
GAAGTAGATCCAAAAACAATGGCATCAAAAAAATGTCCTGGATTATATTTTGCCGGCGAGATTTTAAATATTGATGGTTTTACCGGTGGATTTAATTTACAAGCCGCTTGGGCGACTGGGCGATCGGCTGGACAGGCAATCTTAGACAGAATCAATAGTATATGAAGGTCAGTGTTACCCCTTACTTTTCAATACCAGACAAAGAAATTCAAATGACTTACGCTCGTTCGTCCGGTGCCGGCGGACAAAATGTTAACAAAACTTCAACTAAAGTTATTTTGCGTTGGTCTGTTCGGGGTTCCCGTGTCTTAACATGGGAGCAGAAAATACGCGTGCGATCCAAATTAGTAAACCGAATAAATAGCAATGACGAAGTTGTGATTTTATCCGAAGAGGAGCGTTCGCAATTGCAAAATCGTTTTAAAGCGAAATCACGCTTAGATAAATTAGTAACCATGGCTTTGCGAGTTCCCAAAAAACGTCGCCTGACCCAGCCGACGTATTCTTCAAAAATAAAACGTTTAGATTCTAAAAAGCTCCACTCCCGGGCCAAAACTGCTCGTCGCGCTATTAAATAATATGTATTTTCTTTATATGGTAGAATGTGCTGACAAAACTTTATATACTGGCATTACAGTTGATCTAGAAAGACGTGTTAGTGAGCACAACTCATCAAAGTTGGGTGCGAAATACACTCGTGTTCGTCGGCCAGTTAAACTAGTATATTTTAAAAAATTTTGCTCTCGTTCTGCCGCCACGAAAGCGGAGTATCAAATAAAAAAATTAGTGCGCTTTAAAAAAATGAGTTTGATCAATAAAAAATAGCATATGCTATCGCATGGTGTAAATTATAATTTGCAAATTTCGTCCTTATTATCCAAGCTAGAATTTAAAAACGCCTTTTCATCATTAAACTTTTCTTTCCACTCTTCGGGATTGCCGTAATCAGCAAAATCATTATACCAACCGTGATTAAATTTAGGTATATGTGCGGCTTTAATCGGGCACCAATAACGTTCGGTTCGGCCGGCAATTTCTACCGCATAAGCAAATAGGCCATTGACGTAGGTGCAATACAGGCAATGAACTTTTTGGATAATATTCAAATAATCCAAAAATTTTCGGTCGTATACAATAAAATCGCGACGCTTAACTTTTGGAATATGATATAGTGGAAAAGCAACTGACTGATATATAGTGATAAAGATATCTAAAATTACTGTCGGAATTATCATTACATAAATAAATGGCATTGATAATAAATGCCTAATATTTATCGGAATAGCATATCTCCAGACCGGAACTTTAAATTTTAAATTACGTTTGCGAAATTCTTGTAAAAAAACAATTTTGCGACCCGAATATGAAAAGCCGTACTTATCAGCTAATTCTTTATAGCGAGCAGAAAGTTGCTTGTTGAGATTGCTGATTTTTTCCAGTAATTCCTTAATACTTTCTTTCATACTTGTATTATATTAATTAAGTACATTTTCCATGTGATTATAGCAGGTAACGCTGATTTTGTCGATTGTTTTTCCAAAGCCGTTGACAGAAAACTTTTAATAATATATAATTAAAATATACGACTATGGCTACAAAAATAATCAATTCTAAAAAGACAAAGAAGATCTCGCTCGCGGGGTAGTTTTTTGTACTTTTAAACAAAATTTCTAATCCCGCGTTTAGCGGGATTTTTTTATTTAATATGAACTTAACAATATCAAAATTTGGTGGAACATCAACGGGATCGGTGGAATCCCTGAGTCAAGTTGCTAACATTATCAAAGCAAACCCATTACGAAAAGTAATTGTGGTTTCGGCTTTTTCCGGCGTAACCAATCAATTAATTGATTTGGCAAATAGAGCGTCAACTGGTTCTAATAATCCAGGACTACTGTTGGATTTAAAAAATAGACATGAACTGATTATTCAGAAGTTAAAAATCAAAATTGATCTTGGGCCAATTTTTTCGGAATTAGAATCGTTTTTAAGTGGAATTACCAAGATAAGGGAGTTGTCAATTCGTAGTCGCGATTATGTATTGGCTTTTGGAGAAAGAATAAGCGCTGAAATTTTAACAGCACTGCTTTCCCCTACTATGCCGGTGGTAATGGTAAATACCAGAGAAGTGATAAAGATTGAAAATAAATTGGGAATTATTAAACCATTAAAAAAAGAAACTGACCTGGCAGTACAAAAAATTATTATTCCACTCTTGAAATCGGGCAAAATAATTATTGCAACCGGATTCTTTGGCGGTGATCAAAACGGCAATTACACAACCTTCACACGCGGTGGGTCTGATTATTCAGCGTCAATTTTGGCAAACGCACTTGATGCTTCTTTAATTGAGATTTGGACAGATGTTTGCGGGATAATGAATTGCGACCCACGACTGATACCAGAAGCAAAATCTATTAGGCATTTAAATTATGAAGAAGCAGCTGAACTTTCCTATTTTGGCGCAAAAGTTTTACACCCCAAAACAATTGAACCCGCGGTAGAAAAAAAGATTCCAGTTAAGATATTAAATACTTTTTCTCCAGATGACCCAGGTTCCATTATTACCGATACTACTGGTGATGGAGTAAAAGCTGTTAGTGTTAAAAAAGGTATTTGGATTATTAATATATATTCCACCGGAATGCTTGATGCTTTTGGTTTTTTAGCACTTGTGTTTGAAATTTTTAGAGATTGCGCCGTAGTGGTTGACGTGGTCGCCACCTCAGAAGTTTCAATATCTATCACAATTGATCAAGCCCCTAACGCTGAATTAGTCGCCCGGTTAAGCGCTTTTGCTAAAATTACAGTAAAGGGAGATAACGCGGTGATTTGTTTAGTTGGTGAAAATATTAATAAAAATAAAATAATTTTAAGTAAATTATTTGACGCTTTGGCAGAAATATCAGTACTAATGGTTTCACAGGGTGCATCACCGCGCAATTTGACCGTCGTGGTAAATGAAAATATGGCCAACACAGCGATTAGCAAAATATATAATTCATTTTTTAATTATACAATATGAATTTAGCTATAGTCGGTGCGACCGGTGTGGTGGGCAGAGAAGTTATTAAATGTTTAGAATTAAGAAATTTTCCAATTACAAATTTATATTTGGCCGCATCTGCCAAATCGGTTGGAAAAATAATCAAGACCATATGGGGTGAGATAAAAGTGCGAGAAATAAGTTCCAAATTGTTTGAACAATCAGACATTGCGTTTTTTACAGCCGGTAGTGAAATTAGTAAATTATTTGCCCCGCTTGCAAAAATAAATAACTGTTTGGTAATTGACAATTCTTCCCTATTTCGCTATGACCCATTAGTGCCACTGGTTATTCCGGAAATTAACGGGGCAGAAGCTTTTAACCACAGCGGTTTGATAGCTAATCCTAACTGCACAACTGCCATTGCCGCACTACCCCTTTGGGTTTTGGAGAAAAATTTTGGGATCAAAAAAATTATCATGAGCACCTACCAAGCAGTGTCTGGAGCCGGGCAGGCCGGTTTAGATGAGCTTGAACAACAAGTAATTGAGTATGCCAATCATCAGGAATTGGTTGTTAGCAAATTTAGTCATCAAATCCTGTTTAACGTAATCCCCCACATTGATTCATTCCAAAGCAATGGTTATACCAAGGAAGAAATGAAAGTAGTTTGGGAAACTCAAAAAATATTCAAGAGACCGGATTTGGCAATATCATGCACAGCTGTTCGCCTGCCGATTAAGCGGGCACACAGCGAATCTGTGGTGGTGCAAACAAAAAGCAAAGTAAGCCCAGAAAAGTTTAAAAAACTGCTTTCACAATCAGTTGGTGTTGAGCTTGTTGATGATGTCGCACTTGGACAATACCCAACACCAATGACGGCAATGAATAAATTCTCTGTTGAAATTGGACGAATTAGACAAAGTCTAATTTTTGGAGAATATGGACTGGAGTTTTTTATCAGTGGCGATCAACTTTTGCGCGGTGCCGCCTTAAATGCCGTAGAAATTGCGGAATTATTTATTAATTAATTGTATGAAAACAAATCCAGAGGTAATTTATTTACCAATAACAGGTATCAAAAAAGCATGCCGACTGTTTTCCACTCCATTTTTTTTGTATAGCGAAAAGAAAATTAGAGAGAACTGTCGATTTTTTTTTAATTCCTTTAAACAGTACTTTCCTGATTTCAGACCCCTATTCGCCGTTAAAGCCAATCCTAATCCGGCGATATTGCGCATTATACAGCAAGAAGGGTTTGGTTTTGATTGTTCAAGCGAGTCAGAATTGTGGATTGTAAAAAAAATAAAAGGCCACGGTATGCATACTGGCAATTATATTGTAGAATCAGAATTACGGCGAGCATTAACAACACCGAACGTGGTATTAAATTTAGACGATGAAAGCATGCTCACGAAAGTCGGGCAGCTCGGAATGCCAAAAACACTATCTTTCAGAATTAACCCTGGGATTGTCGCCGTTACAATGAAAAGCTTACAAACAGCCGGACCAAATGCAAAATTTGGGGTTCCAATTGAGCGAGTTGTTGCGAGCTACCAAAAAGCAAAACAAATGGGCGTTGAAACATTTGGTATTCACATGATGGCTGGTAGCAATATTCTGGACGAAAAACATTTTTATGGCATTACCAGTAAATTACTGGAAATAGTTGGCATTCTAAAAAAACGTACCGGAATCCAAATTGATTTTTTGAATATTGGCGGTGGCTTTGGTGTCCCCTATCAACCCAGCGAAAGAAGTCTGGATCTGAATTTAGTAGCCAAATCAGTGCGGAAAGCCTTTGACGAACAGTGTCACAGGTTTAGTTTAAAAGAGCCACAGTTATTTGCTGAACCCGGCCGTTATATTACCGCTAATGCTGGTTGGTTAGTAAGTCAAGCGGTTGTAATTAAAAATAGCCATAAAAAATTCATCGGCATTGACGCCAGCAGTAACGACTTACCACGACCATCAATATACGGCGCCTATCATCACGCTACAGTTTTGAATAAAACCAGTAAAAGAGAAAATGTTACCATAGTGGGGAGTATCTGCGAAAATAACGATCAATTAGCAACTGACCGTCTTCTGCCAAAATGTGAAATTGGCGATATTATAGTTTTACATAATGCTGGTGGCCACGCCTATGCGATGGGTCACAATTATAATGGAAAAACTAGACACGCTGAATATTTGCTGATGAACAAATCAAATTTAAAATGTATTCGCAGAGCTGAAACTATTGCAGATTTGTTTAAAAGGTGTAATGAATAGTTGAGAATAATTGTGGTTGTAGACAAAATCCAGACAAACTGGTAAAATAGATACCATGAAAATGAAACAAATTTTGATAAGTATTATTTTAACAGGCGCAATAATTACCAGCGCTTTATTTGGAGTTCCGATGAAAGCCGCTACTACTTATTCCGCCGGAATTTTAGTGCGCGCCTTGGGCGATAGTGCGGTTTATTATGTCGCTTCTGACGGTAAAAAATACGCTTTTCCGGATGGTGGTACTTTTCATACCTGGTATGCGAATTTTAAAAGTGTAAAGAAAATTACTGTTGATGAACTTAAACGAATACCGACAGCAAAGTCAACCGTTACAGCTCGCCCAGGTGTGGTACTATTAAAATTTGCCGGTAGTCCGGCGGTTTATGCTGTTGCTCGTGGAGCAGTAATTCGCCCTCTTTCCAGTCAAAATACTGCCACAAATCTATACGGGCGAGAGTGGCGCAAATTTATTATTCATCTGCCTGTCAAAGCTTCGGAAGGCTACGTTTTGGGACAGCTCATTAATGAAGACGACACTGATTATAATCGGCTTATAGAGACAGCGTCAACTTATACATTTGATGAAGAATTAATTAGCCGGTCAATCATTGCCGAGCCAAAAGTTGTGGCCGGAAATACAAACACTGCTCCCAGTCGACTAAAAAGCATAAAGGAAAATTTAAAGGATAATATTAGTCCTAACTTTGTCAGTTCCACATATCGTTATTCAGTAGTTGCCACTTACTTGGAAGAAACTGTTAATCTCACTTTGACGGCAGATGCCAGCGATGAAGTTATTAAAGTGAATGATTTGCCGGCAACTTCCAACAAAATTTTTCCCGTGCAACTTAGTGTGGGAGCAAATGAGATAAAAATCGCAGTATCCGCGCCCAACCGCGAGAGTGTTGTTTATTATTTAAATATTATTCGTAATTCGCCTGATAAAGCCGTTTATTTAAAAACTTTAACTGAAGATTTATTGGCGGATTTAAGCCCAAAGTTTGATTCTCAGCAGTTTCAATATACAATTCAAGCGCGTAATTACGAAGAAGCGGTTGTATTTAAACCAGAATCAACGAGTAAAGATGCAACCATATATATTAATGGCGCAAAAATTAATTCCGGTTCTAAATACTCTGTTCCAATTGACTACGGTGATAATGATATAAGGATTGATGTCATTTCTCCGGGCGGTACTAGCCGTAATTATCACGTTAAGGTGTCCCGTAATAATTATTCCGACGCTACTGATTCAGAGTTATCTGATTTGACTGTCGGTTCTAATTCTAAAACTGATCTATCTCCCCGCTTTAGCTCTATAATCTATAATTATGATTTAAGCGTCAAGTCAACTGATAAAACCGTGGCTGTAAAAGCGACGCCGTTTAATAGTAAGGCGACGGTTACAATTAATGGCCAGGTTAAGACATCATTAACAGTAACTTTGGAACCGGCCAATTTATTTACTGTCATTAATATAGAAGTGCGGTCCCCTAGTGGGGCAGTTCATCGGTATAAAGTTAATGTTTCTAGATAAAGTATCACAGTAGTTTAACAAAAAAAGAATCCGGTTTAAGGATTCTTTTTTTGTTTTTCAATAAACTAGGCGCGGACGACATTGACGGCGCGTGGTCCTTTTTCGGACTGTTCGACATCAAAGCTTACCATATCACCGGATTTTAATTCGGCAAATGTAACGCCAACTAAACCGGATTCATGGAAAAAGACATCTTTAGAACCATCTTCTGGGGTGATGAAACCAAAATGCTTGTCCATTACCAAGGTTTTAATTGTACCTTTCATATGTAATGAGTGCTAGATAAATTTAGATAGATATCGCTGGAGAAAGTCGACTAAGTTTCTACGGATATTAAGTGTGCATATTATAGCATATTTGTATAAATGTGTCAATGGAATTTTTCATTATTATCTTTATTTCAACAAGTATATGAGAAATTTAGCTAAAAATCGCGAAATAAGGTTGACAGAATATGATTTTTATGGTATAATGCGCGTAATGTTGGCTACCACTAGTTGGCAGATTGTTTACTAACATTGTTCACTATGGTGTTCAATACTTTTGATGGGGACGCTACTGATGCTACCCCGGCCACTTCTACCCCGGCTGCTGAGCCGGCTACTACCGAAGCCACTCCGGCTGCGGAAGCTCCGACCCAAGCTTAAGCTTTTTAGGCATCCAACACCCCTCTATTAAAGAGGGGTGTTTTTTACTCAGACCTTGCTATTTTTGGCAGATGTGCTATACTTAGGCCTTAATCAATTTATTTACTAATTGTTAGAAATATGGGTAATTTCAATAAGTTCAATAAAGGTAGTGGTGGTGGACGCAGTTTTGGTGGAAGACCAAAATTCGGGGGTGGCGGTCGGTTTGGCGATTCTGATTCTGCTCCAAGACAAATGCACGATGCTACTTGTAGTAAATGTGGGCAAAATTGCCAAGTTCCTTTTAAACCGAACGGTAGTCGTCCGATTTTTTGCAGTAACTGCTTTAAGAATGAAGGTGCTCCAACCCCGTCTCGTTTTGCGCCTAAATCATTCAATAATTTTAGCAAGCCGCAATCAAGCATCGGCAGTTCTGTGAGTAATTCAGGTGGTAACAACAGCGGAATTACCAGAGATCAGTTTGATACCTTAATTTCAAAATTAGATAAAATTATCAATCTAATGTCTGGCGACAAACACTCAAATATTGAAGTACCGGCCGAAGATGATTTTGAGGGGCTTTCTTTGGGGCAAAAAGTGACGAAAAAGACTGTAAAGAATGCTGAGAAGAATAAGGAATCGGGCAAGAAGTCAAAATCAAAAGGAAAAAAGAAGTAAGATTTTCTTTCTAAATTTTAAACCCGTCTAGTTGGCGGGTTTTTTTATTGTGGCGCGTTTGTACTCTAACGCAGTAGCAATGATAATTAAGACATCAAATACACTGAGAAATATTATCCACATGAGTAGCCACTTGTTCGTTTTTAGTAAATTCCATATACCTTATATTTTAGCGCTTTTGGAAGAATATGTTTAATCGGGTGTACTATTTTTTTTGAAAAGATGCTATAATTATATCAAATATAATTAATTTTGTGTGGCTTTATTTAATACTAAAATTCGTCAGTTCATCGCGCTGGGGATAATCGCGTCTCAATTATTAGCGTTCTTCCCTACCCCAGCAATTGCATCTTTGACTGATGATCAGGCTGATTTGCAACGCCAGTTATCCGAAGTAGAAGCGCAAATAAATGATTTATCAAAACAGTTAGGAGCCGCCACCAAAGAAAAAAATACTTTGGCTAATAAAATTAAACAATTGCAAATTACCCAACAACAGCTGGTTGCCCTTATAAAGCAAACTAATTTGAAAATAAGTAACCTCGGTTTTGGGATTGAAAGCGCGGAAACGGATTTAAACGTAGCTATTAAACGAGAAAAGATTTTACGCGCGGCAATTGGGGCCGGTTTAAAAGAAATAAATCACCAAGATAATAATCTTTTATTAGAACTGGTCTCATCGCGTGGATTATCAGATGCTTTTACACAGTTTTACAACTATAATTTGTTGTCTACTCAGCTACTTGGTTTGGTACGGGATGTGCGAAAAACACAGACGGAAATAACTAATAAAAAGGATTCTTTAGAAGCACAAAAAGACGATGCTGTAAATTTATTGAAAATTAAAGCCGCTCAAAATGATAGTTTGGCAGCTAGTATAGGTACACAGAATAGTTTATTAAAAATTACCAAAGGCCAAGAGGCAGTTTACGCCGCTAGTCTGGCTGACACTAAGAAAAAAGCGGCGCAGATTCGGAGTCGTATTTATGAATTGTTCAATACTGGCACACAAATTAATTTTGGCCAAGCAGTTGATATTGCGATATATGCCGCTGGACTGACTGGACAAAGGCCGGCATTTTTACTGGCGATTTTGACTCAAGAAAGTAATTTAGGTAAAAATGTCGGCACGTGCAATCGCGCCGGTGATCCTCCGGAAAAAAGTTGGAAAGTTATAATGAAACCAACGCGCGACCAAGAACCATTTTTGGCAATTACCAAGGAATTAGGACTAGACCCGGATGTCACACCAGTATCATGCCCGATGCGTAATAAAGACGGCTCACAATTGGGCTGGGGCGGAGCAATGGGCCCGGCGCAATTTATTCCATCCACCTGGATGGGTTATAAAGATAAAGTGTCGGCCGTAACTGGTAAATCACCGGCTGACCCTTGGGATATCCGCGACGCGTTTGTGGCCGCGGCGGTGCTACTTAAATCAAACGGCGCCAATGGCACTGACGACGGTGATTGGAAAGCCGCGATGCGTTATTTTTCCGGCGGTCTTAATCCGGCGTATAGTTTTTATGGGAATAATGTGATTGCGAAGACGCATGAGTATGAGAGTGATATGGCGGAGTTGAAGAAATAAAAAACTATACAAAAAAGCACTCACGTGGGCGAGTGCTTTTATAATTATTTTTATTTTTTAACCACTGGTTTAATTTTTTTCGGCACCGGAGTGGGAATAACCACTCTTTTTATTCCCTCTTCCATTTTTAGCTCTTCTGTTTTTGTCTCCACTGTCCCCACTTTTCTTTTTCGCGTCATTATTAACAAAATCAATAGCAATAACAACCATAAAATCCCCAAACCCTTCAACCACCATGGCCAACGCGAATTTATTTCTTTTCCTCCATTATTTTCAATTTTTTCACCTAAAACTTCTCCACTTGTGAAATTAGTATTTAAATTAGTATTTTCGGTGGTGGTTGGAGTTGTTATTACGTTCGCTCCCGCCCTCTCTTGCGTCTCCCCCTCTGGCAGGGGGAGAGAAATTGTGGCCAGCGGTTCGGCCACGACTTCTACTTTTGACCGGGTGGGGTCTAACGGATAGGCGTCTTGTTTGTCGCGCGTGCCATCGCCGTCGGTGTCGGCTTTATACGGGTCAGTGCCATCGCCGGTTTCTACCCAGTTATAAATACCATCGTTGTCTATATCAGAATCAGTCGCGTCTGGAGCGCCATCGTGATCAGTGTCGGGCGGAGTGAACACACTACCGTCTGTTGGATTTGGATCGGTACCGTCCGGATCACCATCGTCGTCAGTGTCGGGATTAGTGGGATTGGGGTCAGTGCCATCGTTGACACCATCGTCATCGGTATCGGGATTATTTGGGTCCGTGCCATTTTCTTCTTCCACATCATCGGTAACGCCATCGCTGTCGCTATCAACTTTCACCATAATCGCGTCGGATAATTCACTTAAAATATCAGCCCCAAGCGGTGTTCTGTTTCCGAAATTATCAACACTAACAGCGTTTGTAATTTTGGCAAGAAATTGGTGCTCGCCAGCTGCAGCTGTCCACACTACTGATAAAACATTACTAGTGCCACCTCCCGCTAATGTAAACGGTCGCGCCGAACCAACATTGGCGTTGGTAGAATTATCAATAAAAGTTAAGTCCCCTTCCAAGCCGTCGCTTTCACTGTTTACTAATACCACAAAAATTGTTATCGGATTGCCCGCAATCGCTGTTGTTTTGGAAGCCCAAATATTACTTTTGACAAAACCAATCTGCGCGGCACTAACAGTTGATGCGCCCAAACCAAATGTGGAAAAAATAATTAATAGCAATATTTTATAAAAAAAATTCTTCATAAATTACATTTATTTACTATGATAAGATACAAATTCTTCAATTAATAATTCAATATCGGCTTTTAAAATTTCCAAAGCTCTCTTTATGGAATCGTAGTCATTCCTGCCTAATTTCTTTGGCAAAATTTCTAATGTTTTTTTTATTCGTTCTAAAATAATATCAATAAATTTATCTAAATCCGGATCTTTAGACAACTCAGTGGCAATTTTTTCTTTAAGCTCATTTACACACTGAACATTAAATGATACTTCATGCATTAAAGTTCCGCCTTTGGGACCTTCTGCTTCTGAATAAAAAGACTGATCCGGTCCAAAAATCTTTGTGAAAAGAATACCAAACACATTGCCGTGAGCGCGATAAGCGTGGTCTAGGGCACCGAGCGCTTGGCGCACATTATTATTTACTTCATCTATAGTCATACCAGTTTGGCGAGAGATTGCGTATAATCCGGAATCATTCTTTGCCGGAACACGCGGCCAAGTCCTGACCTTCAACAAATCAATTTCTCTCTCAAGTAAATTTCTTTCCTTCTCTCCTGAACTTTCCGGCAAACTGCCAACTAACTCATCATATCTATTTCTCAAAATCTTAATCCTATCAATTATTCCCGCCCGCTCATGGTTGATATTAAGCTCATAATCTTTATCATGATCACGCTCTGTATGATGCGAATCATGATCCTGTAATAAAATATAAGAATCAACTAACTGTCTTGATAGATTTCTAAGTTCACTAATTACAGAATTGACAGATTGAGGCGCTTGGGATGCCTCCACCTGAACGGCTGGTGCCAATTCAGCAGTTTCGGGCATATCTTTCTTAAATTCAACATGGTCATTCCGTAATGGTAAATCAAATTTTAATACGCCAGACATAAAAAGGCTATATTTTGATTAAAAAAATTATAAATAGCATCATCCCTAAACCGTTTATAATCAAATGCGGATGTCGGCGTTTTTTTTCAATAATTATTGTAGTAATCAAGGCAAGCGCAAAAAATCCTAAGAATATGTAGTAGATATAATTACTGAATTCAAATTCGCCATAAAACCAGTCGGAAAAAGTTAATTTTGCCGAAAGATATTTATCGTAGATTCCGGCAATTTGACTTTGGCCCGGGATCTTAATGCCGGCAACTGCCGAAATTATACCATTTTCAGCCGCGTTAGCACTTGGTGTGCCAAAATGGCTAACCATAAAGGCAGTCGCACGGCCATTGTAATTCCCCGCCGTAATACCAACACCCATTTCCTTAAAATCGGTATCAACCAGGTTGGCGTAGTGAGTTGGGCTGTTTTTCCAAGCGCGCATTACAGCATTTGCGTCAATATAACCCAAAGCTAAATTTTCACCGGCAAAGGTATATTTATAATTTGTTAATCTTAAATAATAAGCAAGCCCCCTGCCTTGTTCGTCTGTATGATCAAAATAATTATTTATGCCCATGTCTTCGGCTTTTGTAGTAGCGGATTTATTTAAAAGCGCGTTAATAGTTAAGGCTGGCAAATCTTTATTTGCGCGAATTTCATTTGTTAGCGCGACAATTTGATCGCCTTGACGCACGACAGCATCGCTTGATAACCATGCTTGTTCTGGCAACAGTAAAATTGTTATTACAATAATAACTTTTAAAATTGCCAAAAAAGAACCATAAAACCACACTCGTTTGTGGTGTAGTAAATGCGGTTTATAGTCATTGCCTGAATGGGGTATTAAAAGCTTCTTAAGCATAATTGACCTGCTGAGTATAGTCATATTATATCATAAATTACCGGTTGAGCGCAAGTATATTAGTCAAGACAGAAAGTGATTGCAACAAATTCTCATATGTTGTATAATGAATCTGTTAACTTTAAACTTAAATATTATAAAATGACTGGACAGTTAATTGACGGTAGGCAAATTGCTGATAAAATCTTAATAAAAACAGCTGAGCATGTGGCGGAATTAAAACAAAAAGGAATCCATCTCAAGTTGGCTGTTATTTTAGTAGGTGATGATAAGCCGTCAGCCACTTATGTGCGCAAAAAAGGTGAAGCTGCTGAAAAAGTTGGCATAAAATTTGACTTACATACTTTTCCCGCGGATATAAATACAGCCGATTTGGTTTCTGAATTAAAAAAAATTCAAAACGAACGTGATTTAACTGGTTTAATTGTCCAATTGCCTTTGCCCGAACAGCTTTACACTCCGGAAGTTTTAAACGCGATTAGACCGGAAATTGATATTGATTGTTTGACGGACGCGAATTTGGGTAAATTGGTTATGAGGACTAATTTTTTAGTACCACCCACACCGGGCGCAGTTATTACCATTTTACACGATTTAAATATTCCGATGGTTGGGAAAAATGTGACAATTATTGGCGCGGGGGCGCTCGTTGGCAAACCAATGGCAATTATGATGATGAATGAGGGCGCTAGTGTTACCACCTGTAATTCTCGGACTACCGATACAGCCGATAAATGTCGAAATGCCGATATTCTGGTAACTGGTGTTGGTAAAAAAGATTTGGTGCGCGGCAATATGATAAAGCCGGGGGCGGTAGTAATTGACGCGGGCGTGGATTTTGTGGA
>MFRE01000006.1:22963-50824 GCA_001784475.1 Candidatus Magasanikbacteria bacterium RIFOXYD2_FULL_41_14
TGGTGATGTCAATGTGGCTGAGTGCTTGGAAAATGCCGCTTGGGTTACACCTACTCCGGGCGGAGTGGGGCCGATCACCGTCGCACGACTGCTTTGGAACACGGTTTTATGCGCGGAGGTGAGGATGAAGTAAATTTGAAGATTCAAGATTGAAGATTGAAGATTATTAATAAACGTTCGCGATCTTTATTTTTCAGTCTTTAGTCTTCGGTCATACATTTATTTAAAATTTCGTTATATATAAAATATGAATTCTAATCAGCCTAACCAAACCACACTACTGATCACCGTCATCGTTGGCGCGCAGTGGGGAGACGAAGGTAAAGGAAAAATTACCGATTTTTTCGCGGGTGAGGCCGATTATGTAGTGCGCTTTCAGGGTGGCAATAATGCTGGACACACTCTCGTAGTTAATAATGAAACCTACAAATTACACTTACTGCCGTCTGGGGTGCTTTATCCTAACACCGTTTCCGTTATTGGCAACGGTGTTTTAGTTGACCCCAAAGTATTATTGGAAGAAATTGAGGCCTTTGAAAAGCGCGGACAAAAATTAAATTTAAAAATCAGCGAGCGTGCTCATATTATTATGCCTTACCATATTTTTATGGATGAAGGCATATCCCAAATGCAAGGTGAACTATCCGCCGGCTCAACCCGACGCGGTATTGCACCCGTCTCTGCCGACAAAATGTATCGTCATGGTATTCGCGTGGGCGATTTATTAGAACCGGAACTGTTCAAAGAAAAACTAACCAAAGCGTTTGAATTTAATTATAATGTCATTACCAAAGTATTTAATTTGCCTTGTGATTTAAAAATGGAAGATATTTATAACGAATACTTGGGTTATGGTGAAAAATTAAAACAATACATCACCGACACGGAAGTGGAATTGGCAAACGCGTATAAAAATAATAAAAAAATATTATTAGAAGGCGCGCAAGGAATGTCACTTGACCCTGATCACGGTATGTATCCACACACCACAAGCACTAATAATGTTTCCGGATATTGTGAAGTGGGCGCGGGTGTGGGATTTAATTGCCACAAAAAAGTTATTGGCGTAGTTAAGGCCTATATGTCACGCGTGGGCAACTCCCCTTTTGTCACCGAGATGTTGGGTGATGATGGTGAAAAATTACGCCAAGCTGGCAATGAATTTGGCACCACTACCGGTCGGCCTCGGCGTGTGGGTTGGCTGAATTTGGTGCAACTCCGCCAAACCGCGCGCGTTTCCGGCTTAACTGATATTGCTATCACTAAATTAGACATTTTAACCGGTATGCCGGAAATTAAGGTTTGTGTAGCATATGAAATTGACGGTGTGGAATATAAAGAAATGCCGGCCAGTTTAACAAAAATTAGAAAAGCCAAACCAATTTATAAAACCTTCCCCGGCTGGAAAGTATCAGAGATCGGTACATACGAAAGTTTACCAGCGGAATTAAAAAATTATTTGGAATTTATTGAAAAAGAAATTGGTGTAAAAATTTCCATAGTTTCATTAGGGGCACAAAGAGAAAAAACTATTTTACGTTAATTATGGCGTTAGCCCAAACTATTGATTGGAATAATTTTAGCGATACCGAAATTTCGGCAAAGTTAAAAGAATATAAACTGGCTTTAACTAAACCCGAAGTTTTGAAAATCCAAAATGAAATTTTACACCGGCCACCAACACTGGCTGAGTGTATTTTGTGGTCTATTCAAGGGTCAGAACATAGTTCATACAAAAGCAGTAAAAAATATTTAAAACAATTTGTCGTGGACGCACCCAATGTGATGGTGGGGATTGGCGAAGATGCCGGTATTGTGGAAGTAGCACGCTCCCACGATGGCCATCGTTATGGCATTGCGATTAGTCACGAATCACATAATCACCCATCGCAAGTGGTGCCATTTGAAGGAGCGGCCACGGGCGTAGGAGGCAATGTACGCGATATTGCGTGTATGGGGGCTAAAGTTATCGGCGGATTGGATTGTCTACGTTTTGGGGGCATTGTAGAGGCCAAGAGTCGGTATCTGGCCAGCGAAGTGGTCGCCGGTATCGCTGGTTATGGCAATCCGATTGGCGTGCCAATTTTGGGCGGCGATATTTATTTTGATAAGGGCTATTCAGAAAATTGTTTAGTTAATGTTATCCATATTGGCACCGTGCGCGATGATGAAATAATTCACTCTTGCGCGCCCGCGGATGCAGTTGGGTATAAATTAATTTTAGTGGGCAAGCCGACCGACAATAGCGGTTTTGGTGGAGCGTCGTTTGCTTCTTTGGAATTAGATGAAGCAGAAAAAGAAACCAACAAGGGCGCAGTCCAACAACCAAACGCATTTTTAAAAAGGCATTTATTAAAAGCCACCTATACCCTCTTTGATATTTTGAAAACGAAAAATTTATTAGGCAAAGTTGGGTTTAAAGATTTGGGAGCAGGTGGTATTGCTTGTGCTTCGGTAGAGTTGGCTGATCACGCCGGTTATGGCGCGAGTGTTAATGTTGATTTGGTGCCCAAAGGAATGGACAATTTAAATCCAGCGGTTTATTTATGTTCAGAAACACAAGAACGCTTTATGTGGGTAGCGCCGGCTGAAATTGCTGATTTAATAATTAATCATTACAACAATACTTTTGAACTTACTCGCCAAAGCAAAGGCGCGGCCGCAGCGATTGTGGGTGAAATTCGGGGCGATGGGCGCTATGTGGTCACTGCCAATAATGAGACAATTGTGGATGCGCTAGCTAAAGATGTCACAAATGGATTATCATACGACAGACCAATAGAAAAAATTGATAAAAATTTAAGCGAACCAGATTTGCCGGAGCCAAGTGATTACAATGAAATTTTATTAAAAGTTTTAGCGCACGAAAACGTGGCCTCACGCGCGCCGATTTATGAAAAATATGATAAGCAGGTGCAAGGGCTAACAATTTTGGAAGCTGGCGAAGCTGATGCTGGTGTAATGCAACCGTTTAAAGATGAAAAATTTCCAGTAGAAATTCGCGCTGTTGGTATTGCCATTAAGGCCGATAATAATCCGCGCTATGGTAAAATAGACGCTTATTGGGGCGGGGTCAACGCCGTGTGTGAAGCCATGCGCAATGTAGCGGCGGTAGGAGCGACGCCGGTTGCTTTGACTGACTGCTTGAATTTTGGCAATCCGGAAAACCCCGAACAAATGTACGAATTTTCCGAAGGCATCCGTGGAGTGGCCGAAGCAAGCAAAAATATCCATTTAAAAAATTATCCGGAATTTTCAGTGCCGATTTTGGCCGGCAATGTTTCGCTCTATAATGAAAGTAAAGGCAAAAGTATTCCGCCCAGCCCAAATATTGCTTGTATCGGAAAACTTGACGACGCTCGCAAAGCGGTTTCGTTCGCTTTTAAAAAAGTGGGCAGTAGTATTTTAATGGTAGGAGCGCGGCGTGACGAATGTGGCGGGAGCGTGTATTATGATTTATATAATGAATTGGGAGCCAATGTGCCCAAGCCGGATTTTAAAGAAGTGGAAGGGCAAATTTTGGCAGTGACCGACGTGATTAGTGCTGGTTTAATTTTAGCGAGCCATGATATTTCAGATGGCGGAATTGCCACGACACTCTGCGAAATGAGTTTTAAAAACAAGATTGGGTTTGAGGTTAATATTCCGGGTGATTTGCCCGCGGTAAAAAAATTGTTTGGCGAGACGGGTGGGTTTGTGCTGGAGGTTGCGAGTGCGGATGTTGGAGCTGTTCGAGATATTTTTGGAGAATATGGAGTTAGTGTGTTTGAGATTGGACGGACGACGAAAGAATTAAGATTGAAGATTTCCGCCCAAGGCGGATCCGCCTCTGGCGGAAAGATTGATTTGGATTTACAACAAGCAAAAAATGCGTGGACAAATGGTCTGCGCGAGAAGTTGTAGTTCACTGTCATCCCGAGCGAAGCCGAGGGATCCCTTAACATTGACATTATTTATGATGTTGACTGTAAGGGATTCCTCCACTCGTTGCGACACTCGGTCGGAATGACAAAACAAAAAACCGCCGTTATAAGCAGTTCTTTGTAAATGAACCCTGTACCAGACCTGACTTTGTCGGGACGGTGCGGGGTAAAAGGAAGTTTTAAATGTCCATGGTCGTATTGTAGGTCTGAAAATTTCAGGCACACAATACTCGCCATGGACACCTCCTGTATGGTTGGGGCGAGAGTTTCAGCGGTGAGGGTTCGTACGAACCACCACAGATCCGAAGAATTCCCGGTAATCATCACCGGGGTAAGTCACCTGCTTTCGCTGAGCGTACAGTGCCAGCGGCCGGAGCAGATCTCCGACGGCCCGCACGATGTCGTGATCCATATCTCCTTCGACAATCTTGACATCACCCGTTTTGGACACTTCCAACACTACACGCATACCGGTGTTGGAGGAAAGCTCGATTCTCGCGATCGCCATGATTGCCTCCTTTCGCCATAAAAATTACCACACCCATAAAAATAAGTCAAATGAAAAATATGGCATCAATTAATTATAAAAAATCCGGCATCAATTATCAGCAAATTGACCCGATTAAAAAATTGGCGCAAAATTTTGCTCAACAGACAGCCAAAAATTTAAAACAAAATGGTGGCTTGGAATTATCAGCGAGTCGCGGTGAGTCCGCTTATGTTTGGCGCCAAGGTTCAAAATATTTTGCCACCGTGGTAGAAGGCCTCGGCACAAAAAATTTAGTAGCTGATGAAATGTATAAATTAACGGGCAAAAGTTACTATGATGTTGTTGGCCACGACACGGTTGCTTCTATTATAAATGATTTGGTTTCGGTGGGCGCGTCGCCACTCGTCGTGTCTGCCTATTGGGCGGTTGGAAAAAGTGATTGGCTCGCGGACACCAAACGCGCCTCTGATTTAGTGCGCGGCTGGAAAAACGCCTGTGATTTAGCCGGCGCGTCTTGGGGTGGGGGTGAAACACCGGCTTTACCCGGTATTATCAATCCGGAAACCATTGATTTGGGCGGTTCGGCGACCGGAATAATAAAAAATAAGCGCGAATTATTAACGGACAAAAATATCAGAGCAAACGACAGAATTATATTTATTAAAAGCAACGGCATAAATATGAATGGCTTATCGCTCGCGCGCGCTGTCGCCACCAAACTCCCCCACCGCTATGCCACAAAATTAACCAATCAAAAAACTTATGGCGAAACGTTGTTAACCAAATCCAATATCTACGCGCGCCTTATCAAAAATATTTTCAAAGCCAAAATTAATTTACATTACGCTTCCAATATCACCGGTCACGGACTGCGTAAAGTAATGCGCGGTCGGCCGAATTTTTCTTATATTATTGAAAAATTATTTAAACCATTGGAAATTTTTAATTTTATTCAAACGCAAGCCAAATTATCTGATTATGAAATGTACCAGACCTTTAATATGGGGCAGGACTACGCGTTGTTTGTGTCGGCGCAAGATGTTAAAAAAACTTTACGAGTAATAGCCCAGTCCGGATTTAAAGGATTAGACGCCGGCCATGTTAAACACGGAGAACGCCAAGTAGAGATTAAACCAAAAAAAATAATTTATAAAAGTGAAAGTTTAGATTTACGATAAGCTCATACATAGCATCGCTCGCCACACAACTATTGCCCAGAAAGACGCTCTTGGCCGCTCGGCCGAGGTTACGCTTTCTGAACAGTAGTTATGTGGCGAACTCTATAAATAAACTAATAAACCATTAAACATTTTACATCATGCGCATTGCCATCATCCAATTCCCCGGTAGCAACTGTGAAAGCGAATCGATTCGCGCAATTAGAACTGCCGGTATGGAACCGGAAGAATTTTTGTGGAATCGCGCGCCTCAAGATTTAGCCGGTTTTGACGGCTTTTTTATTGTGGGTGGATTTTCATATGAAGACCGGGCGCGGTCAGGAGTAGTGGCGGCCTTGGATCCGATTATGCATTATTTAAAAATTGAAGCCGAGAAAGGCAAGGGAATTTTGGGAATTTGTAATGGCGCGCAAATTTTGGTGGAAAGTGGACTTGTGCCGGGTGCAGACGGTTATCCTGTTTGCATGGCTTTGGCGGAAAACAAGCGTGAACAAAACGGCAAAATATTAGGAACAGGATTTTACAACGCTTGGGTAAATTTAAAATTAGACGCTATTGCGCAAAAATCAATTTTTACAAAAAATATTCCAGCTGATTATATCATGAAAGTGCCGGTGGCGCACGGTGAAGGCCGTTTTTTAATTCCACCAGAATTGCTAGTTGAATTAAAAGAGAAAAATCTAACCACTTTTCGTTATTGTGATGATAATGGTGAATTTAATCCTGAATTCCCCGTGAATCCCAATGGTGCGGACTATAACTTGGCCGGCGTTTCCAATGCAACTGGAACAATTTTGGCTTTAATGCCTCACCCTGAACGCACGCCTAATGGCGATGTTATTTTTAATTCTTGGCGTGATTCAATTATTGAAAACAAAACAATTATAATTAATGATAAAATTAACTACGAGCCACCGACAGTTGTATTAGCCAACTACCACCAGCCAGAAAATTCTTTTGCAATTGACGTGGAATTAATTATTACTGACAACGAAGCAGTTACCGTGCAAAATGCTTTAAACAATTTAGGAATTGATGTTCTTGTGAAAAAAGCCACGCGTTGGGAAAATGAAACTAACCAGTTGATTTCAAATGATGAATTAAAAAGCAAAATAATTGCCAGCGGAGAATTATTTAATTCTAACAAAGAAAGAGTGGCTGATTTAGAAAATCCAACCACTGAAAACTTTATTACAATTTTAACTCGCTACCGCGGTAATTCAGTGGGAACACAAAAATATCAAATTTTAACCGCTCGCACTGGCATAAGCGGGTTAAATAGCGTTAAAAAGGGCACGCTCTGGCGTATCAGCGCAAAAAATGGTAATCTAAAAGAGCTTTGGCCGAAGATTTTGGCGACTGGAGTGCTATTCAATCAATTTTCACAAGATGCTTATTTACTGTCATCCCCGTAAAAACGGGGATCCAGAAAATTTAGTTAATAAGTAAAATTATCGCGACTGGATTCCCGTTTTTCGGGAATGACAAACAAAATATAATTAGTATGGACTACACTTTTCAAATCAAGCAAGGTCTAAATAATTGTTTAACAGAGACAAATCTTTCAGTTGGCAAGAAAAAAGTCGGCAAGGTGCGAGACAGTTATGAATTGTCGGATAAAATTATTTTAATTACCACCGATCGGCAAAGCGCGTTTGACCGCGTTTTGGCGTCTATTCCTTTTAAGGGTCAGGTTTTGAATTTAACAAGTGCTTGGTGGTTTGAACAAACCAAACAAATCGTACCCAATCATGTTATTTCTGTCCCCCATCCCAATGTAACAATTGGTAAAAAATGTCAGGTGTTTCCGGTGGAATTTGTCGTGCGTGGATACATTACTGGCACAACCGACACTTCGGCCTGGATGAATTATAAAAATGGCATGCGTGAATATTGTGGAAATACTTTATCAGAAGGGTTAAAGAAAAACCAAAAGTTTGATGAGCCGATTGTAACACCAACTACAAAATCGGACACTCATGACCGTTTAATCTCACCAGCTGAAATTGTTAGTGAAAATTTAGTGTCGCAAGCTGATTGGGACTACGTTTCCGGCAAAGCACTTGAGCTATTTAATTTCGGTCAAAAAACCGCGGCTGAACACGGCCTTATATTAGTTGATACAAAATACGAATTTGGCAAAGATGAAAACGGACAAATTACACTGATTGACGAAATACACACACCAGACTCTAGCCGATACTGGTTGGCCAAAACATATGAAGAGAGATTTTTATCTGATAAAGAACCAGAAAATATTGACAAAGAATTTTTACGCATTTGGTTTAAGGAACACTGCGACCCTTATGCTGACAAAGAATTACCACCGGCTCCAGAAGAGTTAGTGGTGGAGTTATCTCGCCGCTACATCCAATTATACGAAATGATTACGGGTGAGAATTTTAAATTTGATTCAAATACTACAATTGAAGAAGCGTTAAAATCTATCTTATAAATATATGGCTAATAATTCTATAAAAGCTATTTTGATTTTAGGTTCAACATCGGATGAAGTATTTGCCGGTAAAATTACTGAAAAATTAACGGAATATGGCATTAGCTTTGAACAACATGTTGCTTCTGCCCACAAACAGGCACGCGAAGCGCTTGAGATTTTAGAAAAGCATAAAGATGAAAAGGTTATTTATATCACTATCGCCGGACGCTCAAATGCACTTTCTGGTTTTGTGGCTGGAAATTCCAATAAGCCGGTAATTGCCTGCCCGCCTTTTGCCGATAAATTGGATATGATGGTTAACGTCAATTCCACTTTGCAAATGCCTTCAAATGTGCCAGTAATGACAATTTTGGATCCGGTTAATGCGGCGCTTGCAATCAAAAGAATTTCTGAACTAACAAATTAAATATGGACGATTTAAATGCTTTATCGCCACTAGATGGACGCTACCATAACAAGGTGGCGGATTTGTCTAAGTATTTCTCAGAAAGTGCGCTCATTAAATATCGCGTTAAAATTGAAATTGAGTATTTTATCGCGCTCTCAATAGAGTTAAAAATAAAACAACTGCCTGAATTTTCCTTAAAAACCAAAAAAGTTTTACGACAAATCTACGAAAACTTTTCTCTGGAAGACGCCAGATGCGTAAAAGAAACAGAAAAGACCACTAATCATGATGTTAAGGCAGTGGAATATTTTATTAAAGAAAAAATTAAAAAATTAAAATTAAAATTAAATTCCGAGTTTGTTCATTTTGCTTTAACTTCTGAAGATATAAATAACTTAGCGTTTAGTTTGATGTGGCAAGAAGGTTTAAAAATGGCATATTTACCAAAACTTAAACAAGTTGTCTCAATTCTAAACAACTTTTCAAAAAAATATCGTTCTACTCCCCTATTAGCTTTAACCCACGGCCAGAGTGCGACTCCGACCACGCTCGGAAAAGAAATAGCTGTTTTTGTTAATCGCCTTTACCGACAAGAAAAACAATTGTCTTCGCACAAGTTGCTAGGAAAACTAAACGGAGCGACTGGAACATATTCAGCACAAATAATAAGTTATCCACAGGTAAATTGGCCTAATTTTAGCAAAAAATTTGTTAACGGGCTTGGCTTGGATTTAAACTCACTAACAACCCAGGTTGAGAACCATGATTCATTAGCTGAAAGCTATCACAATCTAGAAAGGGTTAATAATATTTTATTGGATTTTACACGAGATGTTTGGCTCTATGTAATGCGCGGAGTTTTGGGACAAATAAAAAAAGAAGGCGAAGTGGGATCATCCACAATGCCTCATAAAATTAATCCTATTAATTTTGAAAACGCGGAAGGCAATTTGGGGTTAGCAAATGCCTATTTAACACATCTGGCATCAAAATTACCAGTTTCAAGATTGCAAAGAGATTTAAGCGATAGCACTGTTTTGCGCAATCAAGGTATTCCACTCGGGCATTCTTTACTTGCTCTTGAAAATATTTTAAACGGATTGAGCCGGCTGACAATTAACGAAAATAAAATCAACGAGGAGCTAGAAAATAATTGGGAAATTCTGGCCGAAGCAGTTCAAATAATTATGCGTCGCGAAGGTGTTGATAAACCGTATGAAAAATTAAAGGAATTAACGCGCGGACAAAAAATTATTAAAACAGATTTACATAAATTTATTAACAAGCTTGACATTTCCAAAGAAGCAAAGAAAGATTTACTGAAACTAACTCCTCAAAAATATATTGGTTTAGCAAATAAATTATTTTAATATGTGCGGTATCATCGGTATTTTTTCAACTGAACCGGTTGTTGACGAATTATATGACGGCCTAATCCATTTACAACATCGCGGACAAGATGCGGCCGGTATTTTGACATATAACGAACGCTTTCACCTCCAAAAAGGCACCGGCTATGTTCGGGATGTTTTTAATCAAGAAAATATTGCTTTACTCAAAGGCAACATGGGGATAGGTCATGTTCGCTATCCCACGGCTGGCACGCGTAGTGGCGTTGAAAACGCTCAGCCGTTTATTATTTCTGCCCCTTACGGCATCGCTATGTGCCATAATGGCGACGTGGTTAATTACCAGGCTCTTAAAAAAGAGTTGGAGAATAAAGACCGACGCTATTGTGGCTCTAGTTCTGATATTGAGGTAATTTTGCATGTCTTTGCCGCTGAGTTGGAAAAATTACCAGAAGGAGATATGTTTAAAAATATATGCAAAGCCGTTAATAAAGTATTTGAACGAGCGATTGGTGCCTATTCAGTGCTTGGCGTAATTGCCGGCAAAGGCATTTTTGCGTTTCGCGACCCACATGGCATCAGACCACTTGTAATGGGTACCCGCAAAAACCAGCGCGGCGGGACTGACTATATATTTTCTTCCGAAAACACCATGTACTATCCGCTCGGCTTTCAATTTGACCGCGATGTCGCCCCGGGTGAGGTGGTATTTATAAATATGAACGGTGAAAAATTTGCCCGTCGCCTAAAAGTAGAATCATTTACTCCTTGTGTTTTTGAATACGTTTATCTCGCCCGTCCAGATTCAACTATAAACGATATTAGTGTTTATCGCGCTCGTTTGCGTTTAGGACAGAATTTAGGAAGGCGTTGGAAAGAAAAATATCCTGATATTATTCCGGATGTAGTGGTGCCAGTGCCATTTTCATCAAACACCGCTGCCTTATCAATGGCCCACGAACTGGGAGTGCGGTATTCCGAAGGGTTGTACAAAAACCCATTTATTGGCCGGACTTTTATTATGCCTGGCCAAAAACAACGACGTAAATCAGTTTTACAGAAATTATCTCCCCAGGAAACAGAGATCAGGAACAAAAATGTTCTACTTGTTGACGACTCTATTGTGCGCGGAACTACTAGCCGAGAAGTTATCAAACTAGTCCGCGATGCTGGTGCAAAAAAAATATACTTTGCCTCGTCTTGTCCTCCAATAAAATACCCTGATTTTTATGGCATTGATATGCACACCCGCGCGGAATTAATCGGCGCGCACATGTCGGAAGAAGAAATCAGAGAATTTATCGGCGCGGATATTCTTCTTTATCAAACTATCCCTGATTTGGAAGAAGCTATTTTGCGCCGAGGCGAACATAACATTGACCGCCTCTCAATGCCTTACTTAGATGGTTGGTATGTTACGGGCGATATCAGTGTAGAAAAAATTGAAAAAACTGAAAAAGATTTTGCTTTTCAACCTGATTTGTTAAATTTAACTACAACTAAAAACAGCAAAGTTTTATTGGTTGGGTCAGGAGCGCGCGAACACGCTTTAGCCAGATCTTTAAAAAAATCGGCTACAAAAATTGACTTAATTTGTTTTGCGAGCAGTAATAACCCAGGCATTATGGAGCTAGCTAGCGAATACATTGTTGGCAAACTGGATGACGTCGTCGCCATCACTAACTGGGCTCAAAAAAACAAAGTTGATTGGGCGATAATCGGCCCAGAACTTCCGCTTGCAGCTGGTGTGGTTGATGAGTTAGCCAAAATTAATATTCCAGCTGTAGGGCCGATAAAGCTTTTGGCGCAACTTGAAACCAGCAAATCTTTTACCAGAGCGCTGTGCGCCGAATATGACATCCCTGGTGGCGCCAAATTTAAAGAATTTTCAAGCACAGACGGTGTTGAAGATTATTTGAATAAACTTAATAATAATTATGTCGTAAAAGCCGATGGCTTAATGGGTGGCAAAGGTGTTAAGGTTTTTGGTGAACATTTAAAAAATACTCAGGAAACTTTGGGGTATTGTTCTGAACTAATTTCCGCGGGGTCAAAATTTATTATTGAAGAAAAATTTGTTGGTCAAGAATTTTCTTTGATGAGTTTTTGTGATGGTGAAAATTTATTTCATTTGCCGGCCATACAGGACCATAAGCGTGCCCTTGAGGGAGACATTGGCCCTAATACTGGTGGTATGGGCTCATATTCCTGCCCTAATGGCTCTCTACCATTTTTAACCGAAAATGATATTAAATCCGCGCAAGCGATTAATATTGCCACTGCCAGCGCGATTAAGAAAAAATTTAACACCCCATATAAAGGAGTTCTTTACGGCGGATTTATGGCAACGGCAGACGGAGTCAAATTGATTGAATACAATGCCCGCTTGGGTGACCCGGAAGCAATGAATGTGCTGGCTGTTTTAGAAACTGATTTTGTAGAGCTGTGTGAAAATCTCATTAAAGGAACGTTGGACAAAGTAATCCCAAAATTTTCACAAATGGCCACGGTTGTTAAATATGCTGTGCCCGAGGGCTATCCCGATAACCCTATAAAAAATCAGCGTATTGATGTGTCACTTTTGCGCAACAAAGACAATTTATTTTTTGCGGCGGTGGATAAGAAAGCTGATGGTTTATATGAATTAGGTTCGCGTACCTTGGCAATCTTAGCTAAAGCAGAAACTGTTGAAATAGCCCAAGCACATGTAGAAGCAGAAATGGATCGTCTCATTGGTCCTCTTTATCATCGTGCTGATATTGGGACTGCCAAACTAATAGAAAACCGCGTAACAATGATGAAAGAATTGAGAAAATAAATATTTTGTTAATTATGAAACAATTTAATATAGTTGTTTTGGGATCAACTAAAGGTACTGATTTGGAACCAATTATTACAGCAATTGAAAAAGATATTCTTTTTGCCAAGATTTTAGCGGTTATTTCTAATAAATCAGATGCCTATATTTTAGAACGGGCGCGTAATCATAATTTGCCAGTTTTTTTAATAGAGAGTAAAGGCGCGGAATTGGATGAATATAATAAAAAAATTTTGACCAAGTTGAATGAATTCAACCCCGATCTTATTGTCCTCATCGGTTACATGAAAATTTTACCACCAGAAGTTGTCCGTGCTTTCCCAAATAAAATTATTAACGTCCACCCTTCTCTGTTGCCGGCATTTTCCGGTGGCATGGACTTAAATGTACATCAGGCAGTAATTGATTCAGGCATAAAAGAAACTGGGTGTACTGTTCATTTTGTAGACGAAACTATTGATGGTGGTAAAATTATTTTGCAAAAAAAATGTGCAGTAACTTTAAACGATACAACCGATAGTTTAAAAAATAAAGTTCAAGAATTGGAAGGCGAAGCCTTGATTGAAGTAATTAATAATTTCTCACAAAAATTATGAATAATAATCCGACCCAAATTAAACGCGCTTTAATTTCTGTGTCTGATAAAACCGGTTTAACCGAGCTGGCTCAAGGTTTGGCGCAAACTGGCGTAGAAATAATTTCTACCGGCGGTACGGCCACTCATTTACGTGCGGCCGGACTAACCGTCAAAGATATTTCTGATTTTACCGGCTTTCCCGAAATTATGGATGGACGTGTTAAAACTTTGCACCCCAAGGTGCACGGTGGCATTTTGGGTCGGCGCGACGAACACGCAGAGGTGGCAAAAGAAAATAATATTGAATGGATTGATCTCGTTGTTTGTAATTTATACCCTTTTGCCAAAACCATCCAAAAAAATGACGTAAAAATTGAAGAAGCAATTGAAAACATTGATATTGGTGGGCCAAGCATGATAAGAAGCGCCGCCAAAAATGTTGATTGGGTTGGAGTAGTGGTTGAGCCAAGCGATTATAATTTAATTTTAGAAGAAATTAAATCCGGTGGCTTAAAACCAGAAACTCGCTGGGCGCTTTCGGCCAAGGCCTTCCGCCACACAGCCGCTTACGATGCCGTTATTGCTAAATATTTTACGACTGAAATTTATCCGGAAAAATTAACTTTAACTTATAAAAAATATTACGACTTGCGCTATGGCGAGAATCCGCACCAAAGCGCTTGCGTGTATCGCGACAATCTATGCAAAGAAAATAATTTACTTAGCGCCAAAATAATTCAAGGCAAGCAGTTATCTTATAATAATTTAAATGACGCAGATGGTGCTTGGGCTTTGACACGCGAGTTTTCTAAACCAGCAGCAATTGTGGTTAAACACGCCAACCCCTGTGGGGTTGCTACTGGCACTGATATTAACGAGGTGTTTAAACGTGCTTACACAGCTGATTCCCTTTCCGCTTTTGGGGGCATAATTTCATTAAATCGACCTTGTACTGAAGCAATTGCCGCAGAAATTATCAAAGTTTTCGCGGAAATTGTGTTAGCCCCGAGTTATGATGAAGGTGCTTTAAAATTATTAGCCACAAAACCAAATTTACGGGTTTTGGAATTAGGAGTAATCGCTCCCCCATCGCCACGGCAAACTTACCGAGAAATTTTAGGTGGAATGCTCGTTCAAGATAATGACAATCAAGATATTAAGAAAGAAAATTTGAAAGTCGTTACTAAACTTACCCCATCTGACGAAGAATTAAATACCATGCTGTTCGCGTGGAAAGTTTTAAAATATGTAAAGTCAAATGCGATCTTAATCGCAAAAAATAATACTACTGTTGGAATTGGAGTGGGTCAAGTTTCGCGAGTTGACGCGGTTGATTTGGCGATAAAAAAAGCTGGTCAAAATATTGTCGGCTCTGTATTAGCATCTGACGCATTTTTTCCTTTCAAGGACAGTATAGATAAAATTGCCCCCACTGGCATAAAGGCAATTATCCAGCCAGGCGGATCAATTAAGGACGCAGAAATTATTGCGGCCTGTGATGCGTTAGGGCTTGCTATGGTCTTTACTGGTACTCGTTGCTTTAGACACTAGTAATAAAATATAAAAAAAGAGGCCTAATTTGGTCTCTTTTTTTATATTCTTTAAAAACCACTGACATCATAGTTGGGGGCATTGTCGGCGTGTGTCAAATCATGCGGATGACTTTCTTTCAATCCCGCCGGACTTATCTTAACAAAACAAGCTTTCTCGCGTAATTCAAACAAATTATGCGCACCCAAATAACCCATACCGCTTTTAAGACCACCACTTAATTGATACACAATATTACTAACCGGCCCCTTATACGGTACTTTTCCACTTACACCTTCCGGTACAAATTTATTTTTTTCATTGACATCGGCCTGGCCATAGCGATCTTTACTACCACGGTCCATTGCCTCAACTGAACCCATACCGCGGTAAATTTTGTACATCCGTCCATTAACAAATTCAATTCGTCCTGGTGATTCGTCTGTTCCGGCAAACATATTTCCCATCATCACCGCGCTCGCTCCAGCGGCCATTGCCTTGACAATATCTCCAGAAGATTTAATGCCACCGTCGGCAATTAAGGCGACCGGCCTCTTCACTTGTTTTAAAACTCGAGCTACTTCCAAGATAGCAGATAGCTGCGGTACGCCCACACCCGCGATTATACGCGTTGTGCAAATTGACCCAGGCCCAATCCCAACCTTAACAACATCAGCGCCAGCATCAACCAAAGCTAACGTGGCATCGCTCGTCGCAATGTTGCCAGCAACAATTACCTTATCTGAAAACTTTTGACGCAAAGCTTTAACCGTGTTAATAACTCCCGCACTGTGTCCATGGGCAGTATCAACTACTACCAAATCAACGCCAGCGCTATATAGCGCCTCAGCTCGTTCAATCGCAGAATTTCCGACCCCAACTGCCGCCCCAACTCGTAGTTGTTTTTCAGAATTTTTAGTGGAATTGCCAAATTGACTATTTTTTTCAATATCCCTACGAGTAACTATACTTTCCAACTCGCCAGCATCATTAATAACACACAATACTCTCAAGCGCAGATCGTGGATCATCTGATTAGCTTCTGCCAAAGTAATTCCAACTTTAGCAGTTTTTAAATCAGACAATTTCACCATTCTTTCGGCTACAGTTAAATTTCCATCTTCCGGTAAGAAATAATCAAGTTCAGAAATAAGACCAACCAACTTCGCGTTTTTATCAACTACCGGTATTTTTTTATATCCATATTTTTCTCTAATTTTGGTGAGATCAGAAATCAATATACTTGGTGATACCGCGATTGGATGAGTAATAAATCCACTTTTAAAGCGTTTAACTTTAACCACTTCGGCCACCTGCTCATCTATGCCAAAGTTTTTATGAATAATACCCAAGCCACCTTCTAATGCTAAAACAATCGCCATTTTGGCTTCAGTAACACTATCCATGGGGGCACTTAAAAAAGGTAAGTGCAATTTGATGCCGTTGGCAAGCTCGGTGCCAACAAAGGCGTCTTTTGGCAATATTTCAGACAATTGCGGCACAAGAAGGACATCGTCAAAAGTAAGAGTATCACTAAATTTTTCAAACATATAAGCCTTTTAAAAATTACTCAAATATGTTATATTATATACAATTAATGCTAATAATTCAAGTCCTATGAAGTCAGAAATTGCCATTCTTGATTTTGGCTCTCAATATACCCATTTAATTACTCGCAGAATCCGTGAACTGGGAGTTAAAGCGCATATTTACCCCACTAACACGTCGGCAACAAAGCTGGGCTCTGCCTTTGGGTTAATACTATCCGGCGGGCCAAGAAGCTTAATTAAAGAACCACATATAAAATTTGACAAAAATATTTTTAATTTACAGGTACCAATTTTGGGATTATGTTATGGCCACCAACTTTTGGCGGATTATTTTGGTGGTGATGTAAAAAGCGATAGAGCACGGGAGTACGGGTTAGCTGAGATAAAAATTTCTGACTCCCCTATTTTTTTGAAACTACCACTAAAAACATCTGTTTGGATGAGCCATGGTGATCATGTTGATAAATTACCCAAAGGTTTTCAACAAATAGCAATGACCGATAATCGTTCAATTGCAGCAATGCAAAATTTGGAACAACGAATCTATGGTTTTCAGTTCCACCCCGAAGTTACTCACACAGAATTCGGTCAAAAAATGCTGTCAAATTTTGTATTCAATATCTGTCGCGCGCAAAAAAACTGGACGAACAAAAGTATGCTTGCAGAATTAATTAAACAAATTAAAATTGACGCCGGTTCAAAAAAAGTATTTCAATTGATAAGTGGCGGAGTTGACAGCGCGGTTTCATTTGCTTTGCTCCAAAAAGCGCTAGGCAGTAAGCGTGTGGCCGGTTTGTATATTGATAATGGTTTTATGCGCTTACAAGAGACAGGCGCGATTAAACGAGCATTTACGAAAGCGGGTTTTAATAATATTACTTTTTATGATGCCTCCGAATTTTTTTTAAAGAATGTTTCCGATATAATTGACCCAGAAAAAAAACGCCATATTATTGGTGATACTTTTTTAAATATCGCCGATGAAATAATGCGCAAAAATGGTTTATCAAATCGGGACTGGCTTTTGGGGCAAGGCACAATTTATCCTGATACGATTGAATCTGGCGGCACAAAAAATTCTGACTTAATCAAAACTCACCACAATCGCGTCCCACGCGTCCAAAAAATGATTTCGGCCGGACTAATCATTGAGCCGATTAAAGAATTATACAAAGACGAGGTGCGTTTAATTGGCCAACAACTTGGTTTGCCGACAACACTAATTAATCGCCACCCCTTTCCCGGGCCAGGATTAGCAATTAGAGTGCTTTGCAATCAAGGTACAACCGCTAAACCGACACGCTTAAATTGGCCGGATAAAAAAATTCAATTATTTAAATTGCCAATTCAATCTGTGGGCGTACAAGGCGACGAACGTTCCTATGCTCATCCGGGAGTAATTGTGTGTTCCAAAAATATTGCTTGGGAAAAATTGCGAATACTGGCACCACAAATTACCAATCAAATCAAAGGCATCAACCGCGTTTTAATTTTAAGCGCCGGCAATGCTAAAAATTTTTTAACGGCCACTCCCCACTCGGCCTATTTAACTAAAAATCGCTTGGGTATTTTGCGCCAATTAGACGCGCTCGTTAATGATATTATCAAAAAATATTATTCCAAAAATAATATCTGGCAGATGCCGATTGTGCTTTTACCGTTTGGCAATAGCACTGGGAATTCATTAGTATTGCGCCCGGTGGAATCAAAAGAAGCGATGACGGTTTCGTTCGCGGCTTTACCTAATAAAATTCTTAAAAAAATAACCAGCGCGGTTTTGAAAACTGCACTGGTTGATTTTATCTTCTACGATATTACTAATAAACCACCAGGAACGATTGAGTGGGAATAAAAAACTTATTCAACAATCAAATTCCCCACCATGCCATTCACCCGATGCTGGCCGACACTGCAATAATATTCAAAAGTGCCAACTTTATCCGCGGTAAAAGTAACGCTCGCTGTGCCCGGATTTTTAAGTTGCGGGGTGCGCACATTAAATTCGTCAATCACGAAATCATGAAAACCCATATCGCTCGTGAAATTAACCGTCACTTTTTGGCCTTTTTTAACTTTTATTTCTTTGGGTGCGAAAGCGAAATTTACTCCGCCAACGTTGAATGTAACGGCATCTTCAGCTGTGGCTGCTACTTTATTTTCCGTAGCGCTTTCATTGGCAGTCACTTGTGTGTCAACCACAACTTCAGTTTCGGTAACTTCGCCTTCTAAGCCAGGTACCGGCATAGTTGCTTCCACAACTCCTTCGTTTGCCTCCGGCTTTTCTGCCTCCTCAGGTGCTTGTTGCGGCGCGCACCCGGCTCCAACAATTACCAAAGCCATAACCAATCCCCCTAAACCGACTAGATATTTGTTCATAAAAAAATGATTATCCCGATTTTATTTTAGAATAAAATCGAGGATCCTCGATTTCGGCGAACCGAAATCGGGAAGAATAAGATTGATTATATCATACTATTTTAGTGTGATAAATAGTATTTTACCAACTTATCCACAGTTTTTATTTAATCAGCTGTTTTAGATCAGCCATCACCTCGGCCACATGAGTTGGTGGGCTAACCGGATCGTAAATTTTCGCGATTTTGCCATTTTTATCAATTAAAAATGACACTCGGCGCGCCGAAGTCAACCCCATCACACCATACGCCTCGCTCATTACTTTTTCACTATCAGACAAAAGCGTAAAAGGCAATTTATATTGCTCTACAAATTTACCATGGCTCGTCACACTATTCACACTCACGCCGACAATAGCCAAGCCTAATTTTTGTAAAGCGCTAAAATTGTCCCGAAAACTACAGGCCTCCACCGTGCAACCGGGCGTATTGTCGCGTGGGTAAAAATATATCAAGAGCCACGCTCCGGCATAATCTGATAATTTGTGCTCTGTCCCGTTTTGGTCTAAGAGACGCCAAGCTGGGGCTATCTGGTTAATTTTTAGTGGCATATAATATTATTTTTATATATCACATTAATTTAGTGTTGCTAAGTGGATATTCGACCAATTTATAAAACTGGTGATATAATTAAGGTAACTGTTGATAGTATTGGGGCTGAAATTACGCAATTTCATTTCCTGGCGCAACAATTCCATCGGATCGCGACAGGGATAATAAGTATTTTGGTCCATACCCCCCCTTGTGGATTAAAGTTTACCCTAAAATTATACCGCATTTAAGCCAAATTATCAATGGGTTCGTATATTGTCTGAAATTAAATTTCTGGACTAATACTAAAAAATATGGATTTACGCATTTACAACGAGGCTGAGCAATTTGTTTCGCTTTTTCGGACGTTATTCTATTAAACATCCAGTCAAATTTCTGTTTAACCTTTTCTCTCCCATCTTCTTTAACTTTCTCGCCAAGAAAAAGTGAAACAAATTGCTCAGCCGATGTATGAAAAGGCAATTAGCGATTTAAACGCGAGTCCAGAAATTTAACATCAGACAACACGGCATATCCGGTTCAGGAATTTTTCACAATTATATTTTAGTATGAAATAATAAAAAATTTACTTGCGAATAAAATTTTGGCCATTTTTTTTTCTTAAAGCTATGTCAGAAACACCTGGACACAATCCCGAAACAAAGCGGGAAATTAAAAAAATTTTCGTGGCCGGCGACTTGCGTGCTCACGCTTGATCGCCGCAATCTCGATCTTCTTTGCCATCAAAGTGCAAAGAGGCAAACCCGCCCCCTGACACCCTGCCTCATCCGAGCCCAGTGTCCTCAACCAATAAAAAAGAGACGGCTAATGCGCTGTCTCTTTTTAGGTCTCTTATTCTGCCCTTGACAAAGGTAATGATATAGATTATAATATCTACGTAAGTTGGAAACGACTTACAAAAATGGTTGCCTCTTCGGAGGTAGCTCCGAGATTCCTACCCCTTAAAAGGTAGGTTTCGTTTTTTATATCAATTTTTTTATTTCTTCGCGTATTTGTTCATAATCCCGCATCGGAAACATTCCAATTTTTCGGATTAATCTTTTACTACTGGATATCCGCAGCTGCGGCAATATGGCAGCATATTCTTTACCACCAAGTTCATATTGATAATAATAGGGGTTATCTTCCTTGGTTTTTGTCGTTAACGGTATTGCCCACAACAAATGTTCATTGAATTTTTTTAATATCAATATTGGCCGCTCAAAATTATCATTTTTGCCCTCTTCCTCATGCCCAACATTAACACCTAAATGCGCCCACCAAATCTCGCCATCTCTAAAATATATTGATCTATCCGACAAATGAATTTTAACTTTAACTCTTACCCAAGCAACAAACTTTTTTAAAATTTCCTCCATACTATTTCTATTTTTATAAAAAATAGTTAAATTGCAACTGTCATTGCGAGCCCCAAAGGGGCGTGGCAATCTAATCACACGAGTGAGATTGCTGCGTCACCTACGGCTCCTCGCAATGACAGCTACAAATTCTCAATCGGCATACCGCTTTGAGCGTCTAATTTTTGCTGAGCCCGCAACTTTTCCAAATCCGCTTTATCAATATTATTACCATGCAACAAAGTTGCTAAAAGCTCCCCGCCCAAAAGATGCGTGGTCATGACATAATCAGCACCCGCCGCGTACAGCCATTCGCGATCTTTAGCCTGAGGGGCGTTGGCAATAATGCTTATGCCTTTTGAATTCTTACGCACATGTTTGATGAACACTGTTTGCATTTCCGGATCCGGCAAAGTTGAAATAATTAAACCCGATTTTTCAAGCGGTATAGAAGCGATGAACTCAACGTCTGAAATATCACCGAAATAAACCGGTACGCCTTGATGGCGCAACTCGTTGACAACCTCTGGATTAAAGTCAACAACCGCGAAATTTACTTTCTGGCGTTTTAATACATCAACTATTTTCCAACCTATTCGGTGATATCCTATGACCCAAACGTCATATATTTTTACAATTTCTTCTTCCTGCCTATATTTATCATGACCAAAAATGTTTAAAAGTGGAGCAAACAAAAAATACACCCTTTCATTATATTTAATCAGATAAGAAGAAATAAAGATTGTTATTAAACCGGCTACTGTAAAAATTGTTAAATCAGTCCCACTTATTTTACCCAGTGAAAGTCCCAAATACAAAAGAACAAATCCAAATTCGCTCACCTGTGTTGCAGTTAAGCCACCCAAAAAACTATTTTTTCGTGTAAAATGTAGAACCCTAAAAAGCAAATACAAAATTACTGAATCTCCCAATAATATGAAAACTGACAAAATTATGCTTGGTCCTAAGGCCGCAATAAAATTACCAGCGTTAACTTGTGCGCCGAGTAGAACAAAAAATATAATGAGAAAAAAATCTCGTAATGGTCTAATTCGGGAAGAAATTTCTGGTTGGTACACAGAAGAGCCAAGAGAAATTCCGGCTAAAATCGCCCCAATCTCATACGAAATACCTAACATTCCCGCTAAAGAAGCTACTACAAAACACCATGTCAACGAAAAAAGAAATAGAAATTCAGCTGACTTAGAGATGTAGTGCAAAGCATAGGGCAAAATGTATCTCGTCAAAAACCACATCGCCACAACTGCGATAGCCCCTTTAGCTATTAAGGCCCACAATATCGTAACAATCCCCAAATTTGATTCTCTGCCACCAGCAATTAAAACCGCCATAAGTGCGATAGCAACAGCATCTTGAACTAACAAAATTCCAATCACATGGCGACCATACAACGAATCTAAATGTTTTTTATCGCCCAATAACTTAGTAACTATAATTGTACTGGAAAAAGTGGTGGCAATCGCCAGATAACCGGCCGGCCACCAATCAAAACCTAACAAGCGTAATAAAACTACCCCCAAGCCCGCAGTTATAAAGGCCTGAGCCAAACCGATAATAAGAGCGGTACGTCCGATTTTTTTTATGTAATTAAAATTTAAGCCGAGCCCGATTACAAACATGAGCAGAATTACTCCTAATTTTGAAAAAAAACTAAACCAAACAGCTTCAGTTGACACCACATTAAACAAAAGCGGACCAGCACAGATACCAGCAATAATGTAGGAAATAATTAACGGTTGCCGTAGAACATTAGTAAGTAATCCGACCAACAAAGCAATTGCAAACACAATGCTTAGTTGAATGAAAATTTGATCGTACATAGTAATAATTAATTTAGTTTGTCATTGCGAGCCCCAACGGGGCGTGGCAATCTCGTTGTTTGCGTAAATTGTCACCCTACGAGTGAAATCTGCCGTAGGCATGACTTTCCCGCCAGAGGCAGGCAGACATTTGCTCCTCGCAGTGATAAAAACGCTTATAATATTTTATCATCTTCACTTGGCTCTTTAATTCCTTTAAACACCACATCGGCAATATTACGCACTCCAAACTGCCGGCCATCTAAAAATCCCGCCATTGCCGCTTCGGCCAACCAGCCAGAATTTACCCAATCAAACAACCACTCGTGCGCAAACTGCGGATCTCCTTGAGTAATTCCGCCCCCAACCGACTTAAGCCATGTGCGATTAAATACTTCCTGTGAACCGACTGGTGGCGCCATGACAATAGGCAGGCCTAAGGCACAATAAAAAACTAACTCACTCGGCTTAGTCCAAAGAATATCAGTATTGCGCAGGGCGATGTTAAAAGCGGTAAAATAGTCGTCTTTATGATTAGCGTAAATAATTTTAAGATTTTTGCCTAAATTATTTTTTAAACCAATATTACAAATTACATTTTTAAAATATAAGTAAACATCATTGCGAGTACCGGCTACTAAATTAAAATTAATTTTTTTGGCTATAATATCATTTTTTAAACTATTTAATATAATCCCGCCTAGTTGGCGTTGGGCCCCCGCTCCGCCGACGGCAAAAGTAACTGTTAACGGATGATGGTGGCGCTCATCCAAATTCATATCATGCAGACGTTCCCGCACCGTGCCAGCGTATTTATCGCGATAACGTTTATCGGGATCAAGATTTATTATTCGCTCAGCCA
The DNA here is from genome assembly GCA_001784475.1 of Candidatus Magasanikbacteria bacterium RIFOXYD2_FULL_41_14. Taxonomy (GTDB): domain Bacteria; phylum Patescibacteriota; class Patescibacteriia; order Magasanikbacterales; family GWA2-37-8; genus XYD2-FULL-41-14. Next base: position 46,210 of record MFRE01000006.1, read on the forward strand.
AATCGGCTTTTAAGATTTTAAACTTCTCGCCTCCCAAATTTTCTTCCGGCAAAGGAAAACCGGTTAAAAAAATATTTTCTTTTTTTACACCATACAATTGTAATCGCTCAACAATGCGTCGGCATGGTGCCAAATATTTAATTCTGCTTTTAGAAGGATCAAGCGCCACCCAAGTGCGGCTAACATCCGTATCGGTGACCACACAATAAATTTCCCCTTTGTATTTATGTTCTTCGGCAAAAAAAGCAACTGTAAAAAAAGTAGCGATAAGTGGAATGGGGTTTTTATTTAAAAACTCAATTAAGTCCCGACCCCAACCATGTTTCATAAACCAATAAATTTGATTCAGTTGCAAAGTTGGCGCCGATAAATCACGGCGTGGATAAAAATTGGCAATCGCTTGAAATTTATCAAACAAACTAAACAGATATCCTCCAATTAGAGGAACATTCGTAAGACGAGAAAAAAATTCATACCACTTTCGCGATTCGCGCCAAATTTTTCGGTCTGACTCGGGAATGCCCGGATAATTATTGGCTACCAAAATTTTACCATCCGGAGCAAGATGACGCAAAGGGTAAGCTGCGCGTTGGTGGCCGTAACCCATATCAACCGTAACCACCCAGGCCTTTTTATCTTTTTGAGACATACTATTTAATACGTTTATTGTGAGCCCAGATGAAACCAAGTCGGCGAGAAAATTTTGAGGGAAAAACTTGCACACCAAAACCATTTTCCCTTAATATTTTTTCTAAAATTTGCCGACCATTTTTTTTGATATCGTGATATTCTAAAATAATATGGTTTATTCCGGCAAAATCAACGGCGGTCCAATTTTCTAAAATATCATATTCACCCCCCTCAATGTCCATCTTGATTAAGTCAATTTGGCCAATTTTCTTCTGTTTTTTTAGAGAGGATAAAGATACGGTTTTTACTGCTAAACCCTCTCCTGGGGCATTGTCATGGCCCAGGTGGTGATTGTGTGAGTCATCTGAGATTATTAGGCGCGCATAGCCAGTTTTACTCGCCAATGCGACTGGTTCCGTTAAAACACCAATAACTGAGTTTAGTGCCAAACTGCTCGTTAAGCGTAAAAAATTGTTTGGCTCTGGTTCCAAAGCCACAATTTTTGCGGTTGGGTTTAGGGCACGACAATAAAGAGTGAATAGCCCTACATGAGCGCCAACATCCACTATTAATTTAGCGGTCTTAACTGTCGTTTCAGCGGCGCGGTATTCCCGAAACTTAAAAATCTCGGCCGCAACTGATCGGTCCACCTCGTCGCGTTCTTCAAAAGTTATTTTATGACCTTCAAAATTTAGTTGGCGGAGCATATTACTTCCTGTTGTCATTCCGACGAAAGTCGGAATCTCTATCCGCTATTATTATACCAAATTTTTGGCAAATTGGCGAATAGCAATCATCAAGGTTTGCATCTTGCTTTATTATTATTATTATGATAGTTTAAAAATAAGGAGGACCCATGACCAAGCCAAAAACGTCCGGATTGGAACAACCCGTTTCCGAAGATGGAATTGAGGGGGTGATTAAGAGGCTAAAAGAATCATCGGAAAAATTGGAAGATCTTATACAAGAAATAGAAAGACAAAGGAGGGATGAGCGGGGGTCTCCAGCAGTGGTTTTTTGGGACTAACTAGTGGGGAAAAATAAGGGTCGTGACCAAACACGGGACGCACTGTTCCGTCTCTCGGTTCACTGCTTCCTATATTTATAAAAATTGTAAATATGGGAAGTGAACCGATAAGCAAATAAAAATCACTGTCAATTTTGACGGTGATTTTTTGTTCCGAGGTCTGGCACTTCGCTATTCGAAGTCGCTTCGCTCCCACGAAAACCTTCGGGTTTTCGTGAACTTTCCTCCGCATGTGAAAACTTCCGTTTTCACCCTTTCCCGTTCGAATCCAAACCAAAATAAAATAATCCCGAAAATTCAGGATTATTTTATTTGTTCCGAGTCGTAGACGATGTTAGAAAAAAGATTTATAACGCAAATTCTTGATATCGTTTAGCTTTAATATCCGCCATCGCCTCGTCTAAATTTTTATTCACTTGTTTAACTAGCGCGGGATCGTTCATTGCCATATTCGTGCCAAACACTTTATCTTTCTTCAAACGGATCATAAGTGGTACAACTTTATTATTTTCAACTAGAACAAAAACTATCATTCGAGCGCTCTGACGTCCACCCAAACGTATTTTAAAAAAACGCAGACCAGACACAGGACGTGGCAGCTTGGTTTCGACGGCTAAACCTTTTAGAATTTTTCTGGCACCGGTGAGTACATCGTTAATACTCAAATAACGTTCCAAAGGTTTAAGTTCATGACGAGCAACAAAACGCGTAAGGACAAGCATACGCTATTGCAAAAGCTCGGCTAATTTTTTAGCCTTGGCATTTATTGATGGATCTCTAAAATGTATCTCCTCGATTTCTGGTTCGGTGTCAACAGTGCTCAATCCAAAGGATAGTGTGCCCGTCACAAAACCTTTGAGCGCATAGACCAAAACTGTTTTAAGAGACAACCCTTCTTGTTTGGCTTTGGAGAGTGCTTGTTTTTTTAATTCGTTTTGGGTGGTAAAAGTAACTTGGCTAAGCATAGTGAGAAATTTTTATATATTTTAAAACTACTTTTAGTATAGCTTAAAACTACAATGATTGTCAAGACTGACACGCAAAAAATTCAAATAATGCGTTATTTTAGCCACTATTTTAATTGGTTCCGAGGCTTGGATTCGAACCAAGATAAGCGCCTTCAAAGGGCACTGTCCTGCCGTTAGACGACCTCGGAATTAACCTACACCTTTAACTGTTTACGCATTGCCAAACCACTGGACAATACTGTCAAAATGAGTACTGCCAGGGCTTGAACGCCAGCTATGTAGAGAATATGCGAAAAATAGTAATTTGTCAAGGAGAAACCCGACGGAAACACCACAGCCAAATATGGATCAACAAAATGTAACCCGAAATACAAAATTATGGCAGTAATTACCAAACTAAGCAAAGTAAACAAAATTGACTCAATTAAATATGGTCCACGAATCAGCCAGTTGCTCGCGCCCACCAAACGTTTGATCCCAATTTCCACGCGTTGGGTCTGAATCGCCACTCGCACTGTGTTAAATATAACCAAAAATGAAATCACGGCAAATAAAATTGAAAGCCCCAAAACTGTTTTCTCCAAACGGTTGGTAATATTTTGAATATTGTTAATCGCATCACGGTGTTCGTCAAAACTTTTAGCTTCAATTAAATTTTGATATTCCGGCAAATCCAATGCCGTAATAATTTTCTGGTAGTCGCCCGGCTCACGTGTTTTTACAACAATGGTTGGGCCAAACGGATTTCCACCCAACTCGTCCAAAGCACCTAATACTTCTGGATTTAATTTATGACGTTCACGAAATGACTCTAAAACCGCTTCACTGTTGGAAATCTCTAAATTAACAACTTCCGGAAATGATTTTAAATAATTTTGAATTTCAGTAACCTGATCATCTTTCGCCTCAGCTGTAAAATAAATACTAACATTAATCTGATCTTTTACTAAATGCACTGCTTCACCAGTTAAAATTTCAACCGACCATAGCGCGTTTACTGACAACAACATTAAAACCAAAATAAATACAGTCATAAAAGACATGCCGATATTGCGTCCGACATCTTGAAACGCAAATTTAAAAACTCGTCTTATTAAGGCCATATGTTTAAATTAAATATTTTCCTTCTGACTGGTCCAAGGTAATTTGCCCATCTTGCAAAGTAATAACCCGACGATGCAAACTGTTAACAACATCGCGATTGTGAGTCAATAACATAATCGTCGTGCCGAATTCGTTTATTTTTTTAAGAATTTGAATAATTTCTTCGGTGTTAATTGAATCTAAGTTACCAGTCGGTTCATCGGCAACAATAATTTTAGGACGATGAGCAAGCGATCGCGCAATGGCAATTCGTTGCTGTTCTCCGCCCGAAAGTTGCGACGGATAGCGAGTTGCCTGATTTGTAAGACCAACAATTTCCAATAATTGTGGCACCACCTGACGAATACGTCGGTTACTTTCACCGGCAACTTCCAAGGCAAAGGCGACGTTTTCAAAAGCGGTTTTTTTTGGCAAAAGTTTATAATCCTGAAAAATCATCCCAATTTGACGGCGTAATAAAGGAACTTCGCCTGCTGAAATATTAGAAATATCCCAATCACCTATTTGAATCCCGCCTTTCGTAGGTCGCTCTTCAGCGATTAAAAGTTTTGATAGGGTAGTTTTACCACTCCCGCTCTGGCCAATTACGGACACAAATTCACCCGCTTTGATATGCAGATTGATGTCGCGTAGAGCAACAGATGATGTTGAATATATTTTGGTAACCCCGTTTACTTTTATCATATAATCCTTAAATTTAGTATATCATAAATTTAAGAAGATAAAAAGACGAACTGTGTATAAACTACCCACCAATGTAAAAAATTAGTTAAAAAAAGCGCGAATTGCCTTAATTAACGCCCAGAGCCATAATATACAAACGATTGACAAGAGCCACTTATTCCCCAAAATAATAATTAGTAACTCTAATAACCAAACGCGCAGG
>MFRE01000006.1:50877-53203 GCA_001784475.1 Candidatus Magasanikbacteria bacterium RIFOXYD2_FULL_41_14
CGTCAATTCAGTAACTGCTACACTTATAAAACTTAAAGGTTTTTCATCTAAAGGAGCGGAATTTATAATATTACTTCTTGTGTCTTCAAGCCGATCGGTGAGTTTATTTATCAAACCTCCACTTTTACTGCTGGCTAGCCCTGTAACAGTTTCCAAGCGCTGTGCAATTTCTTGGACGACTTTCTGCCCTCCGCTGGGTACGGTTATATTTTTAAAATCAAATTCTGTTTTTTTATTAATTATTATTTTGTCCAATTCAGAAGCTGGAGCAATATTAAATACGATTGGATCTAAACCCTTGCGTACCTCTTCGTCATCATTAATATCATCTTTATCTGAATCAACTAAAAGCGGATCAGTATGCAAATCTTTTTCCCGTTCATCAGACAAACCATCGTTATCATCGTCAGGATCAACCAAATTACCTAATCCGTCTTTATCGGTATCAATGTCAATAAATTGAGAAACAGGTAACAATGAAATAAATCCGATCTCAACATCCTCAGGTTCACTGCCAGGCAATGTTTTTTTCACATTACTAACGGTCGCGTATAGAGAATGATTGCCCCCAACAGCATGCCAGTCAACCCACTTTTGTGCCAATTGACCAGTTGTGGCGGAAAAATCAACGCTTCCGATTATATTGCTACTATCAAAAAAATTAATTTTTCCAATTATATCATAAGGCGACTGATTCTGAACTGCGGTATATATTCTCACATTGTCGCCATCAAAAAATGGAGTTTTTGAAAACCATAAACCATTTACAAAACCAGCATTAATTGTTGAAGTTGGAGCGGCGAAAACAGGTAAAAAATAAAAAATACCCAAAGTAATGGATAAAATAACTACTAAAAATTTGCGCGATATTTTTATCATAGTTGAGCCCCCGATCAGAATCGAACTGATGTCTGCGGTTTACGATACCGCCGTTCTGCCACTGAACTATGGGGGCACGGCTTCGCTACGCTACGCCGTGTAAACTACGGTAGAACATTTCATTATTTACTGGCTAATAATTTATAGGGCATAACGTAGTGAAGCCCTATTTTATATCATAACGTGGCAAAATGTCAATTGGCGGTTCTTCGTATGGATGCGCGCCACGCAATGCCAACACAACATTTTCGACCAAGTCTTTGTGGCACATCATTTCAATAGTTTCCTCAATTACTTCCTCTGGTTGGCCAATTTGTCCAATGGCAGGATGTGCCCCTTCCAATGGGATAAATCGCCCTGTGGACGCGTGTGAACCACTACAATGGCTGTAATTACCCTGCTGGCCCGCCCCAGCCGCTCCCATCGCTTCGCGCACTTTTGACGCTCCCGCGACCGGTACGGCGGTTCGGATTAAAACAAAATTTGACTCAATTAAAGTCATAAAAATTATTTAATCAGGACATTAACTCCGGCCAAAATTACAAAAGACGCCAGCGCGATAAAAATAAACACACCCATGGTAAATCCCAAAAACCATAACGCCTCGGATTTTTTATTTTCTAAAAACAACATCACCGGCCGACCAAAAAACAACACGCCCATTACGGCCGTGGAAATTACCAATAAAGATAGCATGGCAAACGGCCCGACTGGCATCGGCATATTGCCTAATAATTTTTCACCATTAGTCATTAAAGTGGCGACTCCCAAAATATACAATGAAGCCAATAAAGCGTGCAAAGCGCCCCGCCAAAATAATTTTGTTCTGGACATATTATTTACAATTTAATAATTTAACGGATTTAATTAAATCTTCCATCCCAGGCCAATCAGAATTTTCCCAAGCTGATATGCTAAATAAATTTTGACCATCGTGAAACACGTAACTATGATAAACTATAACTGGTCCGGCCGTACTAGGCTCACTATTTGTTAACACAACCCCCTGACCACACAATAAATCTAAAAACCTAACTTCTCCGGTAGTCATACCAAGTCCAAATAATTCTTTATAGCCAGAAAATGGCATTCCTCGAAAACGAGTGACTGACAAAACCGGCGGTAAATTTGCTGACTCCCCTTCTTCATTTACAACATAAACTTGAGCGGTAATATTTAACTGATCACCCCGATCAGAAATATCTACCCAATTTGAGACCGCGTAATCGACTGGAACTTTAAAAGAAATTCCGACCTCTGGACTAGAATAAATAGACGTGGTTGAAGTTGGATTTTGCGTCACTGCGTTCGACAACGGTTTTTCGTAATTTAAATTATAATAATATTTTACTAAACTAAATACTAAGCCCACACAAATTATCAACACGAATATAATTAATAATTTATTGCGCATAAAATATTATTTTAAAATTTCTACTTTCGTCAT
>MFRE01000006.1:53265-53799 GCA_001784475.1 Candidatus Magasanikbacteria bacterium RIFOXYD2_FULL_41_14
AATCAGTACTAGGATTTAATTCATCTTCAAATTGATAACCCGGCCCGCCACTGCCCGTGCCGGTTGGGTCGCCACCTTGAATCATAAAACCGGAAATAACGCGATGAAAAATTACCCCATCATAAAAACCTTTTTTTACCAAAGTCAAAAAATTCTCTACCGTCTTCGGCGCGTCAGTTGGAAATAATTCCAAAGTAATTTCTCCTTTATTTGTTATAATTTTTACCATAGATATTGCGTTCTTTTTAGTAATTAAATTTGTTTGGGTAGTTGTTGGTGTAAAGGTGGCAATTGCGACAGTCGTTGTCGCTAACTCCGGAATTGATTCGATAATTTTTTCTGGTGTCACGGGTGTTGTCTCAATTGTTTCTACTTCCGGTGTTTTAGGAAGTGAATAATATAATTTTGTTAATCCCCCGCTTATTAAAATTATTGCCACTACTCCAATTAATATTTTATAATATATATTCATATACTTATATTTGTTGGGGGAGCCGTTCGAAATCGTTGGCGAAAATCGGGGCTTTCTTGAAA
>MFRE01000007.1 GCA_001784475.1 Candidatus Magasanikbacteria bacterium RIFOXYD2_FULL_41_14
TTTAACGCTTGTTCAGTGCACCACCAATACTCCGCCAGTGTTTCACCTTTCCAAGCAAACACCGGAATTCCCGCCTTCGCAATGGCCGCGGCCGCGTGGTCTTGCGTGGAAAAAATATTACAACTTGCCCAACGCACTTGCGCCCCCAAAGCCGCTAAAGTTTCGGCCAATACTGCCGTCTGAATTGTCATGTGTAATGATCCAGTTACTTTCAAACCCTTCAATGGTTTTTTGGCTGAATATTTTTTCCGAATTGCCATTAGTCCCGGCATTTCTTTTTCCGCAATGTCAATTTCTTTTCTACCCCAATCGGCCAAACCAATGTCTTTTATTTTGTATTCCGGCATAATAATTAAAATAATTATAAATAAAATTCGCGTTTATCACCAAATTATTTCTAATGCTAAATAAACCAAATATAAACCGATAAGCACCGCGCCTTCCCATCTTTCCAAACGATTTTTGGTATGTAAAAAAACCATCATCACGACCGAAGCCACCGCTAAACTAATCGCCGCTAAAATAAAATGTTTCAAAGAAATAATTGAAAATGGAAATAACATTGCCAAAACTCCAATTATTAAAATATTGGCGGACGCGCTCCCCAAAATATCACCGACCACTACCTCCGGATTTTCACGCCGACCGCGCAATATTATCGTCAACTCCGGCAAATTCGTCCCCACTGCCAATACCACGAGTCCCACCCAAACCGCCGGCACATTCCAAGCGGTCATCAGCACCAATGATTGCTCGGTAATGACCCAAGAAAAAACCAATAAACCGGCCAAAGCCAAACCGAATTTAACAACTAATTCCGGCCAAGCATATTCTCGTGTTGGCGGTTCCCAGCCGTTTAACCGGCGATCATAAACCGCGTGCGCCACAAAAAATCCATAAGCAACCATAAGCGCCAAGCCATCCCAGCGCGACAATTCCCGATCCGCGATTAAAAGCAGGGGTAACAATACCACCACCGCCATTAAAATCAAATCCTTAACAAAAAACTCACGACGGGCAAAAGGCAAAAATTTCGGCACGAAACGAAATAAATTGAAAGAAGAAAATTTATCACCGGTAAAAATTCCTTCCTTTTGCAAAACCGCGCTCAAACCAACCAACAAAGTAAAAAGCACCACGATGCCTCCCACTAAATTACCCAAAGACAATTGCGGTTTGCCCTCTAACCCGGCGTTAATCGCGATAAACAACTCCGGCGCGCTGGTCGCGATTCCCAATAAAAAAAACCCGACCGTAAATTCTCCCCAGCCCAATTTTTTACCAAAAGCGCTAAGAGTTCTCACTAAAACACCGGCGCATTGACTGATTAAGACCAGCGCGACACCAATAGTAGCCAAAGCGGAAAAAACAATCATAGTACGTTTAACCGCGATAAATTAAAAATCCAACATAAACAACGTAAAACCCGACAAACATAAACCCCTGCCAGCGATTTAACCGCTGTTTACTATGAATAAACATAAAAGCGAACAATAGCAGAGTGGCGATAATATTAACGCCAATATCAAAATTAACCGCCGGAGTAAATGGCAATGACAAAATCGTTGAGGTTAGCCCCAAAATCCAAAAAGTGTTAAAAATATTGGAACCGACCACATTGCCGATAGCAATATCATCATGGCCATGAATGGTGGCGATAACCGAAGTGGCTAATTCCGGCAATGATGTTCCTATGGCCACAATCGTCAGACCAATAAGCGCCTCAGACATTCCGGCAATACGCGCCAAAATAATGGCGTTATCAACCAACAATTTCCCACCCAAAAACAACCCCACTAAACCGGCCACAGTTAGGCCGATTGATATTGGCCAAGAATAATCCGAGATCTCATCTTTTGCTCCGGGCTCGGATTTTGCCAAACCATAAGTATAATAAAGAAAAATTACAAAAAATCCCATTAAAGCCAAACCGTCGGTGCGAGACAAGATATTAAAATCCACTTTATCCAAAAGCGCGTCATTGCCCATTACAAAAACCAATAAAATCGCGAGCAAAGCCAAAGGAATTTCTTTCCAAACAGTGTTGCTCCCCACCTTCAGCGCTCGTATCGCGCCGCACACTCCCAAAATCAACAAAATATTGGCGATATTACTACCCACAATATTACCAATGGCAATATCAGCCGAACCGCGCGCCGCGGAAAAAAGATTGACAATTAATTCCGGCGCCGAGGTGCCAAAAGCCACCACCGTCAAACCGACCACCAGTGGCTTAATACCCAATTTTTTAGCGCCCGAAGCCGCCCCGCGCACCAATCCTTCAGCGCCAAAAATTAAAATCACTAAACCGATTACAATAAATAAAATTGGCAAAAACATAAAAATTAAAATGCTAATTTTTCATTAAAACTTTTTTGATATCGTTCACTAAATTCCTCTTTGGTAAATTTATGCGCCTGCGTGCCATAACTCTCTATGGCATAACTAGCCGCCACTGCCCCCATCTGCCCACAAGTTTTCCAGTTATAGCCAAGTTCATATCCAACAAAAAATCCGGCGCGGTAAGCATCCCCTGCCCCAGTCGGATCATCAAACGATTGTGGGGCACAAGCACCCACTTCTACGGTCTCGCCATCGGCTGTCATAATTACCGACCCTTTTTCACCCAAAGTGGTAATTAATACTTTACAATTTTTTAGCATCTCTTTACTGTCCCAACCAGTGCGTTCCTGCAATAATTTAATTTCATAATCATTGCCCACGACAAAATGCGCCTGCGAAATCATTTTTTTCAACTCCATTTCATCAAACGCCGTCATTTGCTGGCCCGGATCAAATACAGTTTTGATGCCGGCTTGAAAACAATCCAGCAAATGTTTTTTCATTACTTCCTTATAAGTGGGAGAGATAAGCGCCAAAGTTAAATTCGGTAATCTATCCACCTCAGTTTCAAGCGAACGATATAAAGGCCCGTTAAAAAAAGCGGTAATTTGATTATCATCGGCATCGGTAGTGATATACGCCGCCGCCGTATTTTGCTTGTCATCGGTAATAACATTTTCAATATTAATACCAAGTGAACGCAAATGCTCTAAATATTGCCCGCCATCTTTGCCTAAAGTTGACACCAAAAACGAATCAACTCCCAATAACTTCATAGTGTAAGCAATATTCCCAGCCGTTCCGCCCCAACTCTGCTCTAATTTATCTACCATAAAGCAAACATTCAAAATGTGCACCTGCTCTGGTAAAATATGATTTTTAAAACTATCGGGAAAATTCATGATATGGTCATAAACCAAAGTACCGGATACTAAAATAGACATAGAACCACGAATATTTATTCACAAATTTACACGAATACTTTGACGCAAGTGTAATCTTGATTAACAAAACTTACCTAGCAATCAAGCTATTAGTGTTGATTAGTGACATTGAATTAATGGTTCTAATATACCAAAAATTATGGGATTTGTCTAACCCCGACAGATACTTACTAAAACGAAAAAATAAATCGCATTATTTTGATTTCTCGCTCCTTTTTTCCAACTCCAAAATTATTTTACTAAATGGTATATTTCTTTGGACCAATAGTACTGTCAAGTGAAATAATAGATCAGAAAATTCTTCTATCACCCGTCGATTTGATTTATTTTTACCAGCAATAATTACTTCCGCCGCCTCTTCCCCTATTTTTTGGACAATCCTGTCAATTCCACCTTTAAAGAGAGAACTACTGTATGAATTTTTTGGTAATTCTTTTTTGCGCGTCCTAAGTAAATTGTATAATTGCGACATAAAATTTAAACCGCCATTGAACGACTCATTAAAACATGAATATCTGCCGGTATGACAGACAGAACCGCTCGGACGAGCCAAAATCAAAATCGTGTCGCCATCGCAATCGTCGGCTATGGATACAACCTGTAAATAATTGCCCGACTCCTCACCTTTTTCCCATAGACGCTTTTTGCTACGGCTCCAAAATGTTACTTTCCCTGATTCAATTGTCTTTTCTAAAGCCAACTTATTCATAAAACCAACCATCAACACCACTTTGGTATCACAATCTTGAATCACCGCCGGCACCAAGCCGTCCAATTTGGAGAAGTTAATTTTTTTAAGAGAAATTTTTTTCATATTCTTACATTTATATTTTTACTTTTAAGATATTTTTTTAATTCTTTGATACCAATTTGGCCATAGTGGAAAACACTAGCGGCCAAAACCGCATCGGCTTTCCCGAGCGTGATCGCCTGTAAAAAATCTTGCTTGGAACCGGCGCCACTGGAAGCAATTACCGGTATTTTGACTGTTTCAGCGATTATTTTTAATAACTCCACGTCAAAACCACGTTTGGTGCCGTCGCGGTCCAAACTATTTACCAACAATTCCCCGGCGCCATTTTTTTCCATCAAACGCGCGAACCCAACCGCGTCAATTCCAGTGGGCTTACGGCCACTGTCAATAAATACTCGCCAACCGCCGCGATACCGCTTGGCGTCTAAAGAAATTACCAAACATTGAGAGCCAAACCGACGGGCGATTTGTTTAACTAAATTCGGATTACGAACGGCCGCGCTACCAAGCGATACTTTATCCGCTCCGGCAGCCAATAATTTTTTTACATCGGCCAACGAATTAATTCCACCTCCAACGGTAAAAGGAATGTTAATATTTTTAGCAATTTTTTGAACGAGCGTTATTAAAGTTTTTCTTTTTTCAATGGTCGCGGCAATATCCAAAAATACCAACTCATCCGCGCCATTCTGACTGTATGATTTTGCCAACTCCACCGCGTCGCCAATAACCGCCAACTCTTGAAAACGCTTACCTTTAACAACTAAACCATCCTTAATATCTAAACAGGGGATAATTCTTTTGGCTAAATTATCGCGCGAAAAATATTTAAACACCGACACTAAATCAATTTGGCCTTCATAAGCCGCTTTACCAATTACGGCACCGTCAGCACCCAAACGATTTAACCGTCGCAACTGCGCCAAAGTAGTAATACCGCCGGCAACCGTTACTTTAAAATTATTTTTAATAACCTTACTGGCCAAAACAAAATTTGGGCCAGAGAGCGTCCCGTCGCGGACAACATCAGTCAGTAAAATTTGATTAATGCCAACGGCTTTGATTAATTTCAAATATTGGTCAATGCTCATTCCCGCTGCCTGTCGCCATCCGCGCGTCATCACTTGTCCATCTTTAACATCAACCGCGACCACAATTCTTTCCGCGCCATAGTTAGCAATTAAATTTTTTACTAAATTTTTCTTGAAAACGGCAGTACTAAGTATCACCCGATAAAACCCCGAATCCAAAAACTGCTTGGCGGTTTTTAAATCGCGAATTCCACCACCGACCGTAATCGGCAAACCGGTGGCTTGAAAAATTTTCTTAATTATTTTTTCGTTTTTAGGGTAACCAAATTTAGCGCCATCTAAATCAATAACTTGTAAACACGACGCCCCACTCTCTCTAAATTGCAGAGCGGCAACGACCGGATCAACGGCATAACGCTTAACCCGGCCGTAATCACCTTGGGTCAAACGCACACAACGTCCGGCAATAATATCAATAGCGGGAATAATTTTCATATGGCGCAAAAATTATTTAATAATTTCAAACCGGCTAAACCGGATTTTTCCGGGTGAAACTGAACACTATAAAAATTATCACGAGAAATAACGGCCGGAAATTCTACCCCATAATCAGTAGTGGCCAAAACATACTGAGCCGACGCTTGAAAATAATAAGAGTGAGCAAAATAAAAAAACTCATTATTATTAATTCCAGTCAATAATGGTGAACTTCGGGAAAACCGCACGCGATTCCAGCCGATCTGTGGAACTTTTAAACCAGCCGGCAACTTAAACACATTGCCCGGTATTACGGAAAGACAACTAACATTATCTTCGGCGGAAAAATCCGCCAATAATTGCATGCCGAGACATATTCCCAAAAATGGCACTCGGGTACTTTTGATAATTTTATCAATACCACTTTTTTTCAATTCACGCCTAGCGCTTTTGGCCCGGCCCTGCCCGGGAAAAATTATTTTATTGGCTTTTTTAATTTTTCCCGGGTCAGAACTAATTTCGCAATCATAACCCAACCCCAAAATAGCATTTTGCAGAGAGCCAACATTCCCTGATTTGTAATCAATTATAACAATCATATTTTTCCCTTTGTGCTCGGAACCTCTCCACTATTTTTGACATCAATAGCGACGGCCTGACGCAATGCTCGAGCCGTGGCTTTAAAGATCGCTTCCGCCATATGGTGCTCATTGCGTCCATAAGGCAGATTAATATGGATATTGGCCCGAGCATTATCCGACAAGGCCTTAAAAAAATCTTCCAATAATTCTGTCGGCAAATCGCCAATTTTTTCTCGCCTAAATTTAACATTCCAAACCAAATAGGAACGACCGCCAAAATCAATCACGGCTTGAACCAAAGCTTCATCTAACGGCGCCCAAAAACCATACCGGCCGATACCGCGGCGCTCGCCCAAGGCCTGATCAATCGCTTGCCCCAAACAGATGCCAACATCCTCCACCGTGTGGTGCTCGTCAATCTCTAAATCCCCTTTAGCCAAAACCGACAAATCAAACAAAGCGTGCTTGGCCAAAGCTGAAAGCATGTGGTCTAAAAATCCTACCCCGGTATTAATGGAATATTTACCAGTACCGTCCAAATTAAGTGCTACCTCAATTTTGGTTTCCTTGGTATTGCGGATAATTTTTGCAGTTCTATTTTTCATAAAATTACCTTAAAAGTAGTATTAGTTTTTATCTCCACGAATTTTAGCCCTAACTTTTCCGCGAATTTTTTATCGGTATGGCTATTCCCTATTACCACACTGTTCACTCGATCAATATTTTCCATCATCGGCAAATTATCAACTAAACCGGTCTTTGGTTTGCGACAGTTGCAATCATCGACTGGCAAGTGCGTACAAATTAAAATCATCTCAAAAATAATTCCACTATCTTCACATATCTCTAATAATTTATTTTGCGGGCTATCGAAACTCGGCCGCGGAAATATCTCAGCACCAAGTCCATCTTGATTGGATATCATCACCAACCGATACCCAGCCGCCACCAATTTCTGCAAACCATTAATAACACCCGGCAAAATTTTTAATTTTCCTAAGCTGTCAATTTGATAAGGAACATCGCCCGGTTTGGTTTCTTTTAGCGTCGGTTCATGAATCAAAGTCCCGTCCCGATCAATAAAAGCGTATTTGGTTAATTGTTCAGACATACTTTTTTATAAACTTCAATAAACTGACGCGTCTGTACCGCGGTGCCAAAACTTAACCGCAAGGTGCCATCAAAACCATAACCACGCCGAGGCCGAAGCAAAAAACCATTATCTTTCAAAGTCATGAACACCTTCTCGGGATTAACCGGGCGAAATAAAATAAAATCCGCGACGCTCGGGTAGAAAAAAATTTTATTATCAGTAAAAAAATTTTCTACCAACGGCTTAGATACCATCATCACTTCCCGCACATACACGCGTAATGGCTCTAAATTACTCAGCACCGCCCGCACGGCCGCGAGCGCGACCATATTCACATCATATGGCCCACGAATTTTAATCAATTCATCAATCACAGCGGATGCAGCCACCACATAGCCCACTCGTAGAGCGGCCAAACCAAAGGCCTTGGAAAATGTACGAGTAATAATCAAATTAGGATAACTGGATAACAATGACGTCGCCGACTCACCAGAATACTCCACATAAGCCTCGTCAACCAACACCACCGCTTTTTTAGCCACGTCCAAAATCCGCCTGATATCAGCGACTGAAAGCAAAGTTGCCGTCGGATTATTGGGGTTACAAACTACGATTAGCTTGACACTCTCATCAACGACATCTAACACCGCTTGCAACGGAAACGCCCCACTAGCGCGATCATATTGTGGTGTCAGAACCTCATTACCGTTTACTCCGGCGCACTGATAGAACATCGCGAAACTGGGTGATGGTATAATTACCTTATCACCCTCACCAGCAAAAGCCCGAAATATTAAATCAATGGCTTGGTCCGAACCATTGGACAATAAAATATTTTCCGCCTTAACTCCGGCATATTGCGCCACCAGTTGATTGACATCGCCATACTCCGGGTAACACTGTAAACGATTTTCCGCTACAAACTTAACTAAAGCCGCGTCAACAACTTGCCCATACGGCTCGGTGCGTTCATTAAAATCCAACAAAAACCCGCGGTAAGCGCGCCGGCCGCTAAGGGGTGGGCAATAGGGCGCCAACCGCGCGACTGATTTTCTCACTAAATTATTCATATAATTATTTTCCCTTAAATCTGACGCTACAAGAATATTTGTGCGCTGGCAAATTTTCCGCGCTTGCGAATGTCTCAATCGTGTCTTTAATCTTTCGCAATCCATTAACATCACAACTTTGGCACTCAACCAATCGCATAAAATCAAACACCGACAACCCGCCAAACATTTTGGCAGCGCCGCCGGTTGGCAAAACGTGATTTGCGCCGGTCGCATAATCTCCGGCGGATTTGCAGGTATAAATGCCCACAAAAATAGATCCAGCATTAGTTATTCTTTTGGCCACTTTAGACGCGTTTTTTGTCATTATCTGAATGTGCTCGGGCGCATAATCATTTGCAAAAACAATTGCCTCGTCTAATGTCTCAACTAACGCAAACAAACCGAAACTGTTGATTGAATTTCTGATATTTTCCTGAGTTGAGAACCGCCCAATATTTTTTTCTATTTCCAATAATACGGCCTGTGCCAATGATGCTGAGGTAGTGATAAGCACCACTGCACCATCGGGTCCGTGTTCAGCATCGGCCATTAAATCGGCGGCAACAAATTTTGGGTTAACAGTCTCGTCAGCGATAATAAACACTTCTGAAGGACCAGCCGGTAAATCAATCGATATTTCTCCTGCCACAAACCCAGTTAATTTGGCAGCAGCCACATACGAGTTACCCGGCCCGACTATTTTAGATACCTTAGTCACGCTAGATGTACCATATGTAAAAGCCGCAATGGCTTGCGCGCCACCAATTTTATAAATATCAACTATCCCAATTTTATCAGCTGCTACCAATAATTCTGGCGCCACCAAACCGTCTGAGCGCGGCGGCGTAGCGATCGCAATATTTTTACAACCAGCTAATTTTGCCGGTATACCATTCATTAAAACCGAAGATGGATATTGCGCCCGACCTCCCGGTACATACAGCCCAACTTTTTCAATTGCTTGCCATTTATTCCAGACACGCACACCAATAACCGGCCTGACAATTTTTAACGCGCGACTCTGCATCTGATTTTTTTGTACCAAAGATATATTTCGTATTGCCTGCGCGAGCGCTTTTAAAAATTCCTTACTTACTTTTGTATAAGCCTCCTTGATCTCTTGACGACTTACTTTAGTGTTCACAATGTCCACCCGATCAAATTTTTTAGTATATTTTCTAACCGCTTCATCTCCATTTAGTTTCACTTCAGCCATAATTTTTTTTACCACAAAAGACACGGGCGCGTAATTTTGTTGACTGCGCTTCATGATTTGTTTAAAATTTGGATTTTTTTTTAATTCCGATAATTTAACAATTTTCATATTAGATTCTTTCCAGAACAATATTATTTTTTTTCCGATTAAACGGACTTTCAATCAAAACTGCTTGAGACTCAAATATGGTGGCAATAGCCTTCAGCCCGCACTCGGACAGGGTCTTGCCGGTTTGGGTGATGTCACAAATCGCGTCGGCCAAACCCAATCGCGGTGCAATTTCCACGGAACCATTAATTTCAATAATAGATGAGCTTACGTCATTTTGTCGCAGGAATTTTCTTAAACTGTTAGGATACGAAGTAGCAATACGCTCGTCTTGCAAATCTTTAATTTCTCGCCGAGGTAATTTTTTGGGGAACGCAATCACTAATTTACATTGGCCAAACCCCAATCGTTTCACTACTTTATAATTTTCCCCCCGTTCATAAATAACATTCTCACCAACAATTCCAAAATCAGCCACACCAGCTTTAACATATTCTGGTATATCACTATTGCGAACAAACAAAATTTCTACCAGCGCGTTAGTGCATTTAACAACCAGATCACCCAACCGTGTGGTATCAAATTCAAACCCGAGCGACCTGATAAAACTTAAACTGGGGTCTTGCAAGCGCCCTCTTTTTTGAACCGCAATACGAACGTTATTTTCTGATGTCATAAATTGGTATATCCACTAAAATACTTATCTAACTGCGCTTGAGGGATTGTCTTTTGCTTGCCAGTTTCCATATTTTTAATAGTAACGGCATTATCAGCTACTTCATCAGGGCCACAAATTACAACAAATTTTACTTTTTTCTTATCGGCATAAGCAAATTGCTTTGGCAATTTTGCTGGCTCAAAATATATTTCCGTATTAATGCCGGCAGTTTGCAATTGGCTCCATACTTCCAATGACTTAGGCAAAGTAATTTCGTCAAAATAAGCGACCACCACATCTGAATTGAATTTTACATCATTGAGCAAGCCCAAATCTTCCATCGCAACAACAATACGATCAAAACCAAACGCCACCCCAACGCCACTGATCTCTTTGTCGGTAAACATGCCACACAAATCATCATACCGCCCCCCGGCGCAAACCGCTCCAATATCCACTCCTTGAGGGTAAACCTCATAAATAATCCCAGTGTAATAATCAAGCCCGCGCGCCAAACTCGGGTCAAACTCCAAAAATTCTTCCGGCACGCCGGCGTCACCGCAAAGCTGAAGGAACATTTCTACCTCCGCAATATCATATTTTTTTAGATTTTCAATTTTTTCTTGATTAGTACCAACAAGCACCATTGTCTTTAGGATATTTTTGACAACACTGACATCACAAACTTGGCTCATTTCTTGAGTGACACCATCGCGACCGATCTTGTTAAGCTTATCCAAAATACGCATTATCGCCGGTTGTTTTTCTTTTTCAATCTTTAAAAAATCCAAAATGCTGTTAATTAACCGCCGGCTATTAATCTTTATGACAAATTTTTCAAACCCCAACTCCTTAAACACTAAGTAAATTGCCTTGGCGATTTCAGTTTCAGCCAACAAGTTCTTTGTGCCTATAATATCAATATCGCATTGTGTAAATTCGCGATAACGCCCTTTAGCCGGTTTATCCGCCCGCCATACTTTGGAAATCTGGTAGCGCTTAAACGGCATGGGCAATTGTGAATAATTAGCAGAAACAAGGCGCGCAAACGGCACAGTTTGATCAAACCTTAAGGCCACATCACGCCCACCGTTATCTTCAAATCTGTACAACTGTTTAGAACCATCATCACCATATTTACCCACCAACGTTTCAGCATATTCTATGGCCGGAGTATCAATTGAATCATAACCAAAACGCTCAAATATAGACACGATCTTGCTCTGCACTAAATTGCGCCTAGTCATTTCAGCTGGTAAAAAATCACGCGTACCTTTTAATATTCTGGGAATAATTTTCTTTTTTGTTTTCATATATTTTTAATTATCATAATAATTTAGCTTACCAAACAAAAAATCGCCTGACTGGCGATTTTGCCCTAAACAACAAACCTACCAGAGATTTGTTACCAAGGGCAATTGCGTTGATGAATTAGATTTTGTTGATTTATCTTTAACTTCATCTCTTTTAAACGTTTGACCAGCGACTTCATTGGTTGCGCACCGCTTTTTATTTTTTTATTATTTTCTTTTAAAAATTGATTATTTGGAATAGCGGGCGCCCTGTCATCATAATTACTATCTGCTACAATCATATCATTTATTTCAACAACTTCGGAATCAGACTGGGCCACTGACCCAATAGTAAATGTTCCACTTTGGTTTTGATTACCAGAGTTTGGTAAAACCACATAGACGGGTTGGCTAGAAGTGTCTACAACGCTATTACCAGAATTATCCCATAATAACACAGCACCTGTGGACATATTAACATCTGTAGCCGGACTTAAGGTGATATTTTGAAGACTAATTGAGTCAATCGTTCCTTCTAAGCCAAAACTGCTAACAATAGTTTCTGCCATAACGACAGTCGGCGCCACAACAATAACAGTGGCGGCCAACAATGTTATAAAAAGACGATATTTGGCTACTGACATATAATTAGTACTATATTAAATGATTCGCTATCTGTATTAGCGTATTAATACATTAATACATAATCAATAATTTGTCAAGTTTCGCCTGTGGATAAGTTTGCGTCAATTAAAAAACCCGCATCATTTTGCGGATTTTTTACTTTTCTTTAATTTTGAGAGCACCGCCCGATACCCGCCCTCGCCGTGGACAAGCCAATGGGATATGCGCGTTATGGTGGTCGTTGATACCTTGGCCAGCTTAGCAATTTCTCGATATGATTTGCCAGCGGCCAATAGTTCCACTACTTGGAAGCGACTACCTAATTCTTCCAACTCTTCCAGCGTGCACAAATCTCGCAAAAAATTTAACATTTGTGTTTCATCTTTTGCAATCAACAACGCCGTGGCCAACCTTTTTAATTTTTTAGTTCGATAATTATTCATATATGCAACAGTAGTATAACATAAAATCAATCAAAATTAGCTAAATCTATCCACAGCTCTAGAAATACCCCCTCTTGACAAACGCAACTAAGTTGCGTATAGTAAACAGGCAAAACAATGTAAATGCTATGCCCACCAAAAAAATTTACCAAATTTTAAAAGACAGGGAAGAACGACTTACCCCCCGTCGTCGAGCCATTATTGAAACTTTGTCAAAAAATGGCCCCTGGAGTGTAGATTTAATTTTGCCTGAATTAAAAAAAAGGGGCCTACCAGCCAACAAAACCACGGTTTATCGGGAACTAAATTTTTTAAATAATTTGGGTCTCATTAACGAACTACATCTACCTGGACGCAAAAAATATTACGAAATCCAAACCGAGCACCACCACCATTTAATCTGTAGCAAATGCAAAAAAATTAAACAGTTGAAATTGCCAGCTATACTATGTAAAATGCTCGCAGACGTTACTTATATCAATAACTGCACTATTACAAATCATCATTTAGAATTTAGCGGACTGTGCAACCGCTGTAACAAATAATTTATGACACAAATAATTATTTATACGCTAGTAAGTGTATTACTCGTTAGCGCCATGTCGCTTATTGGTATAATTTTTTTATCCATTAAAACCGACCGACTCAAACAAATTCTCATCTACATGGTGAGTTTTTCCGCCGGCGCTTTATTTGGCGATGCTTTTTTGCACCTCTTACCAGAAGCCACGGCCGAAACTTGTGGTGGCCAACATATTGCCCCCTTTTTGACTCTGGCCGGTATTTTGACATCATTTATAATGGAAAAATTAATTCATTGGCGCCATTGCCACTTGCCCCAAACAGAAGGCCACATCCACCCTTTTGCCAAAATGAATTTGTTCGGCGACGCCATTCACAATTTTATTGACGGCTTAATTATCGCCGCTTCATATTTTGTCAGCATTCCAGTTGGAATTGCCACCACTATTGCCGTCGTGTTTCACGAAATTCCACAAGAAGTTGGAGATTTTGGCGTATTGCTACATGGTGGCTATACTAAACCCAAAGCTTTATTAATGAATTTTATGACCGCCTTAGCCGCACTGCTCGGAGCAATAGTCGTTCTAATTATCGGTGCTCATGCCGAATACCTAACATATTATTTGGTCCCGTTTGCCGCCGGTAGCTTCATTTATATCGCCGGTTCGGATTTAATTCCGGAATTACACAAGGAAACTGCGCCTAAACGTTCTTTGCTACAACTGATTTGGTTTGTGTTTGGCATTGCGCTAATGGCTTCTCTTTTGTTGGTAGGATAAATTTATTTAATGTCATTGCGAGGAGCGCCTTTAGCCCCGTACTTGATACGGGGGACGCGGTAATCCCAAAGTTAGATTGCTTCACTTCGTTCGCAATGACAACAAAAAAAGAGTCCGTATAATTCGGGCTCTTTTTTATTTTAAAAATTATTTACTAAAAACCTTTTCCAAAATAACCTTCAAATCAGCTACTGTTAAATAACTAAAAACTTCCACACCACTATCCCCTTTTATCATTGCCGACAATTTATAAGTATTTTCGCCTTTAAATAACCCAACAACGCGCTTTCCTAATGTTGTTGCTTTGGCGATTTCGTATCCAACTCCCAAACTTGGTGCGGTTAGTTCCGCTACTAACACATCACAATCTGCCACCATCCTTAAATCTCGATCATGAATTTCTTCTTTACTCAAATCCGTCTCTCCAAAATCTGATATTTTTTCATTCCCTAAAAATGGATTGACGACCTCACCATATCCTTGTAAAATTTTTACGATCTCTTCATAGACAGGTTGCAATTCTCGCCCACCTCGCACGGAAGCGGCAAAATATATTTTCATACTAATTTTTCATTAATACTTAACAATGTAATATCAGTTGATTTATCCCAAATATAATCAAACTGCTTTTCTTGCCACTGTGCCAATGCCACGTCCTCTACCAACAACGCCGATGGCTCGTGGCTGTTATAAGTGGTGTATAGTATTTTACCACTATATATCATAATATCAACCCCGCCAGACAAAGTGGATTTTTCCAAACGAAATTGAGTATAATCATTGTAGCTCGTCTTTAACACCAAAGCTCGACTAGCCGGATCATCCGGTAGTAATATTTTGGTTTTTATTTTTTTAGCAACGCATCTATCCGCAAACATTTCCCTGGCCTCTAATCCAGGTTTTTTATTTTGATCAAACGGACGATATGTTCGAATTACTCCCGGACGACTTGCCACGACAGCTAAAAGCGCCCGATCATATTCGGCCATACCATCAAAAGTTTTAATACCGGGGCGAGCGCCAGCCAAACGATAGCTACGCCGCAAATCTGGAATAAGACGACGCAAATGTATCGCATCAGTTGCCACGGCCTGCTCGCGCTGCGACAATAATTCATATAAATGCTCTGGATCAACAGCTCGATAAATAGTTCGCCACTTTTCTTTCCGCGCACCCACCAAACCAACCGCCACCAACTGACGCAACAAATAATACAAAAGAGTACGAGGGATATGCGACAAGAGCTGAAGCTCTTGAGCAGTACCAGGAGCATTTTTTAACATTAAAACATAGAGTTGAGCTTCATGTTCGCCCACCCCCAAAGTACTTAAAATGTTGGTAATCTGACTGGGTGATTTTTGTTTTGCCATATTTGGCTAAAATATGAGGTTTTTTATAAGTTGTAAAATATTATTTTACAAAGTAATGGCCTTATGATTGCTAATATACACTATATTTGCTAAGATGTCAAGTCGTAAGAGTAATATTCTGTAAAATAGTTCTTTACAAAATCTTTGGCCGGTCTGTTGTTGTTTTCACATTGAAAAATATCTCCCTACAAGACATAGCTCCAGATGTAAACAATGACAGGTCGGCTAAGGTATAATAGCGACCTAGAAAGAAGAGGACCATGAAGAAGAAAACGGGGGAAAAAGAACTGGTCGAACCGTCGAAGGCCGCCCCCCTGCCATGGGGGAAAAGATGGAAAAGGGTGCTTGTAATTGACCCAAAGGCTGAACGAATTGATCTCGATCTTTTTGGGCAAGAGGCCCAATACAAGATCATGTACAAGATGGTCGACGACGACGTCGAAAAATAGCTATGGCACACATCCTACCTCCGGGGGCAAGGGTGGTGTGTAAGTTAACAGCAACATGCCCCCTCCCTAATTTATTGCCTAAGTTAATTGGACAATGGATTAGGAGGAATATAGTTCTTTACAAATAACTACTTGGTGCCAATAACTTTTGCATGTCCGTGATTTTTTCTTAGTTTAAAGAAAGAAGCATGGACATGCCAACGGTAAGTTCGTCATGGTGACGACAAACCGAAAGGCGCAACCAGGAAGGAAAAGTCATGGCAAGGTGTCGCACCCTGGCGCTGATCAAACCTGACGGCGTGAGCCGCGGACTGATCGGCAAGGTCATAGCCCGCATCGAAGACGCCGGACTCCGCATCCTCCAGCTGCAGATGAAACACGTCACGAAGCAAGAGGCGGAGGTGTTCTACGGTGCCCATCGCGGACGCCCGTTCTACGACGCGCTCACGGAATTCACCGCGGCAGCTCCTCTGGTCGCACTCGTCATCGAGGGAGATGACGCCGTGACAAAGTGGCGCGCCATGATGGGCGCCACCGACCCCGCCAAGGCCGGAGTCGGAACGATCCGTGGGGATTTCCGGGAGAAAGGAGCCCCGATGATGCGAAATGTCGTACACGGAAGCGATTCGGAGGGTTCCGCTACCAACGAGATCGGGCTGTTCTTCCCCGTCCGGTAGTACCACAACGAACCGGCCAGAAAAAATGGCCACCGGAGTCAGCGATGAAGTTCAGATTCAGTATCCACCCCGAAGCGAAGGCGCGCGGCGCGCACCTTCCGAACAAGAAGCACCCCAGCGATGTAGGCTGGGACATCTACCCGGTGGAGGAATTCACTGTCCTTCCCGGACAGGTGGCGTCGTTCGCGACCGGACTGACCTTCGTGGCCCCTCCTGGGTGGTACCCCGAGGTCGTGGCAAAAACGGGGAACGCCTACAAGCGGCAGGTGGTGCCGGCCGCGGTCGTGTACGATCCGGATTATCGCCCGGATCCCAACGACCCGCGCGGTTCGATCTTCTCGGTCATTAACCTGGGGAAGGAACCCCAGACGTTCCGGCTGGACCAAGCGCCGGTCCAACTCATTCTCCGGCCGGTCTGTGAGGCAATGTCGTTTGAGGTCCACCACGGGGACATCGACCACAACACGGAGCGCGGCGGTGAACGCTACGGCGTGGCAGACGGAGAGCCGGACCCGTTCGCCGCGTAGCACAACATCACTCTCCTCTGGGGGCAGGGTGGTGTGTAAGATTTTTACAACATGCCCCCTCCCCTATTGATCGCCTAATTTATTTGGACGATGAAGTGGGAAAAAATTAATTTTTGTGGTATAATATACATAAAAATATGAAAACTACCGACGCCAAAGAATTTATTAAACTTTTAGAACGTTGCGCTCGACTTAAATCCGCGCCTCGCTTTAAATCATCTCTAAAACACGACGGCGACACCGTGGCCGAACATTCTTGGCGGTTAGCGGTGATGGTTTTGGTTATCGCGGAAAAATATAATTTGAAAATTGATATCATAAAAGCTATGGCCATGGCACTAATCCACGATTTGGCCGAAGCCCAAACCGGCGATATTGACGCCTACGAAGTGATGACTGGAAATTTTTGGGCCAACAAAAAACAACAGGCCGAAAAAAAGGCCATCCAAAATATGACCGGCGATTTAAAAATCGGGAAAAATGTCCGACAGTTATGGGAAGAATATGAAAACCAAATTAGTTTAGAAGCCAAATTTGTTAAAGCGTTAGACCGGATGGAAGCATTTTTACATATTATTGAAAGTGGCATTGAAGATTATATCCCCCAAGAATTCCACGGCGATTACGCCGACAAAGCGGTCAGGGCTTTTGACGAGGCCTCACACCATTTTCCGGAATTAAACGATTTACTAAACGAAATCAAAAAAATTCTCAAACGCCGGACCAAAGCCGCGGGCGTACGCTGGGCCGAAGGCGAACTGGAACAGCCAAAAACCGTTTAAGTGCTATTTTAATTATGAAACCAATTTTATCTCCCGCGTCCACGCGGGATTTTTTTAATTTTATTTACGAACGTCAATTAATTTGGTATAAACGCCATGTTTTAAAATTGCCCTCACCATGGACTGCCGACCCGATAATGCAAAAATATAAATTTTGTAATATGTATCGCGAATTAGATCGCTGTACTATTTATTTACTGACGCGCTTACAGCCGATTAAAGCGCGCCCCTGGCAATTATTTAATATAATTTTATTTCGTTTTTTTAATCAAGACAAAATTTTTGAACAACTGAGCGGACCGTTTACGCGTTTTGAACAAACGGAAGCCAACGAATGTAAGGCACGCTTGGATAAATTAAAAAAATCCGGTCAAACAATTTTTAACAACGCCTATATTATTGCTCCCGCCCCTGGGTTTATGAGCAAACACGCGGGCATCATCGCCAATCTAAAAAAAATATCCAGTCAACTGGCCAAACTGACTGAGCGACTGGATAAAGCCGACGCGCCGGCGGACGCTTTCATCGTCCTGCGCGGTTTGCCCCAAGTCGGGCCATTTTTAGCGGGAGAAATTTGGACAGATTTAAGTTATCTGAAATTTTTTAAACAAAACTGGACGGACGATGATTTTACGACCGTTGGTCCGGGCGCGCTCTGGGGGTTAAAAATTTTGAGTGGGTTGTCCCGCCTATCACCGGTGCGTCAGAACGAAATTTTACAATATTTACACCAAGCCCAACGAAAAATTTTGCCCAAAATATTTTCCGACGTAACCGATAATTTAAATTGGAATGACATCGCCTACCGGCCGGCGTTTTCTAACGCCCCATGGTTATCATTAACAAATATTGAAGGCGCGCTGTGCGAATTTAGAAAATACACTAATTTAAAAAACGGCCATGGGCGCAGACGATATTTTAAAAATAACTAAAAAAGAGCCACCAAACGTGGCTCTTTTTTTTAAATGCTTAATCTGCTAATTACTTATACAACACCCCGCCCCATTCAATTAAAGTAAACCCTGCACGAGGCAACGCCGATAGTTTTTGTTCCGGTCGATTCAGTGGCGCCGATACCGCGCGATAATCCATTAATACCCGAATTACCGTGTCCGGTTTTGGCGACACAAATAACGGCGCGATATTATTCATATCGGACGTGCCATAAAAAGTAACAAAATAATACGGCGCGGACTGCATCTTCGGCAGCCAAAATTCTTTAAAATCAAAAATTTCTTTTTGATTTAATCCTTGTAGCACTAATTTCTCATCCAAAAATTTACTAACATTTTCGGCTTTAACATTAAACCCGGCATTGGTTGGCTCGGCTTCGCCCACGCCCAATCCTTCCCAAAACAAATACGGATATTTTACACCAGATTTAATTTCGGTTAATTGTCCACCTGGCTCGGCCACAACTTCCCAACCATTGCCATACGCCGGTTCGGACACGGTTAATTTTGACAACTGTAATTGCACTTTTACTTTGGTGGTTTTTTCTGGATACAAGTATATTACCGGTTTGCCACATTCGGCAGTGGGAGTAAATTTGTTCAGCTCAAACATAATAAGTAAACCAAATTGGTCATACCAAAACACCGCTGGCCGTGTGGCCATAAATTCTTCATAACTAATATTACCATCGGCACTAGGATAAAATATCTGATTATAAAAATCTTTAAGCAGACTGTGATTGGCATCTTTTAATCCATAAACAATATTGCCTTTAGTGGTTTTGCCAATAATCTGTAAATCGGTTGACGATACCATTTTATCTTCTGGCACAATATTGATGACTGGTTGCCCGCAACCGCCAAAGCGGGTATAGCGATAAACATCTAATATAGTTTCACCGGAATCACTGCGGGCTACATTTACAAATCCATCTTTATCTACAATTCCCGGGGTATATAAATATTGTCGAACTCTAAAATCACGACCAGCCACGTAAACTACCGGGCGATTCTCATTAATATAAAAATCTCCCCAAACCGAATCAGTGTAAATCTTTTTGTCGGAAGCAAGCTGATAATTTTGTTCAGCATTTAAAACTAAACCGTTATATTTAAAGATCCATTGATCATTTTTATCACTAATCGTAGCGGGAAAATTTAAATACGGAATAGTTAAATTCTTATCTACTGCCACCCACTTTCGATCAACCAAGTCCACTAAATTAACACCGCTAAAACCATACCGTGTATCCGCCGGTTTGACTTCATGATTGGCTAGAAATACTACCCGACCATCATACAAAACAAAAACAGAAATTGGCTCACGACTGCAACCCATTTCGTCGATACAACTAACATCAGCATACACAATCGCCCCTACCTTATCATTAACCTTAAATAGCCCACCCAAATAATAATCCGAAGAGATATAGCTCGCGCTTTGCCCGGGATCAACACCCCGGTCAACATCTGTGCCAAAAAAACCCAACTTATTAATTTTTTTAGGTGGCATCCAGCTGATTACATCCGCTATGCCCAAAGGCAAATTGATATAAGTAAGTGATGAGGAAGTGTCGGCGATTGTATTAATATTGACATAGGAAGCAAAATCAAATTCAACTCCAGTCATATCTACCGATTCTGCGTCTGAGTCATTTAGATTACCACTGGTTGCCAACGAGTCAGTGTTTACTGTTTCGTTGGACACGGAATCAGGCATTTCCGCTAATTTTGACTGCCGACCGAAACTAATAAGCCACACTACTATGGCCAAACTCAAAACTATCGCCAAGACAACTAACACCTGAAAAAGAGTTGTTTTAAATTTCATAGATATATTGTTAATTTATGCTGGTAGTATGCCCCTTATTCTGCTTCCTGACAAGCCCATTGCCAAATAGACCAAATGGGCATACAATTACCATATAATCAATTTAATTCTTAATTTATTCATATGGACTTAGTATTGTGGTACGCCTTTTTAATTGTGGTGGCAATTATTTTGGGTTCTATTAAACAAATCAACCAATACGAACGCGGGGTAAAATTTATGTTGGGTAAATATTATCAAACTATCATGCCGGGCTGGAGATTGGTATTTCCAGTTTTTCAAGGTTTACAAAAAGTAGATATCCGCGTCAAAGCTGTTGATGTGCCTTTGCAGGAAGCAATTACCAAAGATAATGTGTCCGCCAAAGTCAACGCGGTTATTTATTACAAAGTAAGCGACGCTGCTAAAGCGATTTTGGAAGTAGAAAATTTTAAATACGCCATTTCACAATTAGCCCAAACCACCATGCGTAATGTGGTCGGTCAATTGGAATTAGACCAATTACTTTCTAACCGCGAACAAGCAGCTGATAAAATAAAATTAATTGTGGACGAAGCCACCGACCCGTGGGGAATTAAAGTAGAAACAGTGGAATTAAAAGATGTAATTTTGCCGGACGATATGCAACGCACCATTGGCAAACAAGCTGAAGCCGAACGTGAACGCCGGGCGGTAATTATTAAAGCCGAAGGTGAAAAAGCCGCTGCGACTAATTTAGCTCTCGCTGCCAAAATGCTGTCCGAACAACCAGGCGCCCTGCATTTGCGCACTTTAAACGCTTTAAACGATATTTCATCAGATCAGTCCAACACCATTGTCTTTGCGGTGCCACTGGAAATTTTACGGGCGTTTGAAAGAATCGCTCAAAAATAATTTAAAAACGATTTTAAAAAACTCTCCAAATTGGAGAGCTTTTTATTTAACTATTTTTTCTTTTTCTTTTTCTTAACTTCTTTTTTCTGCGAATTGTTGCCTTTGGCCATATTGTTTAAATTAATTATTAACACTAATATTATATCACAAAAATAAAAACTTGCCTAATCAATAAGGGGGTGCTCTGCTAAACTAAACATTCCTATCACTCCGCATCTGTTTCAATAAGTCCAGCCAAATTATCATCCCCGCATGAGCTTTTTCCATTTTAGTTAAATCGGCGCTGAGCACTGGATCTGAAGCAACCCGATCTAGCGAAAGAAGTACTCTTCTGACCACAACGTCTTTAGCTTGATTAAAATCAAGATTTTTTTCACGCTGCTCCCTGACTATCATTTCGTCCATCAGTGCTTTATACAAAGCAATATCCTGACCTAAATTTTCACAAACAACCGCCTCCAACAGACGGCCTTTTTCTCGATCACACAGCGACTCCAATTGAGATAAGCTATAGACCCCGTGACTTAATTCTTCACCAGACATATATAGTTAAATTAAAAAATATATGAAATTTAGCGGAGAGGGTGAGATTTACCCCTAAAGGGGCACAAACTTCGAATCCTTACGCACTTTATATATTTAAATTCTCCCTTTGTGGGGTAATTTAAATTGGCGGTGTGTGATTGACGTTATCAGAACTCTACTTTAATTTTTTGAGATTTCTTTTTAAAAACTCCGCAGTGGCCTGAACCGCCTGTTCTTTTACTTGCGGGTCAGAAGCGGCGACCCACTTAGCAAAATTATATAGCTTCGTGTTATCCACCTCAATCCATTTGTTGTTTTTAAACAAAAACACCAATAACGTCGTCATGGCAATCCGTTTATTTCCATTCTGAAAAGGATGGTTTTTGACCATTAAATAAAATAACATTGCCGCTTTTTCGGTCAACCCTTTATACAGAACCTTATTATTAAATTTTAAGAAAGGGGTAACAATGCAACTTTCTAATTTATTGGGGAAACGAGTATTAAACTCGGGAATCGGTTCGTCCCATTTCATGGTCTTCCTAGCCAGATCATAAGCTATATACTCGACCTCTTTCAAAGTAATATCTTTCATACAAATCATTCTTTGGCTAACAAACGCAATGTTTCTCCGTAGTCATGCATCGTCCTATCAACAGCTTCGCTGATTATTTTTTTGTCATTAGCTGACATCCTATCATTTAAACCAGAAACATCCGCAATATTAATTGCATAATTACGGCCTTTCTTGATCGCTTTAATTTCGCCGTTTTGTATTTTTTTAAATATAGCAATACGACTAATTCCCAATAAATTAGCTAATTCTGCGGTTGTAATAAATTTATTCTTTTCTTTTGTCATATAACAACTATTATACATTATGTTAACCAACTTGTCAATGGTTAACATAAAATAATTGACCTTATTTTAGCCAATTATTTTGTGAGCGGAGAGGGTGAGCGCTTCGCTATTCGAAGTCGCTTTGCTCCCACGAAAACCTTCGGGTTTTCGTGAACTTTCCTCGGCAAGTGAAAACTACCGTTTTCACCCTTTCCCGTTCGAATCTCATACGCGAGCCAAACTATTGGCTCGCTCCGCGGAGAGGGTGAGATTCGAACTCACGGTCCCTTGCGGGACACGGCTTTTCGAGAGCCGCACTTTAGACCACTCAGACACCTCTCCTTTTTTATTTTATGTCTAAATTCTACCCAATTTTACACAAAAAGTCAACCTTCGATCTGACAAAAGTGTCCGCGCGGTATGGATATCCACCCGCTTAATTAACAACACTATCACCTACCTTTTTCCATGCTTTTCAAAACCTCGAGATATAAACCTTCAACAATTTTTTCCTGAGCCTCGCCTGTCTTGGTATAATGATCTAGCCCGGGCGCGGAGTTAATTTCAATAATCCAATATTTTTTGGTTTCTTACTAATATCTCCCTTAACCATAATGTCCACGCCACAAAGCTGAAGCCCCATATCACGCGTAATCTTTACGACCAATTTTTTAAAATTAGCATGAACGCTATTGGTAACATCTACCGAATCCCCGCCCGTGGATAAATTGGCGTTGTCAAGCAAACACACTGTTTAGCCGCGCGCTGGGATAGATTGTAAACGCATCCCGCAATGTACGAGTTTTTCTTTTTTTGAGCTTACAATCAACGCACTCTACATCTTTATAAAAATATGGCCTAATTTATTTAGATATTTTAAATTAAAAACCTTTATCCATAATAAAACTGCCGTCAGCAGTGGCGCAAAAATACCCAAAAGTAAAATGGCGTACTGCTCATATGAATAGGATTGGGAATGATTAAATACATAAATTTGTATTAATGTAAGAATTACGTCCAAGCTAATTATGCATGCCAAAATACACAAAATTTTCAAAGCCCAACTTTTGAAAGCTCATTCAAACAAGCGACAATCTCAAACCTCTTGAATAAAAATATTACTCGCTCAAACTGAACAAACGCCATTAATAAAGCACAAAAGTGAGCAGTTAAACTCACTTTTACGCGCAATGCGGTGTGTGATTGACGTTATCAGAACTGAAAATAATTAATGTCTATTAAAGCAATTAAAATACTCCCAAAGAATAAAAACACGATTTCTAGAAAAACCAGTTCTTTCTTTCAAAATATTTACCTTAGCCATTGCTTTAACCAAAGCATTGGCAGTGGGCGCACTGATTCTCAGTTTATTCTCAATTTCTTTCACAGTAACTATTGGATCAGTAAACAAAAAGAACAAAAGATCTCTGGCAACTTTGCTTCTTTTGCCTAGTTTTTCGATGATAATATTCTCGTATTTTTCTCTTAGTTTGATTATTTTTTCAAAAGTATTTATTCCATCTTTAGATGTTTGAATAATACCATTTAGAAAAAACTTTATCCACTGTTCAATTTCATTTGATTTTCTAACTAAGGTCAATGAATCATAATAAGACGCCCTATTTTTTTCAAAGAAATAAGACAAATAAAGCGTGGGTTTTTTTAACATCCCCAAACTAACTAAATGTAAAGTGATTAAAAGTCTGCCAATTCTCCCATTGCCATCTTCAAAGGGATGAATCGTTTCAAACTGATAATGACTAATAGCAATTTTTATTAAATTAGGAATCTCCAAATTATCATTATGCCAAAATTTTTGCAGATCACTTAGTAATTCTCCCAAATGAACATGGTGTGGTGGAACAAAAAAAGCATCCGAAGGACCGGATCCTCCTATCCAATTTTGGCTACGCCGTATCTCACCCGGATGTTTGTGTTTACCTCTAGAATCTGATAATAAAATTTTATGCGTCTGCTCGGTTAATCTCATTGACAAAGGTAGGGTATCAAGATTTTTTACAGCAAAATTAATCACTTTAACGTAGTTCCTTACTTCTTGCCAATCATCTCTCTTTTCTGGGTCTATTTCTTCTTTGGGAGACAGCGCTTCATCCATGCTTGTTTTTGTCCCTTCAATTTTACTAGACAAAACCGCTTCTTTAAATACATGCATCTGTATAAAAAAATCCACATCTGGCACAAGCAAAGAATAAGCATTTAATTCACCTAAATACCTAGTCGCTTCTTCCAAGAGCATATTTATTTTCTTGTCTTTCCAGACAAAGTCTTTGTTAATAAAATTTGGAAGAAAGCTTTTATATTGAAATTGTTGTTCAAAAATACCTGACTTAAATAAGTTTTCCATATCTTTAAATATGATAATTTATATTTAAAGTTTACTACCTAACCTTAAATATGTCAAGTAAGTATTTAAACTACCGGATATTAGAACCAAAAACTTCCCTAAGATAAGGGAAGTTTTTGTGTTTTGCCCGCTATGCGGAGAGGGTGAGATTTACCCCTGCACTTCGCTTCGGGGCATAAACTTCGAATCCTTACGCACTTCATATAATAAAATTAGCCCAACACAGTTGGGCTAATTTTATTATGCGGAGAGGGTGAGATTCGAACTCACGGTACCTTGCGGTACGACAGTTTTCAAGACTGTTGGTTTAAACCACTCACCCACCTCTCCGTAATTAAATTGTATTTTTTGAAAACCAAAAATAATAATTGCCTTTCCGCCAGAGGCGAACCCGCCTTTGGCGGGAAACCACTCGGCCACCTCTCCATATTACGCGTCCACTAAATTACCACAAAACTAATAAAAAATCAACCCCCCGACACTATAATTTTTTTATCATAAATTTTATTCATTAATACTATTCCACATCATCTCAAACCACGCAACAAACGTATCTGCTATCGTCGGATTATCAATAACAACGCCAGATAAATGTTCCGCATAATCGATAATTGCAACATGACCTGCCCAAATTAAAGTATCAGTATTGAACTGCACCGACGATGGCAACCATTTTACCTGATGAAATTTTGTAACCGGCGCAACCTTCAAATACCGTTCGGCTTCTTTGCTTCTTATCATTAAATCTTTCTTCATCGTCTGAAATATTTGAAAATCTTTTAGATTGTCTTCAGATAACATGCGCGGAAAAACTTGATATACCGAAGCAACATTAACTATAGTGCGCGTCTCCGTGCGAGCGTTTTGTAATTCACGATGGATGGCGAGTATGCCTTTTTTGCCATCAAAAAATCTTGTGCCCGGCTCATAAATCGTACCGGATTTAAACTGATGAAATATATCCGCCGCCGAACGGATAACATTCTGTTTATCTACTAAAACCCTCTTTTGTTCTTCAACAACATCAACCGCATGCTCAACATTTTCCACTCGATAATAAATATCACCATCACGATCAAAACTGCTCACCAGACCTCCGTTCTGTAGTGTTTTTAAAATATCATAAATTGATGTTCGTGGAATATCCTGAACTTGTTTTGATATAACAATGGCAGTAGATACGCCAAATTCAAGCAAAACACAAAATACTCTACTGGCGCGATCAGTTAACCCTAGCTGGCTTAATATCTCTTTAATCTTTTGTTGTCGGCTATTCATCGACATAACTATTGACTATTAACATAATTTATTATATATTTAATTCTTAATTTCGTCAAGAATTTTCGACAATCCTGGGTGTTTAACGAGAGAAATTGCTATTTTGGCCATTTCTCCCGCTAAACAGCAAACGGCACAACGCCTTTTCTGATTTAGCAAAAAAGGAGAACTCAATGGCCTTGTGGATTGGTTGGGTCGGAATGTCACTTATAGTCGCAGGGACATACGCGCCGGCCGAATATAGCCGGTGGCTCTTCCTCGCTGGAGCTTCCGCGCTAGGAGTAAGCGCTATCCTCGGCAAAAGCCGCTTCTACGTGGCGTTTCAAATTCCCATCATCATTGGTGCGATCACCGCGCTACTGCCAACGATCCTGAACATTGTGGGAATGTGTACAATGTTGTTCGGGGTACTCGTGGCCATAATCTATTTGACCAGAGTGCGCGAACTAACGGAGTGGCAATCAAAAGCTGGGGCTATAGGGCTAATCCTACTGGCGGGTGGCTTTGCGAGCGGAACTAAAGCTTATTTGTTACCGGCAAATATTGTACTTTTGTTCAATGCCGCTTTTCGTCTCCATATAAAACGAGAGAAAATTGCTATCATATGGCTGGTATTGGAAATACTAGCTGGTGGTGGCACAATCTTTTCGATTGTATGTGGACGGACACCGTCGTAAACATCATCGGTGCGCCCGACACTTTCCAAACGGGCATCTCACCTTGTGCACAAACGAGACAAAAAACCGAACCAGTGATGGATCGGTTTTTTGTTTAAGCGAGCGAAACCCCACCCTACCCTCCCTTTTTAAAAAGGGAGGGAACGCGAAAATTACATCTTAAAAAATTTCTTTAAAACTCCACCTACTTTCTCTCGCTCCCGCAACCCCCAACCCAAACCAACCACCCCCATCACTC
This sequence comes from Candidatus Magasanikbacteria bacterium RIFOXYD2_FULL_41_14, assembly GCA_001784475.1. Taxonomy (GTDB): domain Bacteria; phylum Patescibacteriota; class Patescibacteriia; order Magasanikbacterales; family GWA2-37-8; genus XYD2-FULL-41-14. Next base: position 27,243 of record MFRE01000007.1, read on the forward strand.
CCAAAACCATGTAAGCATACGACCGCCAACCGCTACTCGCCGTAATTTTTACGCCTTTTACCTCGGGCGCGACACCAATAACTTTAATATCGTCAGAGCCACGCGGCCAGATTTCCATTCCTCCTTTGCCATTTTCCAAAATACCGCTTACCTCCACGCTATCACCTTCATTAAATAATTTTTTATCAATTTTGGCACCAGTTTTTAAAGTAACTTTTATTTCACCCACTTCATTATCCAAATAAAAATACCCCGACTTCATTTCCGTAATATCACCAAACACTTTTACCAACCGCCCTAATAATTCTTCGCTCAATTCATCAATCACCATTTCCAAAGACATTGGTGCGCTGCCATTTTTTATTACTTTTATATCACTCGCCCCACTGGCCCGAATTCTTTTTTGTCCGGATGCCTCACTGGTCAGACCACTCACTTCAATTTCATCACCCAAGGTCAAAGTTGGAAAATCTTTTTTGTTTTGATAAACTTGCAGACCATTTTGGCCATCTTCAATATAGAAATATTGCGTTCCAAATACTCCTGGTAAAGTCGAGACTACACCGCGCACTTTTACTTTGGCGTCTTTGGGTTTGACGCGAGCATCGGTGATTGAATTGGGGACGAAATAGGCGGTTGAAGCAGTTGATTTGGCGACGCTGGCCAATTTAACCACCCCGACGCTCCCACCACCCCCCGCCCCTCCTCCGGCAGGAGGGGAGAAAACGACGCCTGGGCTTGGCGCCGACCACTGCCAAATATTTTTTTCTAAACTATAACTTTTTCCGGAAATCGCTTTATCATATTTTACAAAATCCACGGTGTCGAGAGCGGGCGTTAGCAAACTTACTTTGCCACCGCTGTTATTTAACGCCATTTTGGTGGCTAAACGATAAAATACCAGTGACGAACTTGGGGCGATATTGGTGCCAATCGGAATTTCATATTGTTTGGTATCCACGCGCAAAATCCAATTGGCCAAATTAACTGTGGACGAACCAAAATTTGATACTTCAATGTATTCGTTATCATCATTACCGTCCGGATTAGGCAAAATTTCCGTGATGCCAACTAACGCGTTTTGTACAGACAATCCGGTGCCAATTTTTATTGATAATTTTTTATTGCCGCTCGTGCCGGCCGTGCTACTGGCGTTTAACACCATTTCAAAAATCCCAGATGTAGTAAATTTGTATTCCGCCGTTGGGCCGACAAATTCCGTCCCGCTCGCGAATTTCCACAAATAATTTAACTGCCCACCGCGCGGGTCAACCGAACCAACAGCCGAAAATTTTAACACTTCATCCGGCTCGCCCGAATCCGGCGCCAATATTTTCCAAATTAAACTAATCGCGTCCGGCTCTTCAATAACATTTTTTAAACCCGGTGTTAAAGCATAACTCCACCGCCAACCATCGGCAGTACGATTATAACTTTCACCGGTCAAAGCGCGCTCATACGAAATTTTATCGGCCTGTCGCCCCCAAGCATCAACTAAAACCACACTCTCGGCCGCGGTGTTATTCAAAGCAATCTCGGTATCCGGCCGTTTCAAAACCAAATATCCCCCTGCCGGAATATTCGCAGAAATAGTATAACTTTTTTCATTATCTTTAATTTTCCAATCGCCCAGATCAACGGCCTGACTACCAAAATTATACAGCTCAATAAATTCATCGTCATTATCCGCGCCAGTTGGATCAGGATATATTTCATTAATCAAAATAGTAGTAGTAGCCGGAGCGACTGTTGTGGTTTGAGACTGATTTGACAACGGATTATACGATGCGCCATTATTTATTGATGGTGGCACAATTACTCTGGCGACAATGTTATTACTCGCGCCCATTGTCACAGCAGTAGTAATTTGCCAGCTACCGGCACCATCAATAGAGCGAGCAAAACTTTCACCTTTTTTGGGAGCAGTGTCACCTTCATAAATAACCTCCGCGATAACATCCTCGTCTGGATTTTTTAAAATTACTGAGTCCGCATCATTATTTAATAAACTTCGTGTTCCCAAATCAACCACTAAAAAACCCCGACCAACAATTACTCCATTGACCGGCTTACAGTAACTACCTATCAAATGATTATCACAAATATAACCACCCGATAATATTACAGTGGAAGTAGAATTATTATATAACTCAATTTTTTCATTTTCACTGTCATCAGGGGAAACTACAATCTCATTTAATTTAATATTAAACCAAAAAGAATAATCTGATTGTGACTCTGTTGATACTTCATCAGTGCTGGTGGGGGTAGAAGTAGGAGTTATCGGTGGGACAACATCTTCACAGCTTGCTCTACTATTAGGCAAGCCAACAGTATTGCCCAAGACATGCTCACACCAATTAGAAGTTGTAGCCGGAGCAAACGCGTCCAAACGTTCTAACGAATAATTCAAGGCGGGTGGATAAACAAAATCATCCACCAATATATCGCCAGATTTCAAACCAATTTCTTCTCCCCCTTCATTTAAACTACTCCAGGAAGAATCAAAAACTGAACCAACAAAACCAGGGTACCTTTCTAAAAATTTAGCATCATCTTGGCAAATTACTCCATACTCACCCAGTTCCAAAATACTATCAGTGGTACTTGTCATCAAACTATGATTAGTATTATTTTCCCAAAATTTCCAACCAGTCAAATCTACCAGACTGCTACCTTTATTCCAAATTTCAATCCACTCATAGCCAGTAGTCTCATAGGCACCAATTTCATTGATAATAATATCAAAATCTGACGCCTGGGCAATAGAAATTTGCCAAATAAAAAAACCGATTAAAAAACCGGTTACCAAAAAAATCCTCCTAAACATATTCCCTCCTTGTTAAAAATAAAAAATACTTGTCATTGCGAGGGAGCAAAGCGACCACGGCAATCTCAATTGGCGATAGATTGTTTCACTTCGTTCGCAATGACAAACTTAGTTAAAATTTATCCAAATTTCCACCGCGTCATCGTGTTCGGGCAATCCGGACGGATTATCTTTTTTCAAAATCAACGCCCCGCGATTATACGGTTCATTCGGTATGGCAAATTCTATTGTCGCCGTAAATGGCACAAAATCTTCCGTCATCCACTCGCCTTGCGCTGTCGCAAAACTTTCGGCAATAATTTTTCCATCCCAATCCACTAAAATCACCGGAAAACTGCCTTCAAAAAACCAGGTACCGCGCGCCGAACCGGAAATTGTCAGTGGGCTGGTAATATTTTGACCGGTTTGAAAATTTTCCAATTTAATAATTTCGCCTTTATCACTTTTAAATTCATGAAGTGCGTTCGCCGTAACCGGCACGGATACCGGCGCCACCACTGGCGCCTCTATTTTTTTCAACCATCCCATTTTATCCGCCAACACCAAAGAACTGAAAAATCCAAAAAACACAAAAATTAAAATAATTATCACTTGGCGCCAAACGGCCGGCCGAAAAGATTTAGCCAACTGCGTCTGATTTAACCAAAATATCAGCCCCGTATGCACAAACATCGCCACCGCGTTTAATACCGCCCCGAGCACAATTAAAGTTTTTGGCTCATGCAAACCGCCTAAAAGTAACACACACCCAAACACAATTTGCATCCAAAGAAAAATATAATAAATTTTGCTTAAATTAATTTGACCTTCCACATCATTGCCGAGTTTTTTAATGGCCGCGTTTTCCGCCATTATGCGCGAAGTGGAATCCATCACGCCTAATTGCGTTTGAAATAACATTACGACTACCGCCACCAAAAACGCGACACCTAGCGCCCCACCCACTCGTCCGCCAATCATCGCGCCTTCGCTAATCACAAAATTTATCCCTTCGGCATTACCGGACAATCCATAGGCCGTGGTATAGGCCAGAAGCATTAGTAGCGACATGCACAAAAGACCAATGAACCAAAATACGAGCAGATGTTCGCGGTTAATCAAACGCCACCAGGATTTAAAAGTGGCAACATTTTCCGGCGTGGCCTCGCAGGAAATTCCACTTAATTTTATTTTTTGCGTTGCCCCACTTTTAAATAATCCGGCAATTCGTTCACTGTATTTCCCCATGCCATATCCTTTTTCTTTCACATAAATTGATTGTGTCAAATTCAAATTCCCACCGGCGCCCGAATACGCGAACGCGGCGAAAAACGCGGCCAAACTAATGCCGGCCGGCAAAAAACTAAACCCGTCGCCCCGACCAATTAAGCCATTAAACAGCGCCAACCAATCGCTACCATCACTCAAAAATAAAGTTAATATAAAAATAAACGGCACGCCTATTAATAAAATTGTTTTGGTGATTTTTTCCATCATGCCATAAACCGTCTGGCCGGAAGATAAAATCAAACCAATCAAAATTAAAAATCCCACCGCGATATATTGAAAACCACCCACTCCCAAAACCGAAGCCGCCACTTTGGCCGACGCCGCGATAATTCCGGGCAAACCAAACCCGATAAAAGTAGAAAAAATGAACCAATACGCCGCCCCCCGCCAAATTTTATTTATGCCCACAAAAACGCTTTCGCCTTTTAAAAGCGCATAGCGTTCAATTTCCATATTAATAAAAAATTGAAAAGTGATCCCAATTATCGCGCCCCAAGCAATTCCTAAACCATAATTAGACACCAGATACGGCCACAAAATCACCTCGCCCGAGCCCAAGCCAAGCGCGAGAATTATAAAACTCGGGCCAATGAGTTTGGAGAGTTTGGGGGGTGGGGGGAGAGGTTGATATAATGATGAAGACATAATTTTGATATTATACCAAAAATAAACACTTACCACAATCTAACTATTGACAATAGCATTTTTTTACGCTATACCTAATTTAGGTGCTCGTGTAGGGCTTTGGCCCTCTCACGGTTAATTACATAAACCGTAGCACAAGCACTGCAATAAGTCATCACATTTTGTGGTGATTTTTTGTTAATCCTCGTTGGGATTGCCATTATGGATAATTCTTTTCGCTCTTGGAATCCTTACAGGGTGTGAGAAAGATTTATAATATTTTTGGCCAGTGGCGAACAGCGCAATCTGATAAATTGATCTTCATTTGTCCTTGCTTTATTCCTGCCCTTAAATTTTATATGTTCTAATCCTTTAGCATTAAAAGCCATTTCTACTTTGAGATACGGGCACAAAACATTTCCAAAATTTTTATAATCCGCCTCAGCTTTCTCTTTAATTTCTTATAATTTCTATTCACTTATTTGCATGCTATTTTAAACTATTTAAATTTTGAACCTCTTTAGTTGTCCAAGTTTCATATATTATACCATAATAAACTAAACCTTGACAAAACCGCCAAAATATGCTATAATTACGAACGTTGAGACAAATGAAAGATCACTTTCATTTGCGAGACGTGACGTAATTTCAAGCTTAGCTTATAATTACGCCAATCTTATGATCCCTGCGGGGATTTTTAAATTAAAAATAACAAGCGAGACCCCACCCTCGCCCTCCCCTTTTTATAAAGGGAGGGAAAACTACCAATATGGAAATTCGCAATATCGCCATTATTGCTCACGTTGACCACGGCAAAACCAAATTGACCGATGCTTTGCTTCGTCAAACCGGTATGGTTACCGATGATTCAATTAGTATGGACTCGAACGCGCTCGAACTTGAGCGTGGTATTACGATTTATTCCAAAAATACTTCACTTTTTTACAAAGGCACAAAAATTAACATCGTGGACACGCCCGGACATGCTGATTTTGGTTCGGAGGTAGAGCGAATTTTGCGTTCAATTGATTGCGTATTGCTGGTAGTGGACGCACAAGAGGGACCAATGCCACAGACTAAATTCGTGTTGCGAAAATCCCTAGAATTAAACTTAAAACCAATTGTTGTAATTAATAAAATTGATAAAGCCGCCGCCCGACCGGAGTGGACTCAGGAAAAAATATTAGAGTTATTCATGGACCTAGGCGCAACCGACGAACAACTTAATTTTACGACAGTTTATGCCATTGCCAAAAACGGTATAGCCAAAATGAATTTAGCGGATGAGTCCAAAGATTTGACTCCGCTTTTGGATACAATTTTAGCAAAAGTTCCAACCGCGCCATCTGACACGGCCGCGCCTTTTGCCTATCAACCATTTAATTTGGCCTACGACAATTACTTGGGTCGCTTGGGTATTGGCAGAATTTATCAAGGAACTATTAAAGCCGCAGATAAAGTATTTATCAAAAAACACACTGGCGAAATAATTTCCGAACAAATCACTAAACTATTTACTTTTGAAGGAACAACACGTAAAGAAGTAAAAGAAGCGGTCGCCGGTGACATTGTTATGGTTGCCGGTTTACCGGACATCTACATTGGCGATACTATTTGTATCAATCCTGAACAAGAACTTTTGCCGGCCATTAAAATTGATGAACCGACTATTTCTTTAAACTTCTTAGTCAATAATTCACCTTTTGCTGGACGAGAAGGAAAATACGTTACCGGTCAACAAATTAAAAAGCGTTTGGAAAAAGAATTGGAAGTGAACGTGGGTTTGAAAATTGATTTTTCCGCTGGCGATTATTTCAAAGTCCAAGGGCGCGGTGAATTACACATCGCAATTTTATTAGAAAACATGCGCCGTGAAGATTATGAAATGCAAGTTTCGCAACCACAAGTAATTATTAAATATATTAATGGTGAAAAATGCGAGCCATTTGAAGAAATTACTATCGATATTCCAGAATCCTGCGTCGGAACTGTAATTCAAAAACTTTCCAACCGCAAAGGCAAAATGACTTATATGGGTCCGGAACAAAATCACACCCGTCTAATTTTTGAAATTCCCACCCGCGGATTTTTGGGTTATCGCAGTGAGTTTGTCGTGGATACTCGCGGCGAAGGAATTTTATGTTCAGAAGTTGTTGGTTTTAAACCTTATGCCGGCGATATTGAAAAACACGCAACTGGCTCTATGATTTCAGGCGAAACCGGCAAGGCCCTGGCCTTTTCTATGGCCAACCTACAAGAACGTGGTGTCTTGTTTATCCAACCTAACTCCGAAGTTTACGCGGGACAAGTCATTGGCAATACTGCCAAGGGCGAAGATATGACGGTAAACCCCACTAAAGGGAAACAGCAAACCAATATGCGCTCATCCAATGCTGATATCGCAGTCCAACTAACCCCACCCGATGAACTTACTTTAGAAAAAGGTTTAGAAATCATGTCGGAAGATGAATATCTGGAAGTTACACCAAAAAGTGTTCGCATGCGTAAACAGTATTTGACCGAAAATGATCGCGTTCAAGCCAAACGAAAAAAACAAGACGAGGAAAAAAATATGTAAAAAAAATAAATTATGATATAATATAAAAGTATCATAATATTACGATGTCATATTTTATAATTATAATTTTAGTTGCTTTTTCTTCTTTATTTTCCGGTTTAACTATCGGTTTTTTTAGTTTAAATCGCGACGACTTAAAACGACGCGCTAGTTTAGGCGACAAAAAAGCCCAAAAAATATATTCCGTTAGAAAAAGGGGGTATTTGCTTTTATGCACACTGCTGATTGGCAATGTCGCAGTCAATTCAGTTTTATCAATATTTTTAGGGTCACTAACTACTGGAGTGGCAGCCTGGATTACTTCCACTTCTTTAATAGTATTGTTCGGTGAAATTATTCCACAAGCAATTTTTGCCCGATATGCCCTTAACTTGGGCGCACGATTGGTGTGGATCGTAAAAATATTTATTTTCATATTTTACCCAATTTGCTGGCCCTTATCTTGGACATTGTTTTATATACTAGGCAAAGAACCTGGAAAAATTTATTCCAAACAGGAACTAGTAAAAATTATTGAAGACCACGAGGATTTAGGACTAAGCGGCATTGACGCCGATGAAGAAAAAATAGTGCGCGGTGCTTTGTCCTTTTCCGAAAAACAGGTAAAAGAAATAATGACACCAATCGATAAAACACAAATAATTAATGGCGCAGATATTTTAAATTTTGATTTGTTAAAAAAAATTAATCAGCTAGGCCACTCCCGCTTTCCAGTTTACGCGAAAAATAAAAAAAATATAATCGGAATTTTGTATGCGAAAGACATCGTGGGTAATATTAACAAAAATCAATCTACTGTTAAAGAAATAATGCGTTTGGGAATAGTAACGGTTTCAGAAGACACTCGTCTGGATGATCTCTTAAATTCGTTTAAAAAAAGCCGCCGTCATTTATATCTTGTAACTAACAAAGACAAAGAAGTGAGAGGCATTGTTACTATCGAAGATGTTCTTGAAGAAATTATCGGTGATGAAATAATTGATGAATACGATTAAAAAAATCCCAACAAATATCGGGATTTTTGTTAATTATAAACTATTATACCATTTCAATACTCTCTGGGACCTCGGCTGGTTTCGGTTTATGAAGACGCGCAAAACTGCGTTTGAAAACAAAATAAGTTACCACGGTCGCGAATACATCAGTAATCGGAAATGAAGCATACAGCCCGTGCAAACCAAAAAACAAAGGCAAAATGAGCATTAAAGGAATTAATAAAATTAATTGACGGAGAGTTGATAAAAACAGCGCCTCACCAGCATGACCCACCGCCTGAAAGTATCCGCCCGCGGCCAACTGAAAACCAAGAAGAGGGTACGCCAAGACGAATACCCGCAACAAATCCTTACCCACCGCCAATAATTCCTTGTCACCGGAAAAAATTCCTATTAATTGCGCTGGAAAAAGCATCATAATTAAAAAAGCGCCACCAGAAAAAATGGTACTAATTTTAACCGTTCGTCTCACGACATCTTTAACTCTATCAATTTGCCCCGCGCCGTAATTCATGCCGGCAATTGGCTGCATGCCTTGCAACATGCCAAAAATTGGCATAAATACGAGCATGGTAAGGCGCAAAATAATTCCAAAAGCGGCAATGGAAATCTCGGTCGCATAATACGCAAGTGAAATATTTAAAATAACCATCATAACAGATCCTGACGCTTGGCGCGCGAATGATGAAGCGCCAATATAAGCCCCCTCTTTCAATAATGCCGGCTTAAATTTGAAATCCTCCTTCTTAATTTCTAAATGTCGCCCTCCACCAAAAATACACCACGCGACATAAATACTACTACAAAACCAAGCAATAAAAGTCGCCCAAGCGATCCCGGCAACACCCATATGAAAAACAAAAATAGAGACCGGATCTAAAATCAAATTAATTACCGCGCCAATTATCATCCCAATCATCGCCCGCTTAGCATCGCCAAACGCCCGCACAATCGCATTGCCGCCTGATGCCACAACAAAAAATACTGCCCCAAACATAACAACTCTGGCATATTCAAAGGCAAAAGAAATAATGTCAGGAGTAGCCCCCAAAATTTTAAGAATCGGTCGTAAAAAAATAATCCCAAAAATAATCAGCGGAACAGATGCTACAAAACTTACTGAAAAAAAATTCCCGAGCGCCTGATGCGCTTTTTTGTAATCATTGGCTCCAAGCGCGCGTGAAATTATTGATGCAAAGCCCAAACCAAACGACTGAGCCAACGCGCCAATTATCATAATAAGTGGTAAAGACACCGCCACACCCGCAAGCGCCAGCGTGCCCACGCCTCGCCCGACAAAAATCGTATCCGCTAAATTATACAAGGTAATTACAAACATACCGGTCATCGCCGGTATTGATTGTTTCCAAAGCAATTTTCCAATCGGTTTTTCTAAAAATTCTTTTTCTTGGGGGCGCATAAATTACAAATAATTATTCAGTCAGTATATCACAAAAATTTTAAAAAACAAACCCGACCAATCGGCCGGGAAAGCGACTTAGATAGACAAACTATATATTTAAATACATAACTGTTAACTGCAAAATAGTTGCAAATGTAACCCACAGTAAATATGGTATTTGGACATAAGCAATCCAGCGTACTGATCTAAATATAACAATTATAGCCCAAATTAAAGTAACCAAAACCAACAAAATATCAATTGCCGCCAAATAATTATTTTGCAAACCAAATTGCAGCGGAGTAAAAGCAAAATTAGAAATCAAATTAAGCACAAACGGAACAGCGACGTTACGCGCTAACTGTTTTTTTAAAACCATTACAAATACCGCACCAAAAGAAATAGCAATTAAAATATAAAGGACTGTCCACACTGGTCCAAATAACCACGCCGGCGGAGCCCAGAATGGTTTGATTAGTTGTGAGTACCAAAGATAAGAAGTCATATTTCTATTATATCAAAAAAACATAATTATAAAATACCGCCTACGGAAACTCCCCCACCCGCCTCGCAATCGAAGCGTTGTGGGCGGGCCTTGGGTCGTCGTTAAATGCCCCCTCTTAATTCTCGCGCTCGTTTGTAGGCCACCTTTAACGCCTTACTATAAATTTTATTTAATTTGGCTTTATCAATTACTTTAAATGCCGCTTCCGTAGTACCTCCTTTTGAGGTCACTTTTTTACGCAAATCACTGGCGCTTTCTTCACTCATTATTAATAAACTGCCGGCGCCAATAATTGTCTGCCCCACTAATTGTCGCGCCTGTTTTTCATTAAAACCTAATTCTTGCGCTGCCACGATTAAATGAGACGCAAAATCAAACACATAGGCCGGTCCACTCCCACTGACGGCTGTGGCCTTGTCAATTAAATCTTCGCTACTTACTTCCAATTCTTGACCCAATGATTGCAAAATCCTTTTTATGAAACTTTTTTCTGCTTTAAATAATCCCGCGGCTGTCCAAACGCTCATCCCACTCCCGATGCGCGCCGGTGTATTAGGCATCACACGCGCAACTTTTTTGGAATTAACTAAATTAGATATTTTTTTTATACTGACACCAGTCATAATAGACAAAAATACTTGATCAATTTTTGCTTTTGGCAAATTACCTAAAGCAACTTCCGCCTGTTGAGGTTTAACGGCCAAAATAATCAAATCGGCATTTTTAAAAGCATCCGCGTTATTTTGTGAAACATCAATTTTATATTTTTTATTTAAATTGCGTAAACGTTTTAAATCCGGGGCAGTGGCAATAATATTTTTTGCGTTTATGCCAACCATAAGCAGACGAGAAATAAATACCTCGCCCATCACGCCCGCACCAATGATGCCAATTTTTTTAAACATAATTTTTGTCCGTACATATGTCCGTACACGTGTACGGACATGATTTTTATAAAATTATTAAATCGTTAGCGTGGGCAACTTCTTGGTCGTATGATTTAACTTTGCCAGAAATCATTTTTTGTAGATCTTGATAATTTAATTTGACAATCCCGACTGCCAACTGGTCGCCATCTAAATCTAAAATATCTATCACTTCACCTTCGGCAAACGTACCATAAATTTTCTTTACCCCCACAGCCAACAAACTTTTACTTTTACGCAAAGCGGTAGCCGCACCTTTGTCTACTACGACTGAACCGGATGAAATTTTAGCAGAAACAATCCAACAGTCGCGCGCTTTAAATTTAGCGTCTGGATGTGGCAAAAACAATGTACCAACGGGCTCACCCGCCACAGCTTTCTCAACCACCCCTTCTTTTTTGCCATTGGTTAAAACCATGGTAATTCCAAACGCCGAACCCATACGCATAGCTCGTAACTTACCAAGCATACCACCACTACCCTCTTGCGACATCCCTCGGTCGCACTGTAACATTAATTCTTTTCCAACATTTTGCACTTTATCAATTAATTTTGCGTCTTTATTAATATCGGGATTTTTATCATATAACCCATCTACATGAGATAAATTTATCACCAATTTAGCATCAATGGCTAAAGCCACGACAACTGCTAAACCATCGTTGTCTTGAAAACTTACTGTCGTATTTTTAGACAAAATATCATTTTCATTTATAATCGGCACAATACCAGCGCTCATTAATTTCACGACTGTTTCGCGCAAGGTATTATATGTATCCTTATTTAAAATATCATTTTTACTAAGCAATATTTGCGCTACCAAAAGTCCCTCGCCAGAAAACTCTTTAACATAGCTGGCAATTAAATCCGCCTGACCCAAAGCTGCCAATCCACGCTTATCTAATTTTTTGTCCTGACTTAAAAATTTTCCCTGCGCCACTGCGCCAGAGGTGATAACCGCAACTTGATTACCATTTGCTATTTGTTTTTTAATTTCGCGCGCTAAATTACGCACTACTAAATTATCCAAACAACTGTCTGAATTTAACAAACTTTTTGTGCCAATTTTTATAATTATTTTTTGCATATAAACAATCCCTTCATCCTGAATTTATTTCAGGATCTCTTCGTTGTAATCATTGCCGTAAACAGGGGATCCTGAAATAAATTCAGGATGACAGATGGTTATCTTATCTGCCCATTTCCTAAAACAATATACCTAGTAACCGTTAATTCTTCCAAGCCCATCGGCCCCATGCCATGAATTTTAGAAGTATTTATGCCTATTTCCGCGCCCAAACCAAACTCACTACCATCAGTAAACCGCGTAGAAGCATTTACATAGGTAGCCGCACTATCGACAGCTGACACAAATTTTTGTGCTTCACTTTCGTCTTCCGTAATTATTCCATCAGAAAGGTTAGTTGAATATTTATTTATATGAGCAATGGCCTCGCCTAAGCCATCTACAATTTTTATGCTAATGATATAATCCAAATATTCAGTTAACCAATCAACGTTCGTGGCCAATACCACCTCCGGCACAATGACTTGAACTTTTTCATCTCCGCGCACTTCCACGCCAGACTCTTTTAATTTTTTTAATAATTCTGGTAAAATTTTATCAGCGACTTTGGCGTCAATTAAAGCATGCTCCAAAGAATTACAAGCCGACGGATTTGAAGTTTTGGCATTATGAATAATTTTTATGGCCATATCCAGATTGGCTGATGCCGCCGCGTAAATGTGGGTAATACCCTTGCGGTGGCGCAAAACCGGTACAGTCGCCCCGTCGCAAACTGCATCGATTAATTTTTCTCCTCCACGCGGAATAATTAAATCAATATATTTATCTAATTTAGACAAAGCCGACACTGCCGCGTGGTCGGTAAAAGAAATAAATTGTAAATACTCCTGGTCAACCCCAACACTGACAACTGCCTCACGAAAAATATCCGCTAAAACTGTATTGGAATTTATTGACTCTTTGCCACCGCGCAAAATACAGGCGTTGCCAGATTTTAAAGCCAGAGCCGCGATATCAACCGTCACATTTGGACGCGATTCATACACGCAAGCAATCACCCCAATAGGAATTCTTACTTTTTTAATTTCTAAACCATTAGGACGTTCGGTTATTTTTACAACTTCACCTACTGGATCGGGCAAACCAGCCACAGTGATCACCCCCTCAACAATAGCTTTGATTTTTTCTTTTGTTAAAATTAACCGACTTTGCAATGCTTTACTCGCGTCCGATCTTTTTTCTAATAAATTTTCCATATCAATGGCATTGGCGGCCAAAATATCATCAGTTTTTTTGGCCAATGCTCCGGCCACTGCCAAAAGCGCTTGGTTTTTCTTTTCAGTTGATAAAGAACGTAAACCTAAAGAGGCGGCTTTGGCCCGCTTTGCCTGTAGTGCGGCAATTTGTATTGCAGTTAATTCCATAAAACCCATTAATTATGGGGTAAAAACAGTGTTTTGTCAAGTTTTAAATAACACTGCGACTTTTTTAAGTCTAAAATTACTAAGCATATCTGTATTACCCGTTCGAATCCTGAGCCAGAAATATAATAAAATTACACCAACTTTGTTGGCGTAATTTTATTTGCTCTACCGATTATGTCTTTTGCGAACTTTTTTGGATATACCAACATACCTACAAAATTAAATCTTTATCTTTCCTAAACACAATGGTATAATCCACCGTATCAACAAACCCACAGGAGGCGGCTTGCTGATTCGTAGAAGCAGGGCCGCTGCCCTGCACCTAAAACGCGGTATTATGAATTTCGTCCGAGGGCGCGTCCTTGGTCGAGAATTCATTTTGCCGTTCACGGCGGTGTACCATCTCAACTTGAGGTGTAATTCGCAATGTTCCTGGTGTAGCCGGGAAGAAGACATGCGCTTGCATCATTCGGGCGGAGTGGACATCACCAAGGTCGAAACCATTTTGCGCGCAGTTAGGCGTCTCACGCCTTCGCTTTACATCGCCGGTGGTGAACCGACGCTGGAAGCGAATGTCAGCGAGGTTCTGAAACTCGCACGCAATCTTGGTTTTTGGCCGATTGTTCTTAACACCAATGGCACACTTCTGGACAGGAGACCAGAAGTGGTGCAACTTGCCGACCGAATTATCGTCAGCTTGCATGCCGACACACCGGCAAAACAGGCGGCGATTCTGCGCGTCAATCCGGCACTCGGGCAAAAGGTCTTCGATAACTTGCTTTGGGCGGCTCGCACCACTGGCCGTGTCGCGGTCAACTGCGTTCTCACCCAGGACAACATCGAAGACGCGCACGGCGTATTGGCGTTCTGTTTGGCGCACAATATACCGTTCGCGGTGGTGCCAGCAGTGGTTGGATATCAACCCGCCATTGCCACCGCCAGCCCAGATCGGATAGAAGCGTACCGACAGTTCGTCGGCAAAGTGATGGAGGCCAAGTCCCAATGGCCACGCGCGGTCGTCGGGACAATGTCGTACCTGCAAAAGGTACAATCTCTTGATGGGTTTGATTGCCGACCTTCGGGAATCATCACGATTTCCCCGGAGGGAAAAATTGTCAACCCCTGTTCGTTCAAGTACCGCGAGGTACCGCAGACGATTGGGGTGGCAAACGGCCACGAGTCCATCGAAGTCCAACTTCGCCGTCAGCTCGACTTCAGTGCAACGCACACGAAGTGTCCTGGTGGCAACTGCCTCAAGATGTGCTATGTAGGGCCTGCTATGGCGCTTGAAACGCCGGCGCAGTCCATACGTGAATTCTTGAGCTGAAAAAGCCCGCGTTTGGAGGAACGCGGGCTTCTGTTTTTAAAATTTTTTATTTATAATTTTTAAACTTAAATTTTTGGTTAGACCAGCACAATGCGTGGTCATCAAAACGATTATTATATGGTAACATTCTGGCACTCATTACAATAATAATTATTGATTATCCCATTATAAGTTAGCATATTTCTATGAAAGTGCTTTCGACACTTACCACAAGTTTGCCCCACGCTATAAGTTTCGCTGCAATTTTGGCACTTATCCCCACCAAACATAATACTATTTGTAATAGACGAATCTGCCTCTACTCCGCAACAACTGCAATAACTTTTTAAGGTGTAAGCATATGTTTGATTTAGCACATCTTTCCAGCCGATATCACTAGCGTTTTTAGTAACACCCATGTTGCTACCAATAGACAAAGGGTAATCAGTGATGTATGTTGAATTTAAAATTTCTTCGTCCTTTATTATATTTTGAGCTATTGGTAATTTTTTTCTATTTTTACTTTTTTCGTTTATAAAAGATCCGAGTTCCTTATAAAGAGTTATTTTATTCTCTGTTTTGTTTGACCACTCAAACATTAAAAGTTCGTTAATTTTCCCATTTTTTATGTCACTTTCAAAATCACCATCCCCGGAAATTAAAAATAGGTCTTCGTCCACAAAATTTTGAATAATAGTTTCCCATATTATCGCATCACCAAAGGAAGCATTATTTTTTCTCGGTGGATTGCCTCTGAGATTTCTAAACCACGCCTTCTGGAGTAAAGTATCACTTTCTTCTGGTCGAGTGGCGAGAGAAAATAATTTATTCAATGATCGATTAATCCTGCTTTTGGGATTAAACACTCTATTTTTGTAATCTGTCACCGCTCTTTCTTTTAAAGAATTCAATTTTTTAACAGTCGATTTTATTTGGTTAATTTTCTGCGAAAAAGTAAGTAGGTTCGGCGTTTTGAGCGTTACACCCAGTCCTTCCCCAAAATTTAAAATATGGTCATGATAAATATTACTGCTATTTTTGTTTCTAATAAATTCATCCTCAATTTGTTTTGGTAAAATTAATTCTAATTTTTCTTTCTCAATAAGATTTATAAGGTTTTTTAACATCTCCAGAGATTGTCCTCCTTGGAGTCTGTAAAAATTTAAATATATGTTCGTATCAATTATTAATCTCATATAAATAAATATATTATGTATTATTTATCTTTATTATTGGCTATGAGTTCGTCCCACCATAACTGTAACACCCGACGAACTATGTGTTCAAAAGTTCTGAGAAGCATGGGAATTTCATTTTGTGTCCAAATTCTATTAGCAACTTCAACTGTGCCAAATGGTATTTCTAATAACTCAAGATTTAAAATAAATGGTATATCACACATCGGGACGGGAAAATCTAAACCAGCATGTAGTGCCCTAGATCTGTATTGATAAATAATTTTCATGGCATTATTTAAATCAGTACAAAAATTGAACTGCAAATCAGCCTCTGGTCTTTTCTCGGGTGGTTCTGGCTTGAAATTTGATATAAAATTTACAAATTTGTGTGTACTACCCATCGTTTCTTGTAGTTTCTCTGCTATATATTTTTCACAATCTTTACCCCATTTTTTTAATATTTCTTCAGACCATTTCGGTTTAATTTCACGAAAATAACCAATTGCGTTGTGGCTTGTTTTGGTTTTGTGCCAGTGATTGCTTGCAGTCTCCACTGCTGCAACAAGTAATAGCCACGATACAGTTGGTTCAGAATCAGATACCCAAATTGCTTTTTGATATAGACGGGCTGAGCGAACCAACGCAATCGCGCTATTTAAATCTAGGCAATTATAGTATTTAAATCTTTTGAGTTCAAAGGTGCGCTCTTTCAAGTCCGGTAACATCGGATATTCTTTATTTAAGTAATAATAACTTTTGTCTTCGACCTTTTTTAATTTCATACCAATATCCAAACCGATTAACGCGGACAATTCTTCACCAATTGAACCACCATTTGAATCTAAGGTGAATAAATTAAAATTGGGATCAGCATTGCTGTGGTCAGATAATTTAATGTGAAGCGTGGGGTGCAGTCCGTCGATCTCACGGCTTGAGTACTTGTTGCCATGTGTTAAATTCGCGATATAATATGGGCCGACTATTTCGTAATTTGGTCCAATCAGAATTGTGTCAGAATATAGCACGATATCCATGTGATTCTTTTTGCTTTTACTATCGTTAAAAGCCTGCCAATTTCTATGGGCTAATGGACCAACGGAGTCGTTTGATGACTTGTCTGCAAATATCACTAGTGTTGCGTTAAATTAAACCTGTTCTTTAAAATTTAACTAAATTTAGATAAAAATCGACCGTTCAGCTTGCGCACGACTTGAATTTTGAT
>MFRE01000008.1:0-28739 GCA_001784475.1 Candidatus Magasanikbacteria bacterium RIFOXYD2_FULL_41_14
AGTGGTTCGTCCGGGTCGGTGGGGTTGGCTTTGGTGGCCAACAGTTTGCCCTCGTGGTGGTGTTTTAAGATTTGTTCTTCTAATTTGGCGGCTAACATTTCGAGCGGCAGGCCAAAGGGGGTAAGTTGGATTTGGATAAATCCTTGGTTGAATTTGGTTTGGTATATTTCTTTTTGTTCTTTCATCTTGGCCTTAATACTGTCTAAACTGGGGATGGGGTATTCGTGGCCGTCTATTCCCAGTATTCCTTTCTCGCCACTTTCGGGGAGTATTTCCAAAAGACCAAGATTATTTAAAACCTTGGCGATTTCGCGGTATTGTTGTTCTAATCCAATATCAAGGTAGTATTCAAAGGATTCAGGGTGGTGGTGTTCGGGGGTGGGCATAGAGGTGTGAAGTGAATTATGAAGGTATTATAGCGGAAAATGTGGGGTGGGGCAAGACGAAATTAAATTATTGGCCGTAATTGTCCGCTAAAATAGATACTGCCGGTAACAAGCAAAACGTCATTGGTTTTGAGCGTTTTGCAGATGGTTTTATAGGCCTGGATGTGGTTGGGAGAGGTTTTGATGGTTGCTTTTGGGCTGGAGGTTCGGAATAGTTTTGCAAGGTCGTTTGGGCTAATTGCTGGTCGTGCGCCTGGGGCGGAAGTTTGGGAGCAGGTGATTGTTGTTGGTTTTAGAGCTGATAATTGTTTGACCATCTGTTTGATATTTTTGTCGGCGGAAAAGCCGACTAATAGATGTAGGCGATGTTCGTCGTTTGTCATTCCGAGCGTAGCCGAGGAATCCCTTAAAGTCACCACCGTTGTTTTCATTTTGTCCGGATTATGAGCACCATCTAAAATTATTAATGGATTTTTGTTTACAATTTCAAAACGGAGAGGTTGTTTGGCGCTGGCTAATCCTTTTTTTATCGTGTTGTTATTAATTTTCAAAGCCCGCGCAATTTCAATACATAAAATTGCATTTACAATTTGATGTTCG
The DNA here is from genome assembly GCA_001784475.1 of Candidatus Magasanikbacteria bacterium RIFOXYD2_FULL_41_14. Taxonomy (GTDB): domain Bacteria; phylum Patescibacteriota; class Patescibacteriia; order Magasanikbacterales; family GWA2-37-8; genus XYD2-FULL-41-14. The sequence continues at coordinate 987 of MFRE01000008.1, forward strand.
CCTGGAGCGGTTAAAGTATAGGTTTGATTTTTGTATTTGAAGATTGTGCCGGATTCATCACCACTTGTCATCCCGAGCGTAGCCGAGGGATCCCTTAAAGAATGTTTTAGCGACATTGTCTGCGTTAAGGGGTTCCTCCGCTCCCTATGACGGTCGGTCGGAATGACAATTGAGTAACGTGGTTTATTTATCGCGAATAATTTTGTTTTGGTTAGCGCGCATTCTTTTTTTATTATTTTTAAAATCTTCGGGTCGGTCTCGGCGGTAAAAACTTTACAGCCGGTTTTAATAATGCCTGATTTTTCATAGGCGATTTCAGATTTATTGTTGCCGATAATTCCAACATGATCCAGCCCAATATTTGTAATTACCGCGATATCTTTGTGCGGAATAATATTACTGGAATCATAACGTCCACCTGCGCCAACTTCGGTGACCAGCCACTCAATTTTTTTATCGGCAAAATATTTTAATCCGAGCGCTTCGGTAAATTCAAACAGCGATAAATTATCAAAAGGAGTTTTTTTAGTGTAAATTTTATATTTATTTTTTAGCCAAGAAACAAGCGACGCAAATTCAGTGCGAGTCATTTCGCGGTTGTTAATTTTCCAACGTTCGGTAATGTAGGTCGGGTGTGGGGAAGTGGATAGGCCAACGCGTTTTCCCGAGGCGACTAAAATTGATTGTAAATAAGTCGCGACCGAGCCCTTGCCACTCGTGCCGGTGATGTGAATATAGTGGGGGATTTGCGCTTCCGGGTTACCAATTATATCCAAAAAAAATTGCAGACGTTTTAAATACCAGTCGCAATGCTTGGGGTCGGCCAAATATTCTTTGCGGGGGAGTTTGGCGAAATCAAGTAGGAATTGTTCGGCTTGGTAATAGTTCATAGATGTGATTTTTGTCATTTCCGCACAGGCGGGAATCCAGTGGTTCTAGTTAATTTTAACTTAAATATAGGGAAAAAGCAACTTTGGGTATTGACAAAAGGATGTGTTCGTGTTGTAATAATAATACACGTGCGGGATAAATCGCACAAAAAATCGGGAGAGTGTATGCTGAAGGGGATTTCGGCCATTGTTCTGGCGGTAGCGTGCCTCGTGGTCTTTTTTGACCAGTTGGCGGAGCGTCTGCGACTTCCCAGGGAGGATCTGGCGCCCAATGCGGTTTTTTTGTTCTCGTTGATGGTGGCGGAGTTCGGGTTCGTCTACGCTGCGTGGGAGAATCTCTCGCAGTCGTGAGGAGTCAATCAACCATGGGCTTGGTCAACAGCCCAACGGTGTGCCTGACACTCAAGCATCACCGCCAGTCACCCGTCTATTCTAGGTAATGCTTTACGGCGTTATCTGGAGTAGTGAATTGACTGGCGAGTGAAATTAATTTAAAACACTCTGACTTTTTGGTCGGAGTGTTTTTTTGTAATCAGAATGACAGAGTGCGCCATAAATCTTTTTTTCAAAAGGCGTAACCACGGCCGAGCGGCCAAGAGCGTACTTTTGAAAAACAGATTTATGGCGCGCGATATTAGCAGGATAGAGATCCCGAATCAAGCACGCCCCGTAGTGAATCATCAGATTCTACTACTGGGGTTTAGGATGACAGCGAGAGATTGCCGCGCTTCGCTCGCAATGACAAGTTTTTTTACTTTTTTTCTTGCGCTACTACCTGTGGCATTTCCACCCCCCATTTTTTGGTAGCCAAAGCAAATAATTTTTGGCCGGCTAAATAAGTGAGATAAATACCAATCGTCATCAGACCGCGTTCTTTCCATACCACCGGAATTAATCCAATCCAAACCGCGGCTGGAAGTTTGATAAACCAGGCAAACAAGACACCGCCTACCGCGTGGGCGGTAAAAGTGGCGCCAAGAGCGCGAAAGATTGCCGATCTGTCATAAACAAAGTAGCAAACAACCGGAATTAACCAATACAAAGCGTAATACCACGCTTTCTGTCCTTCTGGTGTGGCCCAAAAACCAATCATCGCTACCATTGGCACTAATAAGATAACTCGGCTTTTTTTGGCAAAGTATAAAGTGGCGAATAACATCGGTAATAAGCGAATCATTGTGCCGGCAGTAATCGTAAAGCCGTGCATGGCCCAATTGATAAGTTCCATCACTGCCACAACCAGTATGCCCCAGATTGATCCCAAAAACGCGCCCATTACTGGTCCGTAGAAGTCAAATAAAGAAAATTGTAAATTTGAGCCGATAATTTTGGTAAACGGGATTTGCATTATAATAATGCCGAAAGTGATTAAGATGCCGAGTAGTATGTTGTGTTTGGTTTTTTTATTTAGCATAATATTAAATTAAAAATTAACCATGTCATGCTGAACTTGTTTCAGCATCTCTCAGTTTAATAGATCCTGAAACAAGTTCAGGATGACCGTTTGTCGCCTTTAATTTACCACAATTGGTTTTTTCCGTCAAATCCGCGTGTAAGCCGCTCCGTCCATTTTTTTAATTAGCCCTTTAATTTCTAATATTGTTAAAATACCGTTTATTTCTGAGCTGGGTAGTTGAGTGTCGCGAATAATAGCGTCGGCTGTCTTGGCTTCTAATTTTAAAGTGGTATAAATTTTGTTTTCTTTTTCTGATAATAATGGCAGAGTATTTTGGGTCAGAGCTGATTCTTCGCGGCGAATGTTAAGGGTATCCAAAATATCTTCAGACGTAGTTGTTAAACGCGCTCCCAATTTTATAAGTTCGTTACAGCCAGCGCCACGTTCGCTGTTTAGTGGTTGAGGAACAGCAAATACTTCGCGATTGTAGTCCAAAGCCAGCCGGGCGGTAATAAGCGCACCAGACTGCACTGGTGCTTCAGTGACAAGTGTGCCGAGCGAAAGGCCAGCAATAATACGATTGCGCATCGGAAAGTTTGCTTTAGAAATAAAAGCATCTGGTGTATATTCTGATAAGACCGCCCCGCCTTCGGCAATAATTTTTTCTGCCAAATATTGGTGTGATGCCGGACTTATTTTTTCTTTGATAACGCAGGTACCAAGAACCGCCACAGTTATGCCTTTGGCTTCAAGTGTGGCTTTGTGAGCCACGCCATCAATTCCAAAAGCCAGACCACTGACAATCACTAGGCCATGTTCTGCCAAAGATTTGGTTAAATTATGTGTTGCTTGTTCGCCATAAGAAGTACAGCGGCGGGTGCCTACGACCGCCACTGTTGGTTTTTCGGGTGAAGGTATTGTGCCACGATAAAATAAAGCAATAGGAGCGTCGGGAATTTGAGCGAGAAGCGGGGGGTAGTTTGGATCGGTGATGGCAAGAGTTTGCAAGTTGGCTTTTTCTAACGCCATGGTAATTTTTTCAATAGAATTTTGTTCGCGCCAGGTCAGATATTCCGAAATAATTTGATCATCCCAACCCACGCGTTTTAAATCGGTAAATTCCCATTTTTGCCAATCAGCCATATTTAAAAAACCGCTTTTAATTTGATTAAAGCGGGTGCGGGTCAGTTTGGGGAAGTGAGCGAGGTAAATTAGAGGGGTCATTGCGATAATTTCAGATTTATGATTTCAGATTTTAGATTTGTGATTGGTGTCCACCGATAGAGTTCGACAGAAAATTATTGTTTAGAAAGTGTAACCTCGGCCGAGCGGCCAAGAGCGTCTTACTAAATAATAATTTTCTGGCGAACGAAATTATGCACGTATCTTCAAAATTATTTTATCAAATCAACAATTTTCTTCACCGCTTCAGCTAAAACTTTTTCTAAAACCTTTTTTTCTTCAGAAGTAAATTTTGCTAAAACAAAGTCAGCCGTTTCCATTTTTTCTAACATCTCACCGGCCACACCCACGCGCACGCGCGTGAAATTTTGCGTGCCAAGTTTTTCAATAATTGATTTAATACCATTGTGTCCAGCTGGTCCGCGATTGGTTTGAACGCGAATTTCGCCCAGCGGTAAATCTTTGTCATCATGAACCACAATTAAATCAGTTGGATTAATTTTGTAAAAATTTACCAATGCCGAGATTGCCTGCCCGGATTCATTCATAAATGTTAATGGCTTTGCCAAAATTATTTTTTGTTTTTTTATTTCAAGGGCAAATATTTCGGCGTTTATATTTTTTTTATTTAAATCTGAAATCTGCAATCTAAAATCTGAAATTATCTTATCCAAAACCAACCATCCGACATTGTGCCGAGTGTTTTCGTATTTTTTGCCTGGATTACCTAGGCCGACGATAAGTTTCATAAAATTTATTTTTTATTCTTCGGTTTCACTCTTATTTTTTTCTGGCGCATTCAATTGATTATTTAAAATTTCGTATTGCTCTATTAATTTTTTTGCTTCGGCGTTGATTTCATTTAATTCCGCCAAAATCTTGTTGATCCATTTTGCGGTTTGGCGAATGCCATTCGGATTTTGTCGTAAGTTGTCGCCGGCGACCCAGTGATTGTCATATCCTTCAGTTTCATATTTTTCGGTTAAGCGATTGAGCCGACGGTTCAATTTCATTACTTTTCGGACCAGCGCTTTGTAGTCCGTTTCCATTTGAAATTCTTCTGGAGTAAATTTCAGTAATTGAATTCGCGGCATTAAATCTTGTCTGATATTTTTTAAATCATTAAATATGGAATTAATCTTATCAATAATAAAAGGAATTTTTTGTTTAGCTTCCAAATACATTTTTTTTATTTCCATTGATTCTAAATATTGTTTGTCGTCAATATCTTGTATGTTGGGCGCGAGCAATAGCCAAATTTTTGATTTTTCCGGTTTTAAATCGCCGTTTATATAACTTTGTAATTCATCTACATTTTCTTCAGCCGTTTGGTATAGTGGGGATTTGACCGGCGCATTTGGCGTTGCTAAGTATTGTTCTAACAAATTATCAAGTGTAGCGCGGGCGTCATTTTTTGGTGTATTATTGCCAAGGTATTTTAAAAAATTTACCCAAGCTAAAGCCTTCAAATCCATGTTAAGGCCTGCCATCATTTCTTGAGTTGATAATCGGCGTTCAACTGACATATTACTTTTTCAACTTCGTCATTCGGATAATTATGGGTGAGGCGTAAAATCCAAATTTTTCGCGCAAACGTTTTTTCAGATATTGCAAATATGAACTGTGTAAAGAAGTTTTGTTTTTGATAAATACTTCCATCACTGGGGGGGCTGTTCCAATTTGGTGCAAGCCGGTAATTCTCGGGTGATTAACCCCTAGTCCGCGAGTAGGCAGTTTGCGTTTAACAGCCATATGCAAAAAGCTGTCTAATTCTTTGCGTTCTATTTCAATTTTTCTACCTGCTTGTGCTTTTAATAGATCGGGGAAAATTTGATGTGTGCGAAAACCGGTTTTAGCACTAACAAAAACAATCGGGGCAAAAGAAATTTGTGGTAGGCGAGCGTAGATGTGAGCGGTCGCGTCTTTGCGCATGGTCTCGGAGTTATCATCTGCCAAGTCCCACTTATTAACTACAATAATCACGCTTTTGGCATGTTTTTCTAAAAATCCAGCCAGCTGTTGATCTTGGTCGCTAATTGGTTCGGATGTATCTAATACAAAAAGGATAATATCGGCTCGATTCAACACTTCTAGACTTTTGCCTATGCCTACGCGTTCCAGTTGTCCATTTACTTTCGCTTTGCGCCTGATACCGGCGGTATCAATGAATAAATAATATTGCTTGTCTACTTGTACCAGAGTGTCGTGCGGTTCGCGGGTGGTGTGCGCCATATCGCTCACGATTACCCGTTCTTCGCCAATTAGTTTATTAAACAGTGATGACTTTCCGACATTAGGACGGCCCATGATCGCTACTTTAATCGGATTGAATTCTTTGGTAGTTTTTGGTCGTTTCGTTTGTTTGTTTAAAAGACTAAAAATTTTATCCAGCAAGTCTCCGACACCACCCCCGGTTTGCGCGGAAATTACCTGCGGTTCGCCTAAACCCAATTTTAACCACTCTGGTTCATAGCCAGAGAGCATATCCTGGGGCCGGTCGGCTTTGTTGGCCACTAAAATTACCGGTTTTTTCTTTTTGCGCAAGATATTTTTTGTTAAAGTTTTTTCTTGGGGTAATATTCCGTCTTTAATATCAGCGACAAATACAATAACGTCCGCTTCTTTTAAAGCTATTTCCGTTTGCGCAATAATTTCTTTTTCCAGCGGGACGTGTTCGTTGAAAGTTAGCCCGCCGGTGTCAATAAGACGGAAACTTTTTCCGCGCCAGGTGGCTATTCCAATGTTGCGTGTGCGGGTGGTGCCGGCAATTGATGAAACCAAAGCGGCGTGATGGGTGGTAATTTTGTTAAATAGAGTGGATTTACCAACATTAACTCTGCCGATAAGAGCAACGGTCGGCAACTGGCGGTCAATAATTTGGGCGGGAGTGGACATATCGTTGATTGGTTTACTGGTTTATTTATTAGTTTAATTGTTTGGTAATAATTCACTAAGGCCTAATTCATTAATTAACTAATAATGCCAAAGTAATTAAAATATCAGAAATTAGTAAATTAATTAATTTTACTCGTTAAAGTTTTCTCCTAACACTACTATTATATCGGCCTCAGTGTTAAATTTCAAGGTGGAGGAGTTGTTTTCGTCAATCACGGTCATCCAATCCGGTAAAATGGTTTCTACCGGCCCGATAATTATTTTATTTAACGCGCTAATTATTTCTTTATCAATTTTAGAGTTTTTAAGATAAATTGTTGTTTTGGCGACCGGTCGGCCGACTGCGTTAGAAGCCGGTAGAGCGGTGAATCCGGCATCTTGCAGGCGCGCGCCGGTTTTGGCCGCGAGTCCCACTTGCCAAGTGCCATTTTGCACTTCAATTTTTGCGGATGAGAAAATTGGCTTGTTTTCAGTTGGTGTTGTAGGTGCTACTTTGGCCATTTCGCTAGAGAAAACATTTTTTATAGCCAGGTTTATGTCATCAAAATTATTGGTTTTGGGAGTAAGTACAAACGCGCCGTTGGGAGCGATGTAGGAATTAAGGTAGCCGTCGTCTTGATTGTCCAGTACCATCATTTTTATTCCACCGGTGATATCTTTGGATAAACCGGCTAGATACATGAGTTGTCCAAAGTCCAGATTGGCACTTATGTGCGTTGTGAGTGATTGTAAAATATCTCTAACCTTTATCGGATTTGTGTAAGTGCCGAATGATAATAATTTCTCTTTTAGTGCCGTCAAAACTTGCTGTTGGCGTCGAGCGCGGGCAAAATCAGAACCTTCGCCGTTATTGCCATGGCGGGAGCGCGCGTATTCCAAAGCCACGAGGCCGGTCATGGCTTGTCGGCCGGCAGAGAAAGATATGGTTTGGTAAGAATAGCCCGCTCCTGGGAATTGCGAGTCAGAAAAAGCGCGTGGTACATCAACGGTAACTCCGCCAACAGCATCAATTAATTCTTCGAATGCTTTGAAATCTACGCGGATGTAGTAGGGAATATCAAGGTCAAAAGTTTTAGCAAAAATTTCACGCGCGTATTCACCACCATTGCCAGGGCTATTGGCTTCACCAAAAGCATTGGCGCTGTTTATTTTTCTTAAACCATAACCATTCAATTCAATCCCTAAATCGCGTGGCACGGAAATCATTGCAATCTGATTGGTGCTGGGTTCAACGCTTAATATGATGTTAGTATCTGTTAAAAAAGGGCCGTCATGTCCAACTCCTCCCATTCCTAAAAGTAATATGTTAATCCGGTCGTTGGCTTGGCCTTGTAAAAGATTGTCTGAACGAAAGACAAAGTTTTTTACCGATTGCAAAAAACCGATATTTTTTGGTCTTAGGGTGATGGGGTCGTAGTTGGTCGGGTCGGTTGGCCATTGAGCCAGAGTTAGTTTTCTGACCCCGCAACTGCTTAAGAAAACTACAATTAGGATAATAAAAAATATCCAACCTCGGTGTTTTTTGGGGGATGGAGTGGGTGGCGCTGGCATCGGATCCAGCCAGTTTATGTTTTTCACTATTTCCGCCATAAAGCTAAAAGCATTATAGCATAGCGTCGCCTTCTCGGCAACTGGCTTGATTTTATTTTTATTTTGTGGTATTCTTCAATATGTTCTAATGTTTTTAGAGTTTGGGTAATATTGTGGTGTTTGGTCGTGTGGCTTTGCCTTGTCCAGTTAAATTTATGGTCGCTTAGTTCAGTTGGTTAGAACGCTGCATTCACATTGCAGAGCTCGGTGGTTCGAGTCCACCAGCGACCACTGGTGAAACTAAAAGTCAAAATTATTGTGCTCGCTTCGGCTTACTGATTCAAAGTCAGTCCGCCTAAAGCGGACACCACAATTTTGCAATTTGCATTTTGATTTTTAAATTTATAATCATATGTCTCAAGATATTACCAAAGAAGACCTGAATATCGGTAAGATTATTTTTGAGTGGAAGGTAAAGGAATATGACCGTGCTGATCATGATCGTAGTTGGTATATTATGATGGGTGTAATTGCGGCTGTTCTCATAATTTATGCAATTATTGCCGCTAATTATTTATTTGCACTCTTGATTGCTCTGTTTGGTATCATTCTCTTTATGCACGATATTTTAGAGCCACTTGAGGTGACATTTGCAGTAACGGAAATCGGTATTATTTTGGGTCGAAAGTTTTATCGCTATAGCGAATTGGAAAGTTTTTGGATGATTTATGATCCACCCATGGTAAAGAGTTTATATTTTGGATTGGATGGCATAATTCGCCATCGTTTATATGTGCCACTATTAGATAACGATCCAAGACCGATTCGAGATTATCTTAATCAGTTTGTAGAAGAAGATTTAGACCAAGAAGAAGAGCCGACTAGCGAAAAAATTAGTCGCATGTTTCAAATATAAAACTTGAAACTATTTTATGTCCGTACACGTGTACGGACATAATTAATGCGCTCGTCGTTCAATGGATAGGACATTGGCCTGCGAAGCCGAAAATCCAGGTTCGACTCCTGGCGAGCGCACAATTAAAAACCACGAAAGTGGTTTTTTTGCGTTCGCTAGGAGTCGAACGGGAAAGGGTGAAAACAGGAGTTTTCACATGTGGAGGAAAGGTTGGGAAAACCCGAAGGTTTTCACAGGAGAAGTGAAGCGACGACGTGAGATTTCCTTGCGAGCGCACAAAAAATCACTTCGGTGATTTTTTTTGTGTTTTTATCCAAATAGGGTTATAATACCTTTATAATTTTTTAGTCATAATACTATGAATAGACCAGATCATACAGTGGTAAATGCCGCTCAACGTGATTGGCACCCCCACGGCGCTGAAACTGAAGCTTCCTCCATTGTGCATCGGCAAATAGAGAATTTTTTGCGTGAGTTAGGTGATAGAGGTGCGAAATTTGACATCGATACCGCTTCTAAATTTGTTGCAATTTTAACACACGATTTGAAGACTTGTACCAATACTCAGTGCCAGACCGCTCGCGCCAGTATGATAGATAAGGGTATGCTTCAGATTGATAGAAAAAGTGGCGCAGAGAATATTGACCATGATTCCGAAGGAATTAGGTATGCCACGGAGCTATTGGGTGGTGATATGGTAATAAGCGCTAAAATGTTCGTGGGTCAATACGGACCCCAAAATCATAGAACATTGGCGGATAAAGATCAGTTTGTGACCAAGTATCGCCAGCAACTTCAGGGTAATCTAATGAATATTGTTATTAATCAATATGTACCCACAAAATATGTGCGTGAGTATATACCGGATGGAGGTACTGCTCCAGAACTTGGCGATAAGATGAAAAATTATGTTTTAGCTACTTTAATTAATTTAGTGCGTGGTCCTAATGGAAGTGAGCTACAGGATGCACTGCCTCAAGTAGGTGCCATTAACACGGAGGGGGTGTTAATCTTAAAAAATGATACTCTCAAGAGTTTAGTGTATCGGGTAGCTGGGTACGCCTTTAAATTAAAAGGACCAGAAAAAGCATTAAAAAATAGTGTGGAGGCAACGCTTGAGTCGCAGATCAGAGCTTTAGCAAATGAACCTGACAATCGAAGAAGCAACACGGCTGTTAATTAAAAGCCAAATCCTACTTTTTAGGATTTTTCAAACTTTCTTAAATATTAATTCTTAATCATAATTATATGAAAGGATACGTCGCTAATTTAGAGAAATTAACGGAAGCAAACGAAAATTTTCGCCGGGTGCTTTATACTGCTCCACATAGTCAGTTGGTTTTGATGTCGCTTTTACCTGGTGAAGAAATCGGCGCGGAAACGCACACCACTCACGACCAATTTATTCGCGTGGAAACCGGTGCGGGTAAGGCGGTATTAAATGGCGTGGAATACGTTTTGGCCGATGGATCGGCGGTAGTGATTCCGGCTGGCACTTTACACAATATTGTGAACACTTCGGCAACCGATAAGATGAAACTATATACTTTGTATTCTCCGCCCGAACATCGCGATGGGGTATTGTGTGTCACTAAAGCCGAGGCCGAGGCGAGTGAAGAACATTTTGACGGCAAGACATCGGAATGATTAAATTTTAGATTTCTGATGTCAGATTTTTGATGTTAAAGACAGCGAGGTCGTTATTCTTAATAGGACGGGGCACATACCCTTGCGGTATTACGTATTGTAGTTTAGACTACTCGTAAAATGGCTTTTTTAAAAAGCTATTTTTTGATATAATTGGAGTAGGTATAGTACGTAGTTTCCGGTGGCAAATCTACAATCTAAAATCTAAAATTATTAGATGAATTTAAGCACAAAAATTTCACAATTTCCACGCGTACGCAAAACTGTGGTTAAGCGTTTAGAAAAACTGGGCATTAAAACCACGGCGGATTTGTTGTTTTATTTTCCTACTCGTTATGACGATTTTAGGCAAATTGTGAAAGTGAAAGATTTGTGTGAAGGCGCGGCTGTTACTGTAAAAGTCAGAGTAGAATTTATTTCTAATAAGCACGGTTGGCGTTCTCATAAAACTGTTACCGAAGCACTGGTATCGGACGAAACGGAATCATTGCGCGTGGTGTGGTTTAACCAACCCTATTTGGCCAAATCTATCAAAAGCGGTGAATGGCTGTATTTATCAGGCAAGGTAAAAAGTGATATGCTGGGAGCCCAGCTAGTGTCCCCAATTTACGAAAAAGTAGCAAATGGGATAAATGCCTCAACTGCGTGTTTGGCCCCAATTTACCCCCTTACAAGCGGTTTAACGCAAAAGCAGGTGCGGTTTTTAATGAAACAGGCCTTGGAAATAGCCCCCGCGGTCACAGATTGGCTACCAAGCGAAATTATGGAAAAATTGGATCTAACACCTTTACCAGATGCGCTGGCAGGCATACACTTTCCAAAAGACGAAATTGAGCGTGATAACGCCATCAAAAGATTAAAATTTGGCGAATTGTTTTTATTACAATTACGTTCGTCTTTGGCACGGGCCAAAAAATTAAAACAAAAAGCGCCGAAAATTAAATTTCAAGAGCAGGCAATAAAAGATTTTGTAAATGGTTTGCCGTTTGTTTTAACCGCGAGCCAAAAAAAATCCGCTTGGGAAATTTTGCAAGATTTAGAAAAACCGCATCCGATGAACCGGTTATTGTCAGGTGAAGTGGGGTCAGGTAAAACTGTGGTAGCGGCGATGGCCGCGTATGATACGGCATCAAACAATTTTCAGACGGTAATTTTAGTACCGACGGAGATACTTGCAAGTCAACATTATGCCTCATTTAAGAAATTATTGCCTAAAAATAAGATTGCATTACTCACCAACTCCCAATTTCGGATTTCAGATTTCATATTTCAGAATACGACAAAAGCAAGCCAGCGACGTGAAGTTATTAAAAAAATAAAAGATGGGGACAGGGAAATTATTATTGGCACGCACGCGCTTTTATCAGATAAAATTAAATTCAAAAATTTGGGATTAATTGTCGTTGACGAACAACATCGCTTTGGGGTAGAACAAAGACGGACTTTGAAAGAAAAAGTAGCGGTGGCGTGTCCCGACGCTTCGGTCGGGATGCTCGATTTTCAAACGTCCCGACGTGACGTCGGGACGATAAAATCGGCACATTTTTTAAGTATGACTGCTACACCGATTCCGCGTTCTTTGGCATTATTAATTTATGGCGATTTGGATCTGTCTGCCATTACGGAATTGCCACTGGGGCGCAAACCGGTATTAACGCGTTACGTTTCCGCGGACAATCGACAAAAGGCGTACGATTTTATTCGGGCACAAATTAAAAAGGGCAGGCAGGCATTTGTGGTGTGTCCGCTAATTGAAGCAGCATCGTTTGTCATTCCCGCGAAAGCGGGAATCCAGTCGCCGGGCAGTATTGACGACAGTCTGGATCCCCGTTTTTACGGGGATGACACAGTGATCGGAACAACAAATACAAACGACAAAAAATCCGTCTTATCCGAATATGAAAAATTGTCTAAGAAAATATTTCCGGATTTACGCGTTGATTATTTACACGGCCGTTTGAAAGGTGCGGAAAAAGAAAATATAATGAATAAATTCAAAACCAAAGAAATTGATATTTTGGTTTCTACTTCAGTGGTAGAGGTCGGTGTGGATATGCCGAATGCATCGGTCATGATGATTGAGGGTGCGGAAAGATTTGGTATGGCACAGCTACATCAGTTTCGGGGGCGCGTGGGACGAGCCGAACATCAGTCGTATTGTTTTCTGTTTTCGACTGATGAATCTAATAGCGAAGATATAAACAATCGTTTAAAATATTTTGAAAAACACAACGATGGCTTTAAATTAGCAGAATATGATTTAGAACGGCGCGGTCCAGGCGCAGTCTATGGTATTGAGCAAAGTGGGCATGTGGATTTGAAGTTGGCAACTTTGGGCGATCGTGATATAATCAAATCGGCGCGGGATTGGGCGGGCAAGGTGGTGGAAAATTTAGCAGATTATCCAACGGTCGCGACTAAGATCAAAGATTTTAATACTAAAATTCATTGGGAATAATATGTCTGAAGGCGTAGGTAAAAATAGTCTGGAGGGAGCGGTGATAGAGGGCCAAGATTTAAACCGCGAAAATTTTAAAAAAACTGAGGTAGTTAGAGTGGTAGTGGCCCGCTCTCGTTCGGCGCGTGAATTAAGAGTTTGGCTTAAAGACAATCCAAATTTTGATTTAAAAGATTTAAAATTAAGCAGTCAACTGTGGGCGGAAAAGAACGCCGTTAGTGCCAATCCGTGGGAGTTAATGCCTGTCGGAGGAGGGGTGAAAGACCAAGAAACACTCGAACAAACTGCGCGCCGGGAACTTTTTGAGGAAACTCATCTTCAGCCAATTGGCGGTTTTAAAGATTTAGGGCAGATTGATTATCTGTTGGATAGTAAAAAAGCGGAAATTAATTCCCATTTTGTTGGTACTAGAATTTTGCCTACTGATAGTGCTTTTCCACTGCATCCGGACGAAGATAAGATTGCCTATTTTCATTATTTGGATTTGAATCAAATGACGGAATTGTTAACTGAAGATTATATTCATCGTGGAACGGGAGGGAGAGCCGCGCAAATGCTCGGTAGCTTGCGTGACAGCTTAACCGACAAAGAAGTAATTATTTCTACAGAACAAAAAGAATCCACCAGATTAGCGATTGCCGAATATGCGGAAAGTCAGGAGGCGATAAAAAAAATTGACGTTTTAAAATATTTGGCACGTTTAACTAAAAAAGATTTTTCTGACAGTGACTTAGGAAATAGAATTGAGTTGTTGTTGGTGGGAGTAAAAGTAGATGATTTTGACGCAGTTCAAAAATGTTGGGAACAATCATTGCGTTTGTGTCATGAGTATTTATTGGGTAGTAAAATTCAAACAACTGAAAATAAAGATAGCGCCAAAATTAGTTTACAAACAAAGATTCTAGAAGCGATTGATTTAAGTAATTTTGCTGAGGAAATTGAATTAACAACCGAGCAGGGCGGTTATGGATCGCGTATTGAAGCAACACTGCGTTTGGTGTATGGTTTGTTAGAGACTAGTGAATACCGTGATGAATATTTAGAAGTAGCCGCTACCAACCCATATCTAAAAGAGACTGTGGCCAAAATTAAGAAATTTTTTAGTTTGTTAGCGGCAGATGACAGCGGGATTAGTGCTAATTTAAGTAAGCTAACTGAAAAAATTAGACAGGCTTCTTCGTCAGAAGGGGTGTCGGCTAATATGAATGAGGGTGATATTGAAGCAATGTTCTGTCGCGCTTTTGGAATTTCGAATGGCGATTTAAATGATCGACTTGTTGATATTGATGAAGTATTACATTGGGTTGAAACCCAGGCGTTGGATCCCAAGCGAACGGGCGGAACTTATCATCGTGATAGTATCAAACAAATCAATGAGATTACCGGAGCGAATTTGACTCAACTTTTAGAGTTTGCCGTACCGTCCGGTTCAAAAAACCCGGTTGACAATGCGCGTTGGAAGTCGCGTTTGCCTGAGGGCCCGAAAAAAAATAAATTGGCTAAACGTTTGGTGTTTGAGGCGCGTCGCAAATTAGCGCTGCTATTTTTATTATCTGATGCCGGAACGTACTATCAAAATGAAAAATTACGTCAGGTTGGCAATTATATTGAAACTGCTGTTTTTTCTAAGATAACCACTTTCCCCGGATACGATTGTGAGTTAGAGCGCGAAATGGATGAGTCGGGCAATCTTCTTAATGTTCAAACACATTTAGTTTCTGACGGCGAAGGCAAAGTGGCTGGTTTGGAAGAAGATAGTGAAACGGGCACGGTTTTGCGTCGGATAAAAACGGGTGTTGGTGATTATTTTATTGCTTCGGAAAAGCCGACCGCCTATAAAAGTAAAGAATCCTTTTTAGCCAAAATGATAATTCGCGGGTTAGACAATCCGGCAAAAATTAAAGATGTGGCGCGGCGGGCACTTTTGATTGTCGCGCCTGATGCCAGCCAGGCAAAATCGGATTGGTTAAAGCGCGTTGATGAAAGTTTGCCCAGTAATGTAAAGATGCGTTCTGGTGATAGGCAGGCAAATGATTGTAGGCCAGTTTTGGAAGTAATAAAGGCCATCGCGGCGATTCCCGGAGTAGAAATCACTGATTATGCGCCAACTCCAATTTTGGGACAGCGACTTAAAAGTCAGGCGGCTGGTGGTGGTGGTGAAATTCGCTTGGCTAAATTTTATATAAGATATACTGCCGTTAATGGTGAAAAGTATAGCGAAGAAGTGCAGATTTTTTTGCCAGATTTTAAAGGCCGCAGTGCTTTTTTTCACAAAGAAAAAAAAGAAGAAGATGATCGTCGTTATTTTTTGGAGCGTTTATTTTTAACGCGCGGTCACAACTCGTTTGTTGATTTATTACACAACTCCGATATCTATGGATCGCCAATGCGATCAACGCATCGTAAAAAGAAAGCGGATAAAGACGCGGGCACGTTGGAGATGTTTAATGGTAAAAAGTAGATTTAAAATTATTTTACAATTTTTTCCACTACTTCGCGCACATTTTTTATGCCGGCTATTTTAAGTTCGGAAGTTTTTTGAGTGTCAGCTGATATTGGGGAGACCGCGAATTTAAATCCCATTTTTTTTATTTCTTCTAGGCGTTTTTTAGTTTGATTTACTGGTCGGACTTCCCCGCCCAAGCCCACTTCGCCAAAGGCGGCCAGACCGTCGGGCAGTGTCTTGTCGCGTACGGCCGAAGCCAATGCCAAAATTACCGCCAAATCCGCGGCCGGTTCGTCAACCGATAATCCACCAACCACGTTTAAAAACACATCATAGGCGTCTAGCGGCAAGCCGGCGCGCCGGCCCAAAACCCCGATTAAAACTTGTAAACGATTCAAGTCAAAGCCGCTGGCGCGGCGTTGGGGATAACCAAAATTAGTTTTTGTAACGAGCGCCTGAATTTCTACTAATACCGGTCGGCTGCCTTCTATTATACAAGTGACAGCTGTGCCGGAAACTGGCTCACCGCGACCAGATAAAAACGCTGCCGATGGGTTTTTAACCTCGGACAGGCCGTTTTCTTCCATGGAAAAAACACCAATTTCGTCAGTTGAACCAAAGCGATTTTTTACGGCGCGTAATATTCTAAATTCGTGAAATTTATCGCCTTCTAAATACAAAACTGTATCTACCAGGTGTTCTAAGGTTTTTGGCCCAGCGACATTACCGTCTTTAGTAACTTGACCGATAATGATAATGGCAGTATCGCCCGATTTTGCCACTGCCATTAATTTCGCGGCGCAGGCGCGCACTTGCGCTTGGCCACCGGCTTCACCGCCGGCTTCATCTGATGAAACTGTTTGAATGGAATCAATAATTGCGAGCGTTGGTTTTTTTTCTTCGATAGAGGCCACAATCGCGTCCACGTTAGTATCGTTGCCGAGTAGTAGAGTGGGGGAGTTAATTTTTAAACGCTCGGCGCGCAATTTAATTTGTCCGATTGATTCTTCTCCGGAGAGGTATAAAACGCGAGTCCCCACCCCCGCCCTCTCCTTATTAGGGGAGGAGGCATTGTCGTTCTCTCCCCCTGATAAGGGGGGGATTAAGAGGGGGACTCGCGTTGAGGGGGCGAGGGAGAGTATCGCGGCAATTTGTAAAGCCAGGGTACTTTTACCAATGCCTGGTTCACCGCCCAGTAAAATTACACTGCCTGGCACTAAACCACCTCCCAGCACTCGATCCAATTCGTCGATACTCGTTTTTACGCGGGCGATATTTTTACCTTCTACTTCGGCGAGTGTTACGGTTTTTGCCGCTGGTGTCGCGTTGGCTGTTTCGTTGTTCTGTAATTTTAAATTTGGATTTTGCATTTCCGCAACCGTGCTCCACTTACCACATTCCAAACATTTACCCACCCAGCGTTGGTATTGAGCGTCGCAATTAGAACAAACAAAAATGGTGTTTTTTTTAGCGACCATAAAAATCTATCAGTTATTCAAGAATGTAAGTAAATATTAGTTTTAATTTTGAACCCAATATAATTTTTGGATATTCGGATCAGTTTTATTAGCGGTACAAAATGGGCTGTTATCATTTCCTGATTTTGTATATTCAAAATGCCAGGCCTCCAAGGAGGACTTACCGGATTTCATACCCACGCAGAAATTATGATTGAGCATGGCTTTGATGAGTTGTTGTTGTTTTTGAGGTACACACAATTTATCATTAACAACTTTAGAGACTCCATTGTTTTTAATTATGTACATAAGCGCTCCTTTACTTTGTAGGACGTGAGTGTCTTGAGTTTTACCACAATCAATATTGCTACCTTGCTGGCCGACGCTTAAGTCCATGGCATCTCCGGAGAAATGACTTTTTGGTGGCACTGTAAAGACGCCATTTAGGCGGGCCACTGAACAAGAAGCCAAGCATCCGGTGCATGCGCTACAATAGCTTGTGTTAATATCGTTTCTTGAAATAGTTGGTGGCAACTCTGATGTTGGCCTGCAGGTACACTTTTTTATCATCAAGTCGTATTGTTCCGCTCCTGATCGGAAGGTAGAGTTAACACTGATATTGGCCGCATCGGCCCGATCACCTTGCGAGGCATTGTAGTCAGCGATAGCCAATTTAAAATCTTCAACCAGCTTAGGGTTCACATAGCGCTCTTTTTCGCCTGGTAAACGTAAACCACTTACTTCAGATAATTTAGCAAATCCCGATACATTTACCTCCACTGGCGCACTGGTGTCATCTAGGAGTGATAATCCACTGTCGACCGGTGGTAAAGGAGCGGGTAAAACAATTTTTACTTTTAGGGATTTAAATTGTACTAAATTTGGGTTGATTGTGTAAAGAATCGCATAGGAACTCCAAGCAATTATTAAGCCAATTGCAATGTGGCCGATTTTTTTATAGGCCGCAGTTTTTCGTTCGCCTCCGCCAGATGATATTATCGCGATTCCTTGCACAATTATCATAATGATGGCGACAGCACTGGCTGCTGCCAACAGGAAATTATAAATAGCGCGGATATATTCACCCAGCCACGGAATGTGGAGAAATCCCTCGGTGTCCAGAGTATTCGTAAGTTTTGTAAAATTTAAGCCCGGAATTTTTATTTCAAAATTATCATTAATATCATCGGCTAATTTTGAACTTAGCGTCTGTACATTGGCGGTAGAGTTTAAGAGTCGGCCAATTAAATCAAGTCTAATATTCTCGTTGGCTGGTATAGGGTAACGAATTTGTCCCATGCCAGTGCTTTCACAAAAATCTAAATCCCAACTTATGTCTGAACCGTTAATACAGTCCCACTCCCCACCGTCAGAAGGCGCGCCATATTGATTGGTACAGCTTTCACTCGGCACGGAGTGTTCAACGCAATCGCAATACCACATATTGTCGCCGTAGCCATCTTTTTTATTGCTTTCTTCGCAGTCGCCCGATGCACACTCATCGTTGGCGCCAATACCATTTGGTATGGTCGCGCCCGTGCACTGAGTCCCCAGTGGTTTTTTATCAGCTGCTTTTACTTCGGAGATAGCAAAAAATAAAACCAACGCGGAAAGTAACAATAAGACAGGTAGCTTTTTCATACGGCTAATAATTTATCAAATAGTTCTTTAATATCTACGTCGTCTTCTAAATTAATTTTTTTATTATTAACAAACAATGATGGTGTAGATTTAAGACCCAAGCGCTCGGCTTGGTCAAAATCATCCAAAATTATTTGATTGGTAATTGGTAAGTTTAAGCAATCGTTCCAAGTGGTTTGATTAATCCCCAAGGCGTCGGCAGTTTGTTGAAGAGAATTTTTGTCAAGTTTATCACCGGATAGAATTCCGTTTTCTAAAAAAGTTCGCAATTGATTTTGTTTTGACGCGCACCAAAGCGCGCGGTGGGGCAGAGCGCTATCACTGTGAAATAATTTTGGCTGGGGGAAATTTTTTATGTATAATTGAATATCCTGTGGTCGGGTGGTTGCGACGGCTAGTAAGTTTTTTAAAACATCACGGTCGCGGGCGTTATTAAAATCAAACCAGCCAACAGCAATAAGAGCAGCGCCCGGGTTGCCAATTGGGGGCATTCCAGTAGAGTAATAATCAAATTCTTGAAATCCAGCCGAAATAAGGGGCGTATTTACGGTTTGGGTTTGAATATTTTTGCCGCGGTTAAATACCACCGTTAGCATCAATCCGGCCAACACGCAGATTGATAACATTAACCAGTAGAATTTTTTGGTTGTATCCATATTGATAATTTTATCTATATTTACATTTTAACCTCAAACATGCCGTTGTTATTATCGGCGGTAAAAAATAAGCGGTTGTTAATTTTGTCGTAGGACAGCTCGTTGATTTGATAATCGCCGTCAGTTGGTACGGTTACGCGTAGGCCGGTGCTTAAGTCAACCTTGTAAATATCATCGTAGATGCCATTGGCTACTTCTGGTAAAATGCCAGCTCCTTGTGGCAAAGAGCGGGGGACAGCGCAATACAGCACGAGATCACTTTGGAAAGTACACTTATCTGCCCAGGTATTTAGTTTAATGGTTTGGCGATTACCGCCAATATTATCGCCATAAGAATCAACAATCCATAATTCTGGTACGTAATTAGTTCGTCCACTATACACGCTATACAATAAGCGCTTGCCGGTAGGCGACCACAGTGGCCGGAAATCTTCTCCCTCCACAATGGCTGATTTAAAATTTTCATTATTTAAACCAATAAATAATATTTCTTGACGGTCGGCTCCCAGAGGTTCACCGGTGCGTGAAAAAGCCACCACTTGGCGTGAAGGTGACCAACTTACTGTAACCTTGTTAGCGTTTTCTCCCAATGGTTCAATGAGCTTTGTCCCAGTGCCATCATCGTTGGTAATGGTCAGCCAGCGATTTTCTGGGGACAGACCAATACTTTTAGAGGCGAATTGTGAACTATCGGGAGAAAATGAAAAATCTTCCCAATGCTTGGGTATTGTAATTTGGGTTTGTTTTTCAAAATTGTATAAAATTTTGTTTCCGTCCGGGTATTCTAAAATGGCTTTGTCGTTACTTTTTGACCAGGTAATTTTTTGTACGTTATAAAATACTTGTCCGGACATGGCCTTAACCTGACCATCGCTTGCCAGGCGATAGAATTTACCGTCGTTGACATCGTAGTAGCGCATATTACCACCGGTACCGATTGAGGGATAGGAAATCTGGTCGGAAACAACTTGCTGGCTTGCTGTCGGCTGGTAATAGCTGGGCGGGGTGCCTGGCACGTTACTGCTAATTACATTATTACCCGGAGTTAAACCACCGGTAGTAGTTGTTAAATTGGCGCCTGGTTCGCGCTCGCCAGCAGTAGGTAGTTGGCCACCGGGAGTTTGCCCACCGCTTGGGGGGATGTAAGTGGTGGGAGCCGTTTTTTTGAAAAAACTAAAAAGTGCAAAAGCGAGCGCAAGTGTCGCGAGGATTAATCCGATGATTAATAAAAGCCTTTTTAAATTTGGTGAGATCATATATTAAATATATTAAGCAGCTTTTTGTTGTGGTGATTGTTGATTATCATTGGCGGCTGGCTTTTCTTCGCCCTGATCGCTTTGGTCGGTATTTCTTTGGCGAGGTTTCCTTTTGCTGGAAATTGACAAAAGATTGGTTTGTTGTAATTCTGTGTATTTTTGTTTTCGGCGTCTTCTTAAGTATAGCATTCTTAGTTCTTTTTTTAAACGCTTTTCTAAAGGTTCCAGAATTTTTTCAAGTTTTTTAACAATGTCGTCAATAATTTTGGTAATTTTTCCCGGCCAAATATAGAACCAGGTCCACAACATCGGGATACCGACCGCGCCTAAAGGTATTAAAAATAATCCTATGATTGTTCCAACGGGAAAAAATCCGATTATACTCCTAATCATCCGTAAATATATTATAGTGGCGTCAACAATAGATGTGCCAATTTCAGCACCCTGCAAGGTAGTTATAATTGCTTTTATTTTCAAAATTTTGGCGTGTAGTATTTTTACTTTAACTTCACCGGTGGTATTTTTACCAAAATCCAGCGCGCCTCTGATTTCGCCAACCACGCCAGGCATAATCCAGCTCAGTATGCGCAAGCCGCTTGACTTTAAGATTGCATCGGCCTTATCACCCATAAGTTTGCGGAGCTCCTTATCCATTTCTTTTATTTCACGCCTGATTCGCAGTTGGTCCATTCCAATACTACCAACGATATTTCTTGGGTCTAAGTTGTATGCCATGTCCTTAACTTTTTCTTTGGATCCTTCTTTAACACTGTCTCCGACTTTTTTGGCAAAATTGCGCAATTTTCTTCCTTTTCCAGCTTGTTTATCCTGGTTTAGTCCGTTTGAGGCTTCGCTTTGTTCATCTTTTCCTAATTGGGGAGGTGTTGAGCCACCAGCGTCCGGTTGGGTTTGCTGGTCGGTTTTTTCGTCGCTACCACCAACTTTAGCCGGTGTTTTTTGTTTTTCACCTTCCTTTTTTTCTCCACCCTCTTTGTCTTTTTTTTCTCCACTTTCTTCGTCCTTTTTATTTTCCCCATCTTTTTTTTCGTCTCCCTTCTTGTCTTCGTCTTTTTTTTCTTCGTCCTTTTTATTTTCCCCATCTTTTTTTTCATCACCACTTTCTTCTTTCTTACCATCTTCCTTTTTTTCACCATCTTTTTCTTCTTTTTTCCCTTCCTCCCCATCTTTTTCTCCCTCCCCAGCGTCATCTTCTTCTTCATCCTCATCCTCATCCTCGGGTTGTTTTTTTTGTTTACCTGACGTTCCCTTGGTATTTTGGCCAGTTGATTCAGCCGGTGTAGAAGCACCACTACCTTTCTCAGATTCATCGGGTGTGGACGTGTCCGTTGTCTGGTCACTTGTTGATGTCGGTTGTGCTGGCTTGGTCGCAGTTGTAGAGTCCGTCGGCGATTCAGAAGTGGGCTCAACTGATTGGGCTTCCTTAGCTTCTGGTTCAGCGGGTGGTTCTGGCAATCGAACGCCTTTTTTAAAATCAACGTGGATAACGTTGTTTTCAACTGATGCTTCCGCGTCTCCGCCGGTTTTTTTAATTTTTACATTGCCTTTGCCACCGCTTCCAGATCCTTGGGTAACTTTAACATTACGACCAGTTGACGCAATATCAACTTTTGGTCCCTCTTGTTTTTCGGAACTTTCTTCCTGGCTAGTAGCGGCGTTGTTGTCGGCCATATTACTTTAAAATAAGTTGATTTTTTTGCCAAGATAATTTGTGGGTTTTTTTAATATTATTTTTTCCTTGGTTATCAGCTAAAATTATTTCTGCCAGTAATTTTTCTACTTCGGCGCGCAACTGTCGTCTAATTTGGCGCGCTCCGTCTTTTGGATTGAGTTGGCGAGCGAGCTGGTTTAAAATTGTCTGATCGGCCAAGATTTGAGTGTTGTGATCGGTAATTCTAGTGTTTAGATCTTTAATTTCCAAACCTACTATTGCGGCCAAGTCAGCCGGGTTAAGCGCCTTAAAAAAACAAATTTCATCTAGGCGATTTATTATTTCTGGAGAAAAATGACTCTTTAGTTTTTCTTTAAATTCTTTTACAGCGCGTTCGGGTGTAGTAAGTTTGTCGCCAAATCCAAAACCAGCACGATTCATGTCTTCGGAGCCGACGGTTGTTGTTAGTATTATTATAGCATGTTTTAAAGAAATTTTCTTGCCGGTTGAGTCGTTAATTTCACCATTTTCTAAAATTTGTAGTAATAATTTTGTGACATCTGGGTGCGCTTTATCAATTTCGTCAAATAATACCACACAGTAAGGGTTCATTTTGATGCGATCGGTAAATTGGTTGCTGTCCTTATATCCAACGTAACCGGCGGGTGACCCTAAAAGTTTGGAGACGCCAAATGATTCGTTGTATTCGCTCATATTAAGCTCAACCAAAGCATCTTTATTACTATAAAGTACGCGTGCCAATGTCCGAGCTGTTTCGGTTTTACCAACTCCACTTTCACCCACAAATAATATTGAAGCCAGTGGACGGCCGGGGTGAGATAGCCCTAGTTGGGCGCGTGCCACCGCGCTGACAATTTGTTCAATTGCTCCACTTTGCCCGATAATCGTTTCTTTCAATTTGGCGGATAGAGTTTTTATTTGATTTTTTTGAGATAAAAGTTCAGACGGGTTGGCGCCGATTACTTTAGCCACTTGTGCGGCGATGTCAACACTCCTAACAGTGCCGAGTGGTTTTAGCTTTTTATTTTTGTTGTCTTGCTCTAATTTTTTAATTTCTGCGGCAAGCGCTTGTTCTTGTTTTTTAAATTCAACCGCCTGTTCAAATTTGTCGTCTTGAGCGGCGTTTTCTTTCGCCACGGTGGCGGCTTCTAATTTATGGCGCAGTCTTGCCAGTTTATTTTCTGAATGGGTCAGTTTACCTTTGAGTTTGATTGCGGCCGCAGTTTCGTCTAAAAGATCAATCGCTTTATCGGGTAAAAATTTGTTCGCAATATATTTAACTGATAGTTCTACCGCCGTTTCTATTGCCTCATCTTCAATTTTAACGCGATGGTAATTTTCGTAGTTAGGTTTAAGGCCTTGTAAAATGGCAACCGTATCGGCAGGCGATGGCTCTTTAACAATAATTGGTTGGAAGCGACGTTCTAAAGCAGCATCATTTTCAATGTGTTTTTTAAATTCCGCAGCCGTAGTGGCCCCAATACAATGAATTGTCCCTCGCGCTAAGGCCGGTTTTAAAAGATTGGCCGCGTCCATTGTGCCTTGGTTGGATCCGGCTCCGACAATGTTGTGCAATTCGTCAATAAACAAAATTATATCTGGATTTTCCGTTACCTCCTCAATTACTTGTTTTAAACGATTTTCAAATTCACCACGATAAATTGTACCGGCGATTAAAAGCCCCATATCCAGCGCATAGATTTTTTTAGAGCGCATTAACTCTGGCACTTTTCCCTCATAGATTTTTTTTGCCAACCCTTCTACAATCGCGCTTTTACCAACGCCCGGGTCGCCCAAAAGTACTGGGTTATTTTTGGTGCGTCGGCACAGAATTTGAATAAGGCGTTCAATTTCAATTTCCCGGCCGATTACTGGATCTAAGTTTTTTTGCCAGGCGGAATCAGTTAAATTAATGGCGAAAAAATCCAGCGCGGTGTCGCGTCGTGTATTTTTTTTCATTCGTGTCGGTGCCGCGTTTTTTCCCTCTCCTGCCCGAGGAGAGGGTGAGGGTGAGGTGGGAGCAACATCGCCAATGTCATTTAAATTATCTTGGATTTTATCAATTGTTTCCATCATTTCAGTCACGCGTGGAAATTGAGAGGTGTTGACCAGTGTATTTTCCACTTGTTTGGCCGCATCAGCCGATGACACGCCACTTTCCTTAAATGCTCCCATTACGCGTGAATCATTAAGCTGTATAATTGAAAATAACAAATGTTCTGTGCCAACATAGTTGTGTCCGCGTTCTTGTGCCAAAAGCAGAGCATGTTCCAGGGCAGTGCGGGCAGATTGGGAAAACGGAGTGAGTACAGCAGTAATGGTTTTGCCAGTCCCAGTAGCTATCGGAGTTTTGTTTAAAGGTAAATCTAAAATGGAGTTTTCCAGCGCCTTGTCAGTTACTTTTAAGCGGTTTAAAAGTTCCGCCGCCAATGAGCCCTTTTGGTTAAAAAGCGCGTATAACAAATGAATTGGCTCTACCATCGGATTTTTAAGCTCCGCAGCTAAACGCAATGAGCGCGCGAGTGTGTCTTTGAGGTGGGAAGAGAAACGGTCTAGTATATTCATAGAATTTTAATTTGTCATTGCGATCCCGCCGAGCGGGAGAAGCAATCTCTGCTTGGTGTGAAATTGCCACGGTCGTTTTACTCCCTCGCGAAAACAGATGAATTTGCTTTTTTCTTTTATTTATTAAAAGTTTAATACTCGACCGCTTGCGGGTGGTATTAAACAATTATAAATATGCCGGCGGATCCGACTCATTGTCTAAAAAACCCGCCCAGATACCTCAGGTCCTTGACCTGAGGTCGGGTTTATTATATATTATAATCACTTAAAATACAAGAAAATTGTTATTATTGTTAACTAAATAAAATATTATGCAAGAACACATTCCCGACCATGTTTTTCGCGGTTACGACTTGCGCGGATTGGCCGGTTCAGAGCTTACTTATGGTAGAGTGAAATCATTGGGGCGAGGTTATGCGACTTGGCTCATCCAAAGACGTATTAAAGATTGTACGGTGGGCTATGATTGTCGTTTATCAAGTATGGAGTATCGGGATGCGCTTGTCGCCGGGCTGATCGAATCTGGCATTGATGTTTATGATATTGGTTTGACTCTTACGCAAATTTCGTATTTTTCCAATTATTTTTTTAGAACCAAGGGCGCTGTTATGATCACGGCTTCCCACAATCCCAAAGAATATAATGGCTTTAAATTTGGAACTGGGTATTCGGAAACAATGAACACCGAAGATATTGTTGGCCTTCGCGAGTTAGTTAAATCAGGAAAATTTTTAAATATTGGGAAAGTCGGGGGGCATATCAGACAAGACATTACCGAAGATTATTTTAAAGATATTTCGAGATTTGTTGGTGAGATCAGGAAATTTAAAGTAGTAGTTGATGCTTGCGCTGGCACGGCTGGACTTTTTTTGCCAGAAATTTTACGTCGCGCTGGTTGTGAAGTGATTGAACAAAATACTAAACCGGATGGAAATTTTCCAGTTGGCACACCTGATCCGACTGAACGTGAAGTACAAGAGCGTTTGGCCGAGAGAGTTGTGAAAGAAGGCGCGGATATTGGGTTTTCTTATGATTGCGATGGTGATCGGTTGGGCGTAGTGGATGAAAAAGGGAATTTACTTTGGAACGATGTTTTGCTTTCCCTTTACGCCCAAGATTCATTGGAGTTTCAACCGGGCGCTAAAATAGTATATAACAATCTTTGCTCCAAACAAGTTGATGAGGTAATTTCCGCAGCTGGCGGGGTGCCGATAATTTGGAAGACTGGGCATTCTTTTATTAAAGCAAAAGTAAAAGAATCGGGAGCGGTTTTTGGCGGAGAGTTAAGTGGGCATTTTTATTTCGTCGATAATTTTTACGGTCACGATGACAGCGCCATCGCGTCTTTGCGAATTTTAAGTTATTTAACCAGAACTAAACAAACACTTTCGGAAGCAGTGGCAAAGTTGCCAAAATATATTTCCAGTCCGGAGATTAAAGTTGGCTATCCGGATAATTTAAAATTTGCGTTTGTTAAAGATCAATTAGTGGTAGAGTTGAAAAAATTATACCCCGATGCTAAATTTAATGAAATCGATGGGGTGAGAATGGATAGCGAAAGTGAAATGATTGTTATGCGTGCTTCACAAAATGGGCCGTATTTGACAATAAAGTTTGAGGCGAGAGCAGAAGGTATCTATAATAAAATCAAAATACAGATAAATGATTTATTGCATAATTATCAAGAGATAGATTTTGCAAAAGGTGCGAATTTGGCGGCGTTAAAATAATTAAATTTTATGCCAAGAAAGAATCAAGGTGAAAAGAATTTTCATAAAGGTTATACACCCCCAGTTGACGATCGTACTGATGTGCAACGCAGACGAAAAAAACCAGAAGTTAGTCCGAATGTTTTGAAAGCAGAACCGTCAGGACGTGGCCGGCGAGAAGAAGGTTTTAAGCCGGGCGACCGTGAGCGCGCGGCCCAGGCGGAAGATGAAAGGAATCAAAGCGCGTTGGAACGGCTTCGCAATAATCAAGATTTAAGTGGCCTTGTGTTTGAAGGTACACCGACCACGAAAAAATGGACAGAGGCATATTTGGAAAAGGTTAGGCGCGGGTTGCGGAGTAATAAGACAGGTAGTTTGGAGGGTGCGTCTCGTTTTCTTGACGAGGCGGTTTTGTCAGAAAACATAGCCAGAGATACCAATCGTTTATTGACTGGTGGTTTGGGTGACAAAGTTTTAGAAGAGGATTATGATAGGCGAAAAACACGTCCTTTTAATGCCAAAACAGTTGCTGGTCAGTTATCTTGTTCACGCGCGCAGGCGGCTGATTTGGTGGCTTTTGTTAATTTATTTGAAGATAAGTATGATATTGGACGTGTAATAGACTGTGTCAATAGAAAAAGTTTTGAACATTTGGGTAAAATGGATGTAAAAAAAGAAGACGCTGAAATGCTCGCGAAATTATTTACCGATGAAGTTCAGTTGGGAGAGGTCGAAGAGGTTTTGTTTGAGCGGGTCGCGCCACTTTTGGGAAAACATATGACTGTCGAGGGATTGTTTCAATTCGCTAAACATAATACGATGTTTGGTCATACTATCAGTCAAGAGTCGTTTAAAAAATATTTTAATACTCCCAAAAGAAAAGTGGCTTGCCAAGAGTTTTTGGCCGAAGAAGCGCGCGCGGCGTTCGCGCAGAAAAAACCTGAAGATGTGCAACTATTTTTTCGTGTCGCTCTTGGGAAGATAAAAGATTATGAATATATATTTGGCCAGTTAACTCGCGAAGAGTTTGAAAAGATGTTCCCCAATTGGCAGAAATTGGAGAATGAATGGATGTTAAAAGATTTACAAGAAAAATATGGGTTAGCCAGACCGACCAGTACGGAAATTGCCAGGCAAGGCACAGGCGCGTTAACCGCGCCTGATCGTTCCAGTGGTGATTCAGCAGGCGGTGCTGAAAAAGTCAGTCCAAAAGTAAAGTATGTAAAAGAGAGACAATTAATTACCGAACGCCAACACCCGCGCGCTTTAACTAGACCTGATAATTATTTGGTCGCTTTTGCCGAAGAACCGGAAAAACCAATGCCCACTGCTTTGGTAAAAGTAAGATCGGCGAGCGAGTCGGCGGTTGGGAGAGTTAGACCGGAACGACCAACACCAGCGTTAGATCAAGAAACGACC
>MFRE01000008.1:28768-33924 GCA_001784475.1 Candidatus Magasanikbacteria bacterium RIFOXYD2_FULL_41_14
CGTGTATCGCGGAGAAATTGAGAATGGTTTAACAGAAATGAAAGCCGAAGTGGACATGGGCAAGCGCGTGACAATATTTTTGGACAAAGTTTGGCCGAAATTTTTGATTTCACGTGCCGACCAGGTTGAGTCAAGCGCCTTGGATCAAAAAGTCCAAGAAGCGGTTAATTTATTGGACGCATCAGTGCGTCAATCATTTTTAGAATTAATAAATTTGAGCCAAGATGTTAAAACCAACGCCGTAGAAATTGAACGAGTGGCAAAAGATTTGCGCGCGAACACTGATTTGCACGAGCATGGTTGCTATGTTAATACTGAAATTGCTCATCGCCTGCGCCTGAATATGGGTGAAACCAGTGAGCCGGTAGATCTTTTGATTTCAATATCATTTAAAGCGGGGAGAATCGCTGAATATCAAATCCAAGGACAGCGGGCTGATATTATTTATCTGGGGCCGCGTATTGACCATATTGACGAAGATTTGGGTGCCGCCGGTTTAAGATATAACGGCGATGGCCATAGTGTTGTTGTAACCGAGGCGATTTGGAATCATGTTAATAGTATTATAATTCCATATTTGCGCGATAAAACTGAATTTTTAGTTAGTGAAGGCAAAACCATGCATCGGATTAATGATTTAATTAGAGATGCTTTGCGTCGTGAATTGGGAATAAACCCGGACGCGCAACAATGCGTGAAAATAGCGGAAAATAGTTTTGAGTCAACCGCCGCTCACGAATTGCAACACGCGACTGATGAAATAATGGGGCATGATGACAGTGTGACAAGGCCAATTGAAAAAAGAGTGAGGCAAGAAGTTAAAGCGTATTTAGCCAGTATTGTTCGTGATAATGAAACTAAAGCCAATCCGGCGACACCGCTTACCGATGTGGTGAAAATTGTTACTTTGTATATAGACCAGCGCGAAAATCCGTTTGCGCGGTTGAGTGATTTGGCAGGTATTTATGAAAAAGCCAGTAAAAGAATTTTGGTATTGTTAGCAGGTCGTCTTAATTGCGAGGGAGTGGACGAAGAATTTTTGACAAAAAAACATTTGGAAGGCAGCGCGCGCGTATTGGAGTCGGCCATGAAATTGTCCGGTCAAGAATTACGTAATTTGGCACGGGAGATAATCGCACAAGTTGTTGCAGAAGAACCGGTGCCAGCCAAGCGAAGGTCAGCGACGCGTGATAGCGGCGCCTCCGGTCCAATTAGACCGGTAGAAATTCGGACGCCGGGTGGGGCTACGGATACTGTTGATAAGAAACCGGCGAAAAAAGAAAAACTAGCGCCACCGGATTTAACTGCCGGTCCGAGAGTTTCATTGTTAGATAAATTTAAACAAGGTTGGGCGAAATTTACGCGAAATTCTAAACAACCAGTTGAAGCGGTATCGCCGATTTTACAATTAGAAAAAGCACCGGACGAAGGAAATTTATTACCAGCGCCACCGGCTGATCAAGCGCGTTTGAAGTCGGCGTTAAACAAATTAAAAGCGTGGAGCGGTTTGGATGATTTTAGTGTGATAGCGCGCAGTATGGGTAGGCAGGTGCGAACGGTTGAGTTAGCGCTTATTGCGGCTTTCTTGGCCAATGCGGTTGATAATCCATCAGGCGCGGAGAAAGTAAAAGCCGAAGATTTGAAAGCTCCGGATGGTGGGATTGAATCTTTTGACGAATCTTTGGCTGGAGTGATGGAAATGCGCGAAGATGTTGCCTCGATGCGACGTGGGATTTGGGGCTATGCCGAAAGGCAAGCAAAGCGTTTGGGTATTTCGTCTGATCAAGCTGACGAAGACGCGGTGCGTCGTTTGTGGGACGCAATGATGAAACGCGTAAAAGTCAGCGGTGAGTTTGGGATTGGTGAACGGTTAACAACCGAGGTGGTTGATAAATGGTCAACCGGACTTTCGGTTCCAGAAGCAGAAGTGTTGGTTCAGTTTTTGAGAGCTGAATTTCCAGATGAAAAAATAGTTGAGATTTTATCTGCTGGTAAATAGTATAAAATAAAAAAATCCGTTTACCAAAATTGGCAGGCGGATTTTTTTTATATCATGATTTAAATATATATTTAAAAAAAACTATTTCCCCATCGCCCGCAATCGTTTAATTCGTTCTTCAACCGGTGGGTGAGTGGAAAACATGTTTGAAAATTTTTTGCCCGAGCCAAACGGATTGGCGATAAATAAATGCGCGGTAGCGTTGCTCGCGGTGCGCAGGGGTTGGTTTTGGGTAGCGATTTTTTCTAGCGCGTTGGCTAGGCCATCGGGGAAGCGGGTGAGTAGGGCGCCGGATGCATCGGCTAGATATTCGCGCTTGCGGGAAATTGCCAATTTGATCAGTTCGGCGATAAGGGGGGATAGAATCGCCAGCACAATGCCGGCAATCATTAAAATTCCGCCTAAATTACCACCGCCACGGTTATTATCACGTCCGCGGAATAGGTGCGAGCGCAACATAATGTTTGATAAAATGGCGATAGCGCCGACTAATACGGCTACGAGCATCATAAACCGAATATCATAATTTTTGACATGCGACAATTCGTGCGCCAAAACACCTTCCAATTCTTCGTTAGTTAATTTTTCAATCGCGCCGGTTGTAACCGCGATAGAGGCGTGTGCCAGGTCGCGGCCGGTGGCAAAGGCGTTAATGGCCGGGTCAGTAATGATGTACACTTTCGGTACACTTGTACCCACGGTAATACATAAATTTTCCACAAGGCGATACAAATAGGGATTATCGGTTTGGACAATTTGTTTAGCCCCCGCCGTCGCGAGCGCGATTTTGTCGCCGGAAAAATAGGAAACCGAAGTCATGATAAGCGAAAAAATAATTGCCATCCCGACCATACTATAATCACCTGTGCCCCAAACGCGGTCAAAAACATAACCCAGGCCGATAATAATGGCGATAAAAATCATCACGAGGAAAACTGATTTGCGTTTGTTGGAAGTTATTTCATTGTACATAGCGTTTTTTGTCATTCCCGCGAAAGCGGGAATCCAGAGTTTTGTCTACATTGTTTTGTTTGCGATTGGATCCCCGTTTTCACGGGGATGACAGTTGAGATTAAAATTTCACCTGCACATTTTGTCTCTCACCTTCTGTCGCCGCGAAAAATTCATACTTCACAAATTTCATCATACCGGCGAACAGATTAGTGGGGAAGACCTGAATTTGGGTGTTGAAGTCGCGGACATTGCCATTGTAAAATCTTCGGCTGGCTTGGATTTTATTTTCGGTGTCGGACAATTCATCTTGCAATTGCAAAAAATTCTGGCTGGCTTTTAAGTCCGGATAATTTTCGGTGACAGCGAATAAAGTTTTCAAAGTTCCGGCCAAAGTGTTTTCGGCTTGTTCGCGCTCGGCCAAAGTCGCGTTTTTGTTGTCGTGCACGGCCATCGCCGCGGTGCGGGCTTCGGTTAATTTCACCATTGTGTCTTTTTCGTGCGTCATGTATCCTTTGACTGTTTCCATTAAATTCGGAATCAAATCATACCGGCGTTTTAATTGGACATCAATGTCCGAATACGCCTCATCCACGCGATTTTTCGCGCGTACCAAGCCGTTGTACATGAATACGAGCACCACCAATACCGCGAGCGGTATTAACCACAAATACATCATATGTGTATGTTAAGAATAAAAAGTTAATTTTTTTCAATTACGCAACTGTCATTGCGAGCCCCGAAGGGGCGCGGCAATCTCGTTGTTTTTATTGGCTATCGGATACCCGCGCTTATAGCGATGATAAATTTTGGGGTCAGTCGCGGTCGCGTTTGCGTGGATTTGTTTTTTCTTTTCCGGTTTGGGTATTTTTTGTTTTTTGTTCTGTTTAACTTTTTCTGTTAGTTCATCCATATTGGTCGGAGACGGAGTCGTTTGCAGGGCAAGCATAACATCTTCCAGATTAAATGACAACATTTTTTGAATTAGTTTAGCATCTATATCACTTGGTTGTGTTAGATACTTTTTACAAATTCTGGCAATGGTCCACAATTTATCTATTTTTGAACTGAAAAGAAAAGGTATCTGTTCCATTAATTCCGGAGCTGATAATGTTAAGTCGTATAGTTTAATAATTTTTTCCAGCATTTTTAATTTTCGGTCTATATTCTCAAACGCATAACCCAAAATCGCCGGCAAACTTTCAATCATCTTTTTCGGATTACTAAATCCGCGTTCCGTCAAACCGGCCAATTTACGATCTATATTCTCAAACGCCAAACCCAAAATCGCCGGCAAACTTTCAATCATCTTTTTCGGATTACTAAATCCGCGTTCCGTCAAACCGGCCAATTTAGCGTCTATATTCTCAAACGCATAATTCAAAATCGTCGGAAAACTTTCAATCATCTTTTTCGGATTACTAAATCCGCGATCAGTCAAACCGGCCAATTTAGCGTCTATATTCTCAAACGCATAACCCAAAATCTTCGGCGAAATTTCAATCATCTTTTTCGGATTAATAAATCCACGCTCACTTAATCCGGCCAATTTATTATCTATATTCTCAAACGCCAAACTCAAAATCGTCGGAAAACTTTCAATCATCTTTTTCGGATTACTAAATCCACGTTTGGTCAACCCGTTAATGGCTTCATTTATTATTTTTTCGCTATACAAAGTCGGCCTATTAACTTTTAATTGATTTATCCAATCTTGACTAAAACCAAGTGCCAATAACAAATTTTCACGCGCCAAAATCTCCCCCGCGTTTTCTTCGGGGTTTTGTCCGTGTCGTAAGTCGTGTTCACCATTAGTCATAGTTTATCTTTTGTGATTGCGAAACCCCACCCTCACCCTCCCCTTTTTCCGCCCAAGGCGGACAGGTACAAAGGGAGGGAAAGCCACGCGATTTCTCCTATTGATAAGGGGGAGACGGAAGAGGGGGACTAGCCACTATACTTTTTTACCATTCTATTATATAATATAATCCAAGTTTTATCAATAACATTTTACCATGTTTACTTTATTTATTTTTATTGCAGTTTTAGCGGTTTTAGTGTTGTCACACGAATTCGGGCATTTTATTGTGGCCAAAAAAAGCGGGATGAAGGTTTTTGAATTTGGGTTTGGCTTACCTCCACGTGCATTTGGTTTTTATCGTGATCCGGAAACGAAAAAGTGGAAATTTGTAAATGGCAATTTTGA
>MFRE01000008.1:33933-44200 GCA_001784475.1 Candidatus Magasanikbacteria bacterium RIFOXYD2_FULL_41_14
CGCGCCAGCCACGATTTATTCTTTGAATTGGTTGCCGGTGGGTGGATTTGTGCAAATTAAAGGAGAGAATGAAAATGCCGATGTCAGTCCGGATGGTTTTGGCGGACAGAAATTTTGGAAAAAATGTTTGACGATTTCAGCCGGCGTAATTATGAATGTGATTGTCGCGATGATATTGTTAAGTGTCGGCTATCTAATCGGCGCGCCCCAGGCCGTGGATAATATTGAAGGTCCGGCGGTAAGCAATCGGCGCACGGAAATTTTACAAGTGATGGCCGGTCGTCCGGCGGCGGAAGCGGAGCTCCAAAGTGGCGATGTGTTTGTGAAGGTGGGCGAATTGGATTATCCGCGTTTGAAAGATTTGCAAAATTATACTAACACGCATAGCGCTGGCGAAATAGCGGTAACAGTGGCGCGCGGGTCGGAGATGATTACCAAAAATATTCGTCCTACCATATATCAAGATACCGGCAAAGCGGGATTTGGCGTGGCCGTGGCCGAAATTGGCACGGTAAAATACAATATGTTTCAAGCGTTGTATCACGGGTTTATTGATACTTTTGTTTATTTGAAAGCGATTGTGGTCGCGTTTTATAATTTAATCGCGGGAATTTTTGCCGGTTCTGGTGTAGGCGAAAGTGTTTCTGGTCCGGTCGGGATTGCGGTGATGAGCGGCAAAGCCGCGCGGATGGGTTGGTCATATTTAATTCAATTTACCGCTTTGCTGTCTTTGAACTTGGCGATATTTAATGTTTTGCCATTTCCGGCTTTGGACGGCGGACGGCTATTGTTTTTAGTAATAGGAAAATTAAAAGGCAGTCCGGTTAATCCCAAATGGGAGCAGTTGTCGCATAGTATCGGCTACGGATTATTATTATTGTTATTTGTGGTTGTGACGGCGCGGGATTTGAGCGGGTTCGGGGCGAAGGTGGTGGGTTTGGTGGAGAGGATTTTTTAAGTGTCATTGCGAGGAGTGAAACGACGTGGCAATCTATGCGGTTTTATACGAGAGATTGCTTCATTTCATTCGCAATGACAAGTTGATTTATTACGTGATTTGTGCTATAATACCAGTATAAATCGCTTGAATTTACTATAAAATATGCGTTTTCGTCAGTCATTATTTTGGGATGTTGACCCCAAAAAAATTAATCCGAAACGTCACGCCAAATATATTATTGAGCGGATTTTGGATTTTGGAAATGACGCGGAAGTGCGTTGGGTTTGGAAGAATTATTCTCGGCCAATTATTAAAGACACAGTAAAAACATCGCGGGTTTTACATAATAAATCCAAAGCGCTATGGTCGTTGCTCGTTCGATAGCTAAAAATGAAT
The DNA here is from genome assembly GCA_001784475.1 of Candidatus Magasanikbacteria bacterium RIFOXYD2_FULL_41_14. Taxonomy (GTDB): domain Bacteria; phylum Patescibacteriota; class Patescibacteriia; order Magasanikbacterales; family GWA2-37-8; genus XYD2-FULL-41-14. The sequence continues at coordinate 35,270 of MFRE01000008.1, forward strand.
TAGATAAATTACATTTGGATGTTTTACCAAGAGTCACGCGGTTGGCTTTTTTGGAGTGTATTAAATTGCCTTTATTTGCTAAAAATAACTGGTATTTAGCGGGCGGAACCGCATTAGCTTTACAGGTTGGACATCGCCAGTCGGTGGATTTAGATTTTTTTACTACCAAATTAAGCTTTGATGAATTAGCTGTTGAGCGCGAATTGTTAGCGACTGGGAAGTGGCAGCTGACCTATAAGGAGAAAGGAACTATTTACGGCGTATATGCTGACGCAAAAATGAGTTTGATTGCTTATCCGTTTTTTATTCCGACAACGGGAAAATTACATTGTGGCACTGTAAGTGTGCTTTTACCGTCTGATGTCGCTGCGATGAAAATTATTGCTATTAGTCAACGTGGTCGCAAGCGTGATTTTTTTGATTTATATTGGTATGCCAAAAATTGTGAATCAGTGGCTGATGTAATTAAACGAGCGGTTAAACAATATCCTGGTCAAGAAAAAAATATCAATCATATCATCAAAAGCTTAACTTATTTTGCTGATGCTGAAGATGATTTAATGCCAAAAATTAAATTTAAAGCAACTTGGAAAGAAGTAAAGAAATTTTTTCAAGGGCAGGCTAAATTAATTGCCAGTGATTTGTTGTTAAAATAATTATTGTATGTTGGAAGATTTAAAAAAATTAAAAGACGAAGCGCTGAACGCGATTTCCGCCGCGGCCGATGTTTTGAATTTGGAAGAATTGGAAAATAGATTTTTGGGGCGCAAGTCCGGCGAATTGACTGCAATGATGAAAGGTTTAAAAGATTTGGCAGATGATGCCAAGCGTGAAGCTGGGGCCGTGATGAATGAAGTGAAAAGTGCGGTGTCGGAGGCGTTGGCTACAAAACGCAATGAACTCGCGGGTGTGGGGCAATCCGAAATGTTGTCAGCAGAAAAAATTGATATTACGCAACCATCTTTGCCAATTGCCGAGCGCGGGCATTTTCATCCTTTAACTCTGGTTCAGCAAGATTTAGAAGATTTATTTTTGTCCATGGGTTTCATGGTTTTGGACGGGCCGGAATTGGAAAGTGATTATTATTGTTTTGACGCTTTGAATATTCCTAAGACGCATCCGGCGCGTGATATGCAGGATACTTTTTATGTTAAAAATCATTCGGATTGGGCGATGCGTCCACATACGTCATCAGTGCAAGTGCGCGCGATGCAAAAATATGGCGCGTCCCTGCGAGCGATTGTACCGGGCCGCTGTTTTCGCAATGAAGCGACTGACGCTCGCCATGAACACACCTTTGATCAATTGGAGGGAATAGTCATTGATAAAAATATAAATTTTTCGCACATGAAAGGTGTGATGCAAGCCGCGGCTGATTATTTATATGGAAAAGGCACTGAAATTCGTTTGATGCCAAAATATTATCCATTCGTTGAGCCGGGGGTGCGCGGTGAAGTTACCTGTTTTCTTTGCAAAGGCAAAGGTTGTCGGGTGTGTAAAAATAGTGGCTGGTTAGAAGTTATGCCTGGTGGTATTATTCATCCAAATGTTTTGCGTGAAGGTGGTATTGATCCCAATGTTTATCAAGGATTTGCTTTTGGTTTTGGGTTGACACGCTTGGCTATGCTCAAATATAACATTGATGATATTCGTTTGATGCAAAGTGGTGATTTAAGATTTGTTAATCAATTTTAATATGCTCATCTCATTTAATTGGCTCAAAGAGCATTGTGATTTACCGGCTGGGTTAACCCCGGTAGAACTCGGCGACAAATTTAAATTGGCCGTGGTTGAGGTTGAAAAAATTGTGAGCGAAGGTGAAAATTTGGAAAATATTGTCGTGGGTAAAGTGGTTTCGGCCGTTAAACACTCTAACGCTGATAAATTAAAAGTTTGTAAAGTTGACGCGGGCGGTGAACTCGTGCAAGTGGTATGTGGCGGGTCCAATGTTACCGAAGGGATACTTGTGGCTTTTGCCCCGGTGGGAGCGAAAGTGCGCTGGCATGGGGAAGGGGATTTGGTGGAATTAACCGAAGCGACTATCCGGGGCGAAAAATCATATGGCATGATTTGCGCTTCTACTGAAATTGGTTTGGGCGAAAAATTCCCGCTGAAAGACGAAAAAGAAATTTTGGATTTGACTTTTTTGAAATTAAAAGCGGGAACGCCTTTGAAAACTGCGCTTAAATTAAATGACGCGGTTTTAGAAATTGACAATAAATCACTATCACATCGGCCGGATTTGTGGGGGCATTTTGGACTCGCGCGCGAGGCGGCCGCTTTGTTTAATCGCCAATTAAAAGAATTGTCCGCCAAAGGCGGACCCGCCTCTGGCGGGAAAATTAAACCGGGCAAAAGTGTTTCTCTGTCGGTAAAAGTAGAAGATACGAAATTGTGTCCGCGCTATCTGGCAGTCGCGCTCACCGGTATAAAAGTGGCGCCGTCGCCTGATTGGTTGCAGAGCCGATTGCTGGCGGTGGGAATTAACCCCATCAATAATATCGTGGATATTACCAATTATGTCATGTTGGATTTGGGGCAACCGATGCACGCGTTTGATATATCAAAAATTAAATATCAAAAATCAAAAATAGCAATTACGGTGAGACCAGCGCAATCGGGTGAAACTTTTGTCGCTTTAGACAAAAAAGAATATAAATTAACTGAAAATGATTTAGTGATTACTGACGGCGAGCGGTCGGTGGCGATTGCCGGCGTGATGGGTGGATTGGATAGTGGAGTTACCGACACAACTGAAACTATTATTTTTGAATCAGCTAATTTTAACCCGGTGGCAGTTAGAAAAACTTCCACGCGTTTAAATTTGCGTTCGGACTCGGCGCAACGGTTTGAAAAATCCTTGGATCCTAATTTGTGCGAAATCGCGTTGCAAAAAGCCGTGGCGATGACTTTGGCAATTTGTCCGGGCGCGTCGGTAGCGAGCAAGGTTATTGATGAAAAACATTTTTCTCTATTCACCGGACCGCTCTTAATGCCGAAAAATATTTTTGAAAAAAAATTAGGCGTGGTTATTCCGCCCAAAAGAATTAAAGAAATTTTAGAAAAATTGGGTTTTGTCGTTACTGAAAAAAAAGACGAATTGTCAGTCAAAATTCCTACTTGGCGCGCGACCAAAGATATTCAAATTGCTGAAGATATTGTGGAAGAAGTGGGGCGGATTTATGGTTTTAGCAATATTCTCGGTACTTTGCCAACTTTTCCGATTACTCCGGCTAGTTTAACACCGGTGCAAAAATTACAGCGTCTGGTAAAAGATGTCTTGGTGCGCGAGTTGGGTTATAGTGAAATGTATAATTACGCGTTTGTGTCCGGCGCGCAGATAAATAATTTGGGTGATGATATTAAAAAATATTTGGAATTAGATAATCCACTATCAAAAGAAAAACCATATTTACGTCGTAATCTATTGCCAAATTTATTGGAAAATGCGGCGAAGAATTTGCCCAATCGTGAAGTGGTTAAAATTTTTGAAGTCGGCAAAGTATTTCGTCCGGATGTGGCCGGGGAGCGCACTGAAAAAAATAGCAATGAATTATTACCGCGCCAAGATACTTGGCTGACAGGGCTGTATGCGAGCAAAGGTCAAAGCACGCCATTTTTTGAAGCGCGTAGAGTGTTAGAATCTTTGACATCGGTCGGTCATTTAATTCTACAAACAATCGCGCCGGACAAAGTTCAGCCGTGGGAGCATTCCGGGCGTTTGGCTTTGGTGAAAGCAGGCGAGTCGGTAGTCGGCGTAATATCCGAATTAAATCCAGCTGTAAGCACGGCTTATGGAATTGACACGCGTGTGGTGATGATTACCTTAAATTTAACCGAGCTCGCGAATAATTTAGAGAAATGTCAGAAAAATGTTTTGTATAAATCAGCGTCAATCTATCCGGAGGTGGAGCGCGATGTCGCATTTGTCGTGGATACAAAAATTGTTCATGCCGATGTCGTATCCGCGTTGTCTGAAATTGACCCCCTAATTAAAGCCGTAGAATTATTTGATGTCTATGTCGGCAAGAGTTTGGGTGGGGGTGTTTCCCCCCTCCTGCCCGAGGAGGGGGCGAGGGGGCGGTGGGAGAAAAAAAGTATGGCTTATCGCTTAACACTGTTAAATTCCGAACGGACTTTGGAGTCCAAAGAAGTTGATGTGGTGATGGATAAGGCAGAGAAAATGTTGGTTAAAAAATTTGAGGCGGAGATGCGGAAATGATTATCGTGCGAGTCCCCCTCTCGGTCTCCCCCTTATCAGGGGGAGAGGGCGACGATTCCTCCTCCCCTGATAAGGGGAGGGTGGGGTGGGGTCTCGCCGTTTCGGATAATTTATTTACACCAAAATTTGACAAAATTTACCAGTGTGGTAAACTATTAGTAGTTCATTTATATAGTTTCGTTATCAAGAAGAGACGAGGGAATTGGCCCTATGACTCTCTACCAACCTAACTTCGGTTAAGGTGGTAATTCCAAACCCTTTTGGGGAAAGATATGTCTTCTGGCACTGCCGGAAGAAAATTTGATTTCTTATCCTTGGGGTAAGATTTTTTTATTTGTCATCCCCGTGTAAACGGGGATCCAGTCGCGATGATCCAACCGCTGGATTCCCGCTCAAGGCGGGAATGACAGTTAGTGTTTGTTCTTTGTATGGTTGCCGATAATATGGCATGTCGCAGACAGTGTGTTTGTGATGTGGTTGTTGTCGGTAACAGGGGGTGCGCCTGCATGAAGACTTGTGCTACCTTGAGTAGCGAACCGGGTTGATACTCGGTGAGCGAAAGCGGTTAGATTGCGCATGTGGGCGCTGTCAGGTCTTGTGGCCCGAAAGGAGGGTAGATTCTCAAAGGGTTAATCAACCCCGTGTAGCCGGCACGTACTCTCGGCGCACACTTTGCTCATAATTTATTTGTGCGCAAATATGACAAATAATCGTCCGATAGGTCGATTTTTTGTTTAAAAATAAATATCCCCAGCTTGATGTTCGCCGCTACTTGATTTTTGTGGTATAATATATATGTTAATTTTTAAAGGAGGAAAAATATGTTAGAAACTTCAAAAGATATTTTGTATCTTGTAATCTCTTTCTGTGTTTTGTGGACTACGGTATTTTTATGCTGGATGTTTTATTATGTGATGCGTCTACTTCGTAACACCAACCAAATCGTAGAAGAATTTCGTGTACGTTTGCAAGCGTTAACCGAAGCGATAAATTATATTCGTGGTAAAGTAGAACACATGTCCGGTCTTATGACTTTATTAACTGATGGTGCGGCTGGACTGGCCAAAAAATTTGTCACGCGCAAAGCCGAACAGTGGGGCCAAGCGGGTGCGGATAAATTTGACGAAGCGGCCAAAGACGCGGTGAGTAAGGCGGTGGCGGCAACGGCCAAGGGGATGCGCGGGGCGGTGAAGAAGATGAAACGGTGAAATAATTAAAAAATTTAGATATGACGATAGATGGTGATCGGACCAATCGTGTTGCCGCCAAGTTTGATAATAAAAATTCTCTGGAAGAGGAGCCGATGGAAGCCAAAAATGAGTCAGCGGTAGATTCTTTTTTGGTGGGTCAAGATGATCGAGAACAGACAAAAAGGAGTTGGGACGCACGAGATAGGTCAGATTTGTCCGCGGTAAAAGAGAGAATTAAACTGATGTCGTTGGGCGAGCAATCAGAAGAATCAGGTAAAAGAAGTGTGGGAGAGGTCGTGAAATTTGCTTCTTCATCTGGAGCTGTTAGAGAAGATCATATCACCGTAGCCGATCAGAGTATATTAGTGCGGTATCTCGCCAAAGAGTCGTTGCGTCCGGCCTGGGGGTATGGTGGTAATAATGTGGCAGCAGTACGTGATGACTTGCCGCCTACAGTGAAAAGATTCGTGTTGGCGCATGAAATTTATCACTGCACTGATAAAGCCAAATGGGGTGGGTGGATTGGTCGAGAGATACGTGCCAATGTTATTCCAGCACTTAAAGATCCAATTGGGGCTTTGACGGCTTTAATATATAACTTTAACCCAGATAGAATTAAATTTTACATTAGACGTTTTCGTGAAGGCAGATAATTTGCCACCGTAAAGACGGTGGTTTTTTAATTTGCTTTTATTTGGTATTTTCGCTAAAATACCCCCAATATGCTTATCGCCGATCTCCACATCCACTCCCGCTATTCCCGCGCCTGCTCGCCCGAGTTAGATTTGGCCAATATTGCCAAATGGTGCCAAATTAAAGGGATAAATTTGGTGTCAACCGGGGATTTTACGCATCCGGCTTGGATAGAGGAAATTAAGCGGGATTTGGAGGAAGTTGGTAATGGGTTTTTAAAGTTGAAACTCCCACCCCCTCCTACCTCCCCCTCGGGCAGGGGGAGGAACGATGACGTTCGATTTATCCTCGGCACCGAAGTGTCCTGTATTTATAAACATAAAGAAAAAACCCGTCGCGTCCACCTGTTGTTATTTTTTCCTAAAATATCCGATGTCGAAAAATTTAATTCCGCGCTGACAAAAGAGGGTTGTAATATTCGCGCCGACGGTCGTCCAATTTTAGGATTATCCGCTAAACAAATTTTACAAATTATAAAAGATATCAATCCGAAATCTGTGCTGATTCCGGCGCATGCTTGGACACCGTGGTTCGCGGTGTTTGGTTCTAAATCCGGCTATGACAGTTTAGAAGAATGTTTTGAAGAATTAACGCCGGAAATTTTTGCCATTGAAACCGGGTTGTCTAGCGACCCGCCAATGAATTGGCGTTTGTCGGCGTTGGACAAAATTACTTTAATATCCAATTCTGACGCGCATAGTTTGCCGAATTTGGGGCGCGAGGCCAATATGTTTAATTTGGATATTGCCAAAACTAATTATGATGAATTTTTTGGGGCGATAAAAAATAAGGACAGCGAATTATTTTTAAAAACGATTGAATTTTATCCGGAAGAGGGGATGTACCATGTTGATGGCCACCGTGATTGCGATTTTAGTTGTTTGCCCAGTCAAACCAAAAAATTGGGCGGGTTATGTCCGAAATGTAAAAAGTCATTAACAGTCGGCGTATTATCGCAAGTGGAAAAATTAGCCGACCGACCATTGGGGTATCGTCCGCCGGACGCGATTCCGTATGTGAGTTTGGTGGAATTGGATAAGATTATCGCGCAAACGTTGGGTGTAAAAAATCGCAAAAGCGTGAAGGTACAAGCCGAATATGAAAAGATGATAAAATACCACAACGAGTTTGAAATTTTACTGGATTTGTCGTATGATGATTTAGCAAAACTTACCACGCCAATTATCGTGGAAGGCATAAAACGCGTGCGCGAAGGCAAATTAAAAATCACGCCTGGGTTTGATGGCGAATATGGTCGGGTGGAAATTTTTACCGATGATGAACGCAAAGAATTACAGGGCAAGTTGTTATAGAAAAATTAAAATGTAAAAATCAAAATGAAAAATGACAAATCAAAATTCAAAATGGCCAGTAATTTTACATTTTACACTGTCATTTTTCATTTTGATTTTTACATTTTAAATTAATACCATGTCCGATTTCGTTCACCTCCACGTTCACAGCCACTACTCCCTTTTAGACGCCGTGTCTAAAATTGATGAGTTAGTTAAGACCGCCAAAAAGCGTGGTTTTTCGGCGTTGGCTTTGACTGATCATGGGAATATGTATGGGGCGATTGAATTTTATGAGGCGTGTAAAAAAGAAGACATTAAGCCGATTATTGGCGTGGAGGCGTATATCGCGCCCGTAAATCGATTTGAACAGGATTCGAATAATCGCTATCATCATTTGGTACTTTTAGCAGTTAATGAAACCGGCTATCGCAATTTAATTAAATTAGTTTCACTTGCGCACTTGGAAGGATTTTATTATAAACCCCGAATGGACAAAGAATTGTTACGAGCGCATCACGAGGGGTTAATCGCGCTGTCGGCCTGCCAGAGTGGGGAAGTGTTAAAAAATTTAAAAAATGGCAATTTTGAAGGCGCCAAGGCGGTGGCGTTGGAATATTCGGAAATTTTTGGACCGGATAATTTTTATTTGGAATTGGGTGATTTGCCGGCGTTATCCGGGCAAACAGAATTAAATAATCAGGTGATAGAATTATCTAAGGCCACGGGATTGCCACTGGTGGTTACGCGCGATTGTCATTATTTAAATCAGGATGATGCCGAAGCGCGGGAAATTTTAACTTGTATTCGTGATGGTCGCACCATTGACGAGCCGAACCGGCAAAGTTTGGCTGAAGTTGATTTATCGCTCGCGACCGCCAAAGATATTGCCTCGCGTTTTAAACATATTCCCGAAGCGCTGGTCAATACCGTTAAAATTGCCGAACGCGTGAATTTGGAATTAGTTTTGAACAAATGGAATTTCGCGGATTTTCCAATTCCGGGTGGAAAAACCGCGGATGAATATTTGCGTGAGCAGGTTTACAAAAAATTGCCTTTGAAAATTGAGATGACCGATGAGGTAAAAACTCGCATTGAATATGAGCTTGGTGTTATCTTTGGAAAAGGGTATTCTCCATATTTTTTAATTGTTGCCGACTATGTGCAATACGCGCGCGATCACGATATTATTGAAACCACTCGTGGCTCGGCTGCTGGTTCAATTGTGGCGTATGCAGTTGGAATTACCACTGTAAATCCTTTGTATTTTAAATTACCGTTTGAACGCTTTTTAAATCCCTTTCGGCCGAGCGCGCCGGATGTGGACGCGGATTTTGCCGACGACAAGCGCGACGAAATGATTGAGTATGTAACAAAAAAATATGGCGCGGATAAAGTGGCGCAGATTATTACTTTTGGAACCATGGCGGCGCGTGGGAGTGTGCGCGATGTTGGTCGCGCGCTTGGATATTCGTATGGATTTTGCGACCAAGTTTCCAAATTAATTCCATTCGGCGCGCAAGGATTTCAAATG
>MFRE01000009.1:0-1933 GCA_001784475.1 Candidatus Magasanikbacteria bacterium RIFOXYD2_FULL_41_14
ATCAAACGGTTACGGCTTTTTGAGACCAAGCCGACATTTGCAAGTTGAGAGCGCGAATGGCTACGGCTGTTCACGGAGGATTTGCAACTTGTCTCTAAAAAGAATTACTTGGTGTGGCGCGTTAGGCGATTTACGATCGCGAATAAAATTCAGCTAAATATCTTTTGTCTTATACTACCAGTATGAGTAAATTATGTTGGCAGTGATACAGGCGACGCGCTACGCAAATCCTCGACACCGACGGCAATCCGCACGTCTTCAACGTGAAGCGCAATGACGACGGGTCGTGGCTCGACAACAATTGGGCGAAGCCGGACAATCAGTTTAACTCTGACAATCAGTTTCTGTTTCGCTCTCGAAAGTAAATACTTTTCCGCGCTACAATGCGCGGTTTTTCTTATCCGGGTTTTCCAAATGACCTTTCCAACCGCCCAACATCTTTCCAGTTTCGGTTAATTTTAGCGCGACACTTTCGTATGGTTTTTGGGGAATTAGTTTAGCCTCCCATGCTACTTGAACTAAATATTTTAACGTGTCTAAATTAAAAATGCAGTCAATAACTTTCGGCACCTTCTTTTCTCTTTCGGTAAAATATGCCAAATACAAAAGTTCTAACAAATACAGAAATTTATTTTCTATCCGCGCGCCAATCGTATAACGCGCGCTTTTCGGAATATGTTTAGCAATATCAAGCCAAATCAAGAATCCTTCTTTGAGCCGATTGATGATAGTAGAATTGTTAAAGTCGCGGGGGGGGGTAGTAGATATAGTCATACGTTTAAAGATATTATTTCTTTAGATAATTTATTTGAATCTTGGGAAGAATTTTTACGAGGAAAAAGAAAACGAAAAGATGTGATTGAATTTTCAATGCACTTGGCTGATAATATTTTCGTGCTTCACGATGAATTGATTGAAAAAACATATCAACATAGTCCTTACACGGCTTTTAAAATCAACGATCCCAAACCGCGTGATATTCACAAAGCCAAAGTGCGTGACCGGCTGGTCCATCACGCGATTTATCGAATTTTGTATCCATATTTTGATAGTAAATTTATTTATGATTCGTATTCGTGTCGTGTTGATAAAGGCACACATCGGGCGGTTAATCAATTTAGAAATTTTACTCGAAAAGTATCGCTTAATTATACCCGAACAGTTTGGGTTTTGAAAGGGGATATTAGAAAATTTTTTGCGAGCGTTGACCATAAAATTTTACAGGATATTTTGGTGCGACAGTCGCACGATGCTGATGTGTTGTGGTTGTTGGGACAAATTATTAGTAGTTTTAATACGGTTGGTAAAGTTGGGGTTGGTTTGCCACTTGGCAATCTTACGAGCCAGTTGCTTACCAATATTTATATGAATGAATTTGACCAGTTTGTTAAACGAGAGTTAAAAGTGAAATATTATATTCGATATGCTGATGATTTTGTGATTGCGCACGAAAGCGAAGCGTATTTACAAAATTTAGTGCCGTTAATTTCAAAATTTTTAGAGACAGAATTGAAATTAACTTTACATCCGGACAAATTGTATATAAAAACATTTGCATCGGGAGTTGATTTTTTGGGGTGGGTGAATTTGCCTTATCATAGTGTGTTGCGGGCGAGTACTAAACGGCGGATGTTTAGAAAGCTTCAACGCAATAATTCGAAAGAGACAGTGGCTTCGTATTTGGGTATGCTTGGACATGGGGATAGTTATGAGATTGCGCAAAAAATTTTAAGCGAGTATCCTAATTTTTAAATTTGGATTGACTTTTGGTTAAAAAATTGGTATGGTATAGGTAGTTCTTTTATTCCAACTTATATATTGCGATCCACTTTTGGGTCATTTTGGCGTTTGGTGATAACCACCCCTCGCCCCTCCTTGAAAAGGAGGGGGAAATTGAGACAGAGATCCCGAATCAAGTTCAGGATGACAGGGC
>MFRE01000009.1:1983-2545 GCA_001784475.1 Candidatus Magasanikbacteria bacterium RIFOXYD2_FULL_41_14
ATTATTAAAGGCGCACGCGAACATAATTTAAAAAATGTTAATTTGGAGTTGCCGCGCAATCAGATGATTGTGTTTACGGGGTTGTCTGGATCGGGCAAGTCCTCTTTGGCGTTTGATACGATTTTTGCCGAGGGGCAGAGACGGTATATTGAATCATTGTCGGCTTACGCTCGGCAGTTTTTGGGTGGGATGCAAAAGCCGGATGTGGATGAGATTGAAGGGTTGTCGCCGGCGATTTCGATTGATCAGAAGGCGCACAGCGCGAATCCACGGTCAACCGTGGCGACGATTACGGAAATTTATGATTATTTGCGGGTTCTTTTTGCGCGCGTGGGGGTGCCACATTGTCCGGATTGTGGGAGTAAAATTGAGAAGATGACGGTGGATGAGATGGGCGAGCGGATAATTAAAAATTTAAAAATCAAAAATCAAAATGACAATGTAAAATTTAAAATTAACGAAGTTGTGATTTTGGCGCCGGTGGTGCGGGGGCGGAAGGGGGAGTATTATCAGATGCTTTATGATTTGTATAATTCGGGGTATTCGGAAGTAAGGGTGGACG
>MFRE01000009.1:2674-14893 GCA_001784475.1 Candidatus Magasanikbacteria bacterium RIFOXYD2_FULL_41_14
CGATCAAGTCGGGGATGACAGGTGAAGTGTTGAGTCGACTTGCCGAAGCGGTGGAGGCGGCGGTGGGGTTGTCTAATGGTTTGTGTGTTGCGATTTTTGGCGATGGTGAGGAGCAAACGTTTTCTACTTTGTATTCTTGTCCGAAAGATGGTTTTAGTTTTCCGGAAATTGAACCGCGGTTGTTTAGTTTTAATAGTCCGTACGGATATTGTGAGGCGTGCACGGGGCTTGGCACGAAAGAATTATTTTCAGTGGAAGATTGTCCGGTGTGTTTGGGTAAGCGTTTGAATGTGAACGCGCTTAGTGTAAAAATTGGCGGGAAAAATATTTGGGAAATTACGAATTTGTCTATTAGTGAGGCGCGCGAATTTTTTGCGGCGCTCGAATTAGATTTGCCCGAGCGCACGATGCAAATTTGCGGAATGGTTTTGAAAGAAATTCAAAATCGATTGCAGTTTATGTATGACGTTGGTTTGCATTATCTGACTTTAAATCGCAAGGCTGGGACATTGTCGGGTGGGGAGGCGCAACGAATTCGGTTGGCCTCGCAAGTTGGTACACGGCTGGTGGGGGCGTTGTATGTTTTGGATGAGCCGACAATTGGTTTGCATCAGCGTGATAATGATCGGTTGGTGAAAACTTTGCGTGCGTTGTGTGATGCGGGGAATACGATAATTGTGGTGGAGCATGATGAGGATACGATTAAAGTAAGTGATTGGATTGTGGATATTGGGCCCGGGGCGGGGAAGCATGGGGGCGAGATTGTGTTTTCGGGGCCGGTGCAGACATTGTTGGACGTAAAACCAATTGTCATTTCGACGACGAAGGAGAAATCTCTATCCCAATCACGAACGGACAGAGATTCCTCGTCGCCCCTTAAGGGCTCGCTCGGAATGACAAGTGCGCGAATTGATGGCGACCCAAAAAAATCTTTAACCGGCAAATATCTGCGTGGCGAAGTAACCATTCCGATGCCTTTGAAACGGCGTGAGGTTGACCGTGCGACGCCGAAATTAAAAATTAAAAAAGCGAATTTGCATAATTTAAAAAATGTTACTGTTGAAATTCCGTTGCGTCGGTTTGTCTGTTTGACCGGTGTATCGGGTTCGGGTAAGTCAACCTTGATGAATGAAATTTTGCGACCGGCCGTGATGAATAAAATATTTCGCCAGAAAAAGAAATTAGAAAATTGTTTGAGTGTTGATGGTTTGGAATATTTGGATGGCGTGATTACGATTGACCAGTCGTCGATTGGGCGCACTTCGCGTTCTAATCCGGCCACTTACACGAAATGTTTTGACCATATTCGCGCGTTGTTTGCTGAAACGGCCGAGGCGCGCATGCGTGGTTACACGGCATCGCGGTTTAGTTTTAATGTCAAAAATGCCGGTCGGTGTGAAAATTGCGAGGGCAAAGGTGTTTTGGAAATTGAAATGCATTTTTTGCCGAGCGTGGAAGTGACTTGCGATGTGTGTAAGGGTTTGCGGTTCACGAATGAGACCTTGGCGGTGGAATATAATGGCAAAAATATCGCCGAGGTTTTGGCAATGACCATTGAAGATGCTGAGGAATTTTTCCGCGATATTCCGATGATTTATGACAAATTGAAAATTTTAAACGAGGTCGGTTTGGATTATTTAACTCTTGGACAATCAGCGACAACTTTGTCAGGCGGGGAAGCGCAACGGATTAAATTGTCGCGCGAGTTGGCGCGTTATGGCACGACTAAAACTTTGTATTTGTTAGATGAGCCGACGACCGGTTTGCATTATGATGATGTGCGCAAATTATTGGAAGTTTTACAGCGTTTGGTTAATCAAGGCAACACCATCTTGGTAATTGAACATAATTTGGATATAATAAAAGCATCGGATTGGATAATTGATTTGGGGCCGGAGGGTGGTGATAAAGGCGGGGAAGTGGTGGCGGTTGGGACGCCGGAGGAGGTGGCGAAGAAGGCGGCGAGTTTTACGGGGGCTTATTTAAAAAGAGTAATTTAAAAAAACCAACCCCGAAAAAATCAGGGTTGGCTACTGTGGACCGTAGGGGAGTCGAACCCCAAGAGCTAAACTGGCTAGGATAGCCGCGAACCGTTCGCATACGGCCCTACGGACAGCGCACATATTTTATCATGTTTTACCTAAAAAAACAAAAACTCCCCGAAGGGAGCTTTGAGAATCGTTTGCGAACTTATGTCGCAACTATCCTAGCCTGTTTATAGTATATAGACAATTTGTGATTCTGTCAAGTATTTTATCCACATATCAGTAAAACAAAAACCACCCGCCACTTTGATTGTAAATATATATTTATATCATGATTTAAATCATGATATACTTTACAGCCAAAGTGGGGCGCGGGTGGTTCTTGGAACCTCCTTTCTGGTGGCCCCGGGGTGGGGTTGGTGTGGCGCTCACTCAAGGGTATGTCGGGTAATCATCATCATCTGCACCGCGCAGATTCCAGATAATTACGCGACCCAACATGGCCGCGTCCATCACCAAGACCAGTCCATCATCCGTCACGTTGACGGCGGCGACGACAAAATGAAAGGCCTTTTCGACCACCTTCTTGAACATAACAGCGTCTCCTTTGGTCGGGGGTTCAATACTATTATATAGCCGGGCATAATATGAGTCAATTACTGCTTACAACAAAATTAAAAAAATTACCAGACGCACCCGGTGTGTATCTATTTTTTAATATAGAAAAAGAATTGATTTATGTTGGCAAAGCGACGAGTTTGCGGTCGCGGGTGCGGTCGTATTTTAACTCCCACCACCCCCTCGCCCCCTCCTCGGGCAGGAGGGGGAACACGAGGCCAATCGAACAAATGATGCACGAAGTGGTGGATATAAAATGGGAAGTGACGGATTCGGCTTTGGAGGCGATTATTTTGGAGGGGAAATATATTAAAGAAAAACAGCCGAAGTATAATGTTGATTGGCGGGATGATAAGAGTTGGAATTATTTGGTGATTACAAAGGATAAATTTCCGAAAGTTTTGGTGGTGCGACAGCATGAGTTGGATGGTCGTCCGCTCCCACCCCCTCCTACCTCCCCCTCGGGCAGGGAGAGGGACGCGACGAACGACGGCGAGAGATTGCCGCGCTTCGCTCGCAATGACAAAGTTGGCCACTCCCACCCCACCCTCGCCCTCCCCTCGGGCAGGGGAGGGGAAAACGTGTTTGGCCCGTACCCAGGATTAAATACAGCAGCGACTTTGAAAATTTTGCGAAATTTATTTTTGTATTCTACTTGTTCGCCCGGGCAAACTCGGCCGTGTTTTTATCGACAGATTGGTTTGTGCTTGGGAGTTTGCGATGGGGGGATCACGCCAGCTGAATATCGCCTTAAAGTTATCAATCCTTTGAAATTATTTTTAAGTGGTAAGAAAAAATCTTTGTTACGGAGCTTGAATACAAAAATGATTCAAGCATCGCGCGTGGAAAATTTTGAAGAAGCGGGGAGATTGCGAAATCAAATTAAGGCGCTTGGACGGATTCAGGACATCGCGCTTTTGAATAAAAGTTTTACCATTGATCCGACTGGACAATCGGGTGAGATGCGAATTGAGGGGTATGATATTTCTAATTTAGGCGCTACGGGCAAGGTGGGGAGTATGGTTGTTTTCAAAGGTGGCGTGCCATTTAAATCAGATTATCGGAAATTTAATATTAAAACTGTCGTTGGCCAAAGCGACGTTGATTGTTTGAAGGAAGTTTTAACACGGCGGCTTAAACACAGCGAGTGGCCGATGCCAACCGTATTTTTGATTGATGGTGGTGTGCCACAAGTGGGCGCGGTAAAATCAGTGTTAAATAATTTGAAAATAGATATTCCGGTTGTTGGTATTGCCAAAGGCGCGAGACGTAAACGGAATGATTTGGTGGTGGCTGGGACAAATGTTAAAATACAAGATATGACAGTGCCCAAGTGGGCGCAAAAAAATTTAGAGGTTTTAATAAAAGTGCGTGACGAAGCGCATCGGTTCGCAATTAAATTTCAACGCGAGAAAAGAAAACTATAACCTGTCGTCATCTGCTGTCATCCCCGACTTGATCGGGGATCTAGTCGCCATCAGCCAACGTTTGGATTCCCGATCAAGTCGGGAATGACACGAATCTATTAGACAAATATTGGGGTTGGTGGTAAAATATAGTTATTCATTATTAATATTTAATTTGTATGCAACAATTACATCCTCGGGCAGTTTGGTTATTTTTTGTAAATTATTTTATCAGCGCTGTTGTTTTAACCGCTATCGTCGGTGCTTATATTTTTAATATATTTTCAAAATTTGATAATAAATTTGACATGAGTAGTTTTGCGGGCTGGTTGTTTGCTTGTTTTGTCTTGTTCGTCGCATTTTTTTTCACTTGGGCAAAATTGACGTATCGTTTCTATCGCTATGAATTAAAGGAGGATAGTTTTAGAAAGGAGCAAGGCGTGATCGGGAAAAAATACGTATCTATACCATACGAAAAAATTCAGAATGTAGATATTAGTAGAAGTCTTTTTGAACGAATTTTAGGATTGTCCACTATTCAGATTCAGACTGCTGGGGCGTCTGCACAAGTGTCCCGGCGTGGTGTTTGGGGTGGTGGATCTGAAGCAGCGCTGATAGGCGTATCTCATGCAGACGCGGAAGTTTTGCGTGATGAATTGGTTAGTCGATCTAAATCAACGACAAAGAGTCAAGGTTTATAATTTGAATATTTTTATGGAAAATTCTACCTGGTTAATTTTGTTGCCAATTTTGATTTTAGTGGCAGCTTTATGGACACTTCCCTGGAAGGGCTACGCTTTGTGGAAAGCGGCGCGACGCGGCGATAAGGTTTGGTTTGTGGCCTTACTTTTGATTAATACCTTGGCAATTTTGGAAATTTTGTATATATTTGTATTTTCTCGTGATCCAAAAAAAGTTGGAGAAGATGAAAATAATATTCAAGTCAATTAAGTTATGTCCGTACAATGTGTACGGGCATAAATATAAATAAAATATGGAATTAAGAGATAAATTATTAAGTGAAAGCAAAGAATTGGGCAATGCCGTTAAAACCAAAACCCTTGGCTATATTTTGGCTGCTTTAGGGTTAGTGTCTGGTTTGGCTTGGAACGAGGCGATTAAGGCTATAATTGAAAGGTTTTTCCCTTTGAATGTCAACGGCGTGTGGGCAAAGTTAGTTTATGCTGTTATTATTACCCTTGTGGCCGTATTTATCTCCGTGTATTTGCTTAAACTCGAAAAAAGAAGTGACGAAGTTAAAAAGTAATCATCGGCCTTGACATTTTTATTAAAATATATTAAACTGGTGCCTATATGTTACCGGGAAAAGTTCAGCCCGAATCTTGGCGCGAAGCCCTAAAATTAATGGGGCATTGTCCTCTTTGTGGGGGCAACTACGCCACAGACAGCGCTCGACGTTTAGGCGGTATGGGCGTCGCTAATTTAGTGCATCTTACTTGCGCAAAATGTCAGGGTGGTTTTATGGCCATGGTGATGGTTTCCCCAGCAGGATTAAGCTCGGTGGGTATGGTGACTGATTTAAATTATAACGACGCCGTGCGGTTGCATGACGCTCCGGAAATTGATTTAGATGAGGTTATCAATGGTTATGAATATTTAAAACACAATTGGTATTAATTTTAATCTATCTATGGATAAATATTTATTGAATGGATTGTTGCGCGGTGACCAGAAAATTGAAGCAGTGCGCGCCAGTGGCGGACTGTTAGTTAATGTATATGGCGTCGGTCAACCAAACCAAGATTTAGTTTTGCCTTATAAAGAATTTTATAAAGTATATCAGAAAGCCAGTGAATCTACCTTAATTGATTTACAAGTCAATGGTACGGACGCTGGCAAGGTTTTGATTCAAGAAGTGCAGAGTGATCCGGTGAGCGGTAAAGTAGTTCATTTGGATTTGCGTCGTATTGATATGAACAAATCTTTGGTGGTTAATGTGGAATTGAATTTTGTGGGCGAATCACCAGCGGTAAAGAGTTTGGGTGGTACTTTGGTAAAGAGTGTGGAAGAAGTTGAGGTAGAATGTTTACCGAAGGATTTGGTGGAACATATTGATGTTGATTTGAGTGTTCTTAAAACTTACGACGACGCCATTAAGGTTAAAGATTTGCCATTGCCGGCGGGAGTTGTTATTTTAAGTCCGAACGCCGACAATATAGTTGCCACCGCCATACCGGCTTTGACCGAAGAACAAATCAAAGCGATGGAAGAAGAAAATCAGGTGGCTGATGTCAGTAAGATTGAGGTGGTTGGCAAGAAAGAAGAACTTGCTGAAGGCGAGGAAGCTGCCACAGAAGGCAAAGATGCTCCTAAGGATGAGGAAAAAAAGGACTAATAAAGAAATCTTAAACAAGCCCTCCGCATGTGCGGGGGGTTTGTGGTATAATATAGCGGTATGAAAAGATCATTAATTATAATTGCGTTGTTTGCGTGTTCAATCGGCGCGCTTTATGTTTGGCTATTGTGGCCAGGCGCCACCATCGTCACTATTGGCAGTGTGGATGATTTTTCTGATAAACCAAGGTTTGTCAGTGTGCTGGATGGTTTGCCAGTAGAGAATGCAACTTCAAGTTTGCCGGTCATTGCCGCAGTGATGATAGATAATTTTTCGTCATCACGCCCGCAATATGGTTTGGCGCAAGCGAGTATAGTTTATGAAGCGCCGGTTGAAGGCGGTCTGACACGCTATCTGGCAATTTTTGATCGCAGTCACAAGGTTATCAAAGTTGGTCCGGTTCGGAGCGCGCGACCTTATTTTTTAGATTGGCAGGCGGAATATGGTCAGCCATTTTATATGCACTCGGGTGGGTCGCCTGATGCTTTGAATAAGATAAAAAATAGCGCCATGTTGGACGCTAATGAATTTTATTTTGGTGCTTATTATTGGCGCGTGAACGACCGCGTCGCTCCTCACAACCTATTTACTAGTAGCGAATTGTGGAGTAAATTGGCGCTGGAACGTTTGACAGAAACGCCGACAGTTTGGGTGGGCAGGTTCTTTGAAACTAATCCGCCGGCTAGCTCCACTGCGGCCATTTCAGTTTCAATTAAATACAATCCCAATTACAAAGTTTCGTGGAAATATGATTCTGCTCGCGGTATTTATGATCGCTTATTGGCCGATGTTCCTTATGTTGATTTTGCCGGTGAGACATTAACGGCTGATAATGTGGTGATTCAATATGTGCAGGTGCGATCGTTAGATGAAGAAGATCGCAAAGAAATCACCACTATTGGCAGTGGCTCGGCGAGAGTGTTGCGTGATGGCCGGATAATTTATGGGGATTGGCAAAAAGACAGTTTTAGCGGTCGCACTATTTTTACGGATTTGAGCGGAGAAGAAATTAAATTTAAACCAGGAGTAACTTGGATTCAAATTGTGCCGAGTGATGTGGCTGTTGAGGTGGTGAATTGAAATTTTTTTTATTTGTCATCCCCGTGAAAACGGGGATCCAGTCGCGTGGTTTGGTTTCGGGATTCCCATTTTCATGGGAATGACACCGTTACCACGCGATCATGGCCAGCTAAATCTTTTTTGATTTCAATTTTGGCAGATGGGAAGATGTTTTTTACGAGTGCGCGGATGTCGGTGGTTTGGCTGGGATTGATTTCGAGAAGAATGGTGACTCGTTTGTTATCCCGGCAACAATCGGAATCCCCGGCCGTTTGGTAATTGGATAGAGATCCTGAAACACGACGGCCATGCGGCATCGCGTGGAGTTCAGGATGACAGCTGAGGTGTGTTGTGATTTGTGTGAGTAATTTTTCGTAAAGAGATAATCCATTTTTATTATCAGCCACTAGAGCCAGTTTTGGCTCTTTTTGTATTGATTTTTCGTCATCAAATTGTTTTTGTGTAAGATAGGGGAGATTGGCGGTGATGATGAGCGAAGATTGAAGATTGAAGATTGAAGATTTTGCGATTGGCTCAATCAAATTGCCTTGATGGAAATTTATTTTTACGTTATGTTTTTTGGCATTTTTTTTGACGACTCTAAGTGCGCGATGCGAGATATCAATCGCGTGGGTTGTGATGCCGGTCTGTTTGTTTGTTGCAGTGTTTAATTGTTGCAGTGTTTTATTTATCGCGATTGGAATACAGCCCGAGCCGGTGCCGACGTCGATAAGTGTTACTGAAGATTGAAGATTGAAGATTATTTCGATCGCTGATTCTACCAGAATTTCCGTTTCCGGCCGTGGCACTAACACATTTTTATTAACAAAAAAATCTAAGCCAAAAAATTCTTTGTGGCCGGTGAGGTAGGCGAGCGGGACACCCTTTTGGCGTTGGCGTATAAGATGATTGAATTTAATACGCTGTAGCCAATTAATTTTACCGTCCGGATGAGCCAAAATATAGGCGCGGTCTTTGTTGGTGACATGCGCCAAAATTAATTCTGCCTCAACTCGCCCAATTTTTTTATCTGATTTTGACAGTATTGGTAGAATTGTCAGCGGGCGCGTGAAGTTCATAGAGTTGGAATTTATTGGTGGATGGTGGTAGTTTATAAGTGTTGAAAATAGTCCAGCCATTATTTTTAAACCAGTCAAGCGGCATTGATTCTGGAAAAAGCGTCGTGTAGAAAATTATTTTTTTGTTAGCGGTATTTTTTTTTATCCATTGGTCTAACTCTTCGTCAGTGGTATTGATTTTTTGCCAATTATAACGAGCGACGCGTTCATCATCGGAATAACCATCTTCGTGTGGGTAGATGCCGATGATTGGGATATCGCCTTTATAGTAATGATTCATTTGTAAACTGCTGAAAAAAGGCATTACCATTATCGTTTTTTCGTCGGGGTGTGTTTTATTTATTGGTTGAAAAATTTTTTGCCAATCAATGAAGCGCGCGGTAAGCATCGGAGTCAAAGACGGTAATAATATTGCTATCATTATAATGATAGTGCTCGCGCTCATTCGCCAGTCTTTAATTTTTGAAAACAGATAACCCAGAATTAGCGCGAACGCTGGCAAGACATAGGCAAACATTCGTAGTGCCCCCAAATTTAAGGGCGCGAATACAATAATTGGTATGGCTATCCAGCCCAATAAATAGAAAATAATGGTTTTTTGTTTTGGCAGAGTTTCATTCTTTAGTGTGTGGTAAAGATAAATTGATATCCCCAACATTAAAAACAGCGCGATGGTATTGGCGGTTACATAGTACATTCCCCAATCATCGTTTGGCCAATATAGTAACAGGCCGGTTAAAACGGTGAGTGGGTTAACTGGTATATGCATATTAAAAAACCACCCACTCGCGCTGCCGGCGTGGAATAATTTATTTAAGGCCGAAGGTATTATCCATGGCAAATAAATGATAAATGCCGGTATTTGGGATTTGAGCCATAATTTTATGGCCGGCCGTTTGTCGGAGAAATAAATAAATAAAAATTGGAGCAACGGAATTGATAAAGCGGTTAAATGCGAAAATACCAAAAGCGCTTGAATTATACCAAAGGTGATATATTTTTTTTTAGCGGTTTTTTGGTTGTAAAAAATTTGATAGAAAAGATAAAATGAAGTCGTGGCCAAAAGAGTGAATAAACTATAAATGCGATTTTCCGTGGCATAAAATACGTTTAATCCCGATAAGGCAATCAAAAGAGAGGCGACCAGTCCGGCGCGTTTGTTAAATAAGAGTTGGCCTAATTGATAAACCAATACGATTGTTAGTAGTGAAAAAACAAGTGAGGGTAGACGCAACATTAATTCTTCGGAACCCACGAGCATTTGCCAAAAATGGAGAAAAATAGTGTAAAGGGGTGGGTTGGTTTCAATCACGGCGTATTTCCACAGTTCACCCCAAGGCAAAGCGGAAAAATGTTGGCTATACATTTCGTCAAACCAAAAATCGCCACGCGTAATGAGCACTTGCGCACGTAAAATATCCGCTAAAATAAAAATCAATAAAAATTGATAATGTTGTTTGAGCCAGGCCATCATATTTTTTTTAATTTCAATTAGATTTTTCATAACGATAAATTTCGTAATCTCCCATAATTGACGCTGGCACTGGTGGGCCTTTTAAAACCCATCCGTGTTTTATGAATAGGTCGTCAAGACGAGTCATGTAGCCATATTCTCCTTGCAGTAAATATAATTCAGAATACGAATCAATGGCGTTATTTAAATACCAATCATCTTTTTGTGTTTCACTTAATTGGGTAAATATATAATTTTTTTTCACTACCATATCATCCCAGCTTAAATCTTGATAAATTATTAATGGGATTGGATTAATGATATTTGGTAAATAGCGGTTTAGTTGAGTTTTTAAAATGTAATTATTATAAATAAAAACGGAGTTTTTGTTTTCGGTTGTAATGATGTTAGCGACTTTGTCCCAGACAGTTAAAGGAAGCGTGACCCAAAGGTTAAAAAAACTAATAGAGCAGGCGATTAAAATAACTGTATAGGCAAAAATTGGTCTAAAAAATTTTATTAGAGCGTAAGAGGTGACAATTACAACCAGAGGAATAACGCCAATAAAAAATTTAATATGCCAAACTCTTAGTCCGAAAGATAAGGCCATTGGGACGATAATAATAGTAAGTAGAAAAAAAAGTCCAGCTGATTTTTCTTTTTTAAAAATTTCAAATATTAAAATACAAAAAGTAGCAATAAGCAGTAAGCCTGGCCAAAAATAATATTGACCGAAAAATAAATTAAGAAACGGCGTAAGGAAACTTTTTAATGTATGCCCCATATTAAAAAACCAGGCTTGGCTGATACTATTACCCAACTTTATATAAAAGGAAGAGGCAATCCAAATGAAGCCAAGTGTAAAAGCAATCAAATTAGATTTGACCCAATTCCATAGTCCAGATTTGCCTTTAAGCAAAAGTAAGGCGAACGCTTGGCCGGGCAGAATAAATAGTGCGCTTAAGTGCGAGAGAATTAGGGCTAAGTTAATAATTGGTCCAAACAGACGCAGAGTATGGGATTTTTTTTCCGCGATAAATTGTTGATACAAAAATAAAGTGGAAAGTGTTGTTAATAAAAGCAAGAAGGAATACGTTCGGGCGGTAGCCGACCAAAATATCGCGTAGGGGTGAATGGCTAAATAAAAGGCAGACAAGATGCCGACGTTTTTATTAAAAATATTTTTACCAAGCAAATAGGCGCAGTATACCGCCCCGACGCCGGCTAATAAGCTGGGCAGGCGGGCAAAAAATTCATTGGCCGGGAAAATAAAAAACCACATTTTTAAAATAAAAAGGTGGAGTGGGGGATTAGTTTCCCAAAGCCAATAGATTATGCCTTGGGGCCAGGCCTTTTGGCTATAAATAAAAGAAAACATTTCGTCATCCCAGAAGTTTCCGTATTTTAAAATTGTAGCTAGACGCAAGCCAAACGCCAAGATAATTATTGCCAAAAGTGGCAGGTATTCTTTAATTATTTTTTTCATAATCTGCTTTGGTTAGAGCCATGATAATTGGCTCCAAATCGCCATTCAAAATTTGGGGTATATTGTTCCAGTTTTCGTGAATACGATGGTCGGTAATTCGGTCTTGCGGAAAATTGTAAGTGCGAATTTTTTCGCTGCGATCACCCGAACCGATTTGCAAGCGTCTTTTGTCTGTTAATTCTTTTTCCTTTTTTTCTCTTTCCAATTCATAAAGCCGAGAGCGTAATACCGCCATTGCTTTTTCCCGATTGGCAGTTTGTGAGCGTTCGTCTTGGCATTGCACCACTGTATTGGTTGGAATATGCACAATTCGTACCGCGCTGTAAGTTGTATTCACACTCTGTCCGCCCGCGCCACCAGCGCAAAAAGTATCAATTCGTAAATCTTTTGGTTCAATTTTAAATTCGGTCTCTTCTATTTCCGGCATTATCGCCACGGTGACGGTGGAAGTGTGGATACGGCCAGTTTTTTCTGTTTCGGGCACGCGCTGAACTCGATGCACGCCCATTTCGTATTTAAGCTCGCGGTGAACGTTTTGGCCCTTAATACCAAATACGACTTCCTTAAACCCACCAATGCCACTTTCGTTGGAGTCAATCATTTCCACTTTCCATTTTTTACTTTCCGCGTATTTGGAATACATTCTAAATAGTTCGGCCGCGAATAGTCCGGATTCATCACCACCGGCGGCGGCACGGATTTCTACTATGACATTTTTTTTGTCCAGTGGATCTTGGGGGGTGGTCATGATTTTTAGGTCCTTTTCTATTTGGCTTT
>MFRE01000009.1:14919-36455 GCA_001784475.1 Candidatus Magasanikbacteria bacterium RIFOXYD2_FULL_41_14
TCCGACGAAGCCAGGGCCAACATTTCTTGGTCGCTTTCTGATGCCAAAAGCAGTTCGGCGTCAGCCAAATTTTTTTCCACTAATTCTAATTCATTGATTTTTTCCATAACCGGCCTAAGCTCGGAATATTCTTGGCCAGTAGTTTTTAATTTTTTGGTATCAGAAATAGTGGCCGGCGATTGCAGGTCGGTTTCTAACTGGTAAAAATGTTTTTTTATTTCTTCGTATTTTTTTAACATAATATTTTGTAATAATTTCTAATTTGCTAATTAACTAATTTTATTTATCTATTATATCAAATTTTTAAATAAAAAACAGACCCTAAGAATATCTTGTTGGTCTGTTTTTAAATTTCAAAACTAAGCTTCGGATTTCTTTACTTTCTTGGCCTTGGCCTCAACTTTCTTTACTTTCTTGCCTTTGCGGACGGCGGCGGCTCCGGCTTTTTTACCAGCCCGTTCGGCGAATTTCTCCACGCGGCGGGCAGTGTCAACAAATTTTTGTTTGCCCGTATAGAACGGGTGGCATTTGCTGCAAAGTTCAACGCGAATTTCCGGCACAGTTGAGCCGGTAACAAAAGCATTGCCACAGGCGCAGGTTACCTTACAGTCGCTGTAATATTTGGGGTGTACATCTTTTTTCATAGTAAAAGTTTATGGGTTAGTTGCTATATATTAGTATATAATGGAAAAAATGTCAACCCCGACGTCCAGTCGAGGCACCGACCTCATTAAGAGTGCCTTGGAGTATTCTGGGATTGGAGCCAAATGTCGGTTGTAACGTATGTTGGCAAGTGTTTGGCTATTCTTTATCATCTTGGCCTTAATTTTAGCATAATTTTAGCGTAGTTGCTTTTTTTGGCAATTTGATTTAGAATATACTATATATACAGTTAATAAGCTAAATGGCATAAATTAGTCATTTTTTGGCTAAAATATATTGTTATTGCCGTGTGAGATATATACTAGTCGTGATGTTTTATGATAGAATTTTGTATACAATCAAGCAAGACTTATCGGACTGGAATTATTATTTCGGTCTTTATTGTAATTTTATTTTTTTCTGTTTTACCGACTAGGGGGCAAGAAGCTGAACCATATCTTCAATTGACCTATCCTAATGGTGGTGAAGTGTTGGACCCGTCCAAGGATCATGTTATTACTTTTAAACAAAGCGGATTAAGTCGGATTGAAATTAGATATACTACGGGACCGAGTAGTGATCGGTATAGTGGCGATAGTATCGATATTATAAATATCGATAGCAGCACCATGGTTGTATCTTATGTTTTAAAAGCAAATAAATTAAAATGTTCGTCGAGCGCCAATTATAAAATAATCATAAATGGTTTTAACAACTACGCTTATGTTTTGTCTGATTCGAGTGATGCTAGTTTCCAAGTCTATTATCCGGGGAGAGACAATGTTAGTGATGTCAATCTTGAGTTAATTGAACCGTTTGACAGGTATGTTTATAAATTAGGCGAACCATTTAATGTTAAATTTAAATATAATCACATTGATAATTTTTCTATTAGTTTAGTTTTGAAAGATGGTGCTTACCAAACATTTGGTTCGTCTCAAAATATTTCAGTTAAAGTATTAGATGGTAGTGGTATCGCGACAGCAGATTTATCTGATATATATGTAAGTGATTTCAATAATCAAGAATATAAGATAAAATTGACCGGTATGACTAATATGGGTAAGTGTTACCAAACGGATCGTGCTGATATTAATCAATTTCACGATAAAGATCATTTTGATTATTATGGAAGTGAAGATACAAGTGAAGCCGTTATATTTGCTGTTGGGCGTTCAAGTATCCGATTAAAATCATATACCAGTAGTTTTTGGGATGGTCGAGCAGTCGGGCATTCATTTTATCAAGGTGGTGACTTGCCAATTCGTTGGACACAATCAGGCGAGATTGCCAAAATTGGTATTAGTATTGTGCCGATTTTATTTCGATCAAATCCAGGGGATTATCAGCAGATAATTGTTAGTGATTATCTTGTTCCAGCTAATGGTTTACCATATGCCTATGCTGGGTCATATGATTGGCAAATTCCCGCTAATTTTGGTGATCAATTAAATGATATTAGATATGAGTATACTATCGTGGGTTATGATAGCAATGGTAAAGAGTTAGCTCGGACAACCAGTGAAGTGTTTAATATAAATAAATCACTAGATAAAGTTCAAGAAGAACAAGATGCCTTACCGCAATCACTGAGCGATTACCTACAGCAGACATTTCCTAACCCGAAGACAGATACAGTCACTCAAATTTTATCCCCGACCTTGTCTTCTGTTTCAGACAATACTTTTGTCGCGACACCGAATCTTGTTGACAGTAGTGTTGCGCCTTCTGTCACAGCTTTTCCAAATGCTGACACGCATAACGTGGTTGACTTATTGGCTAGTGCCGTTGACTCTTCTCAAACTCAAATTATTCCCCAGATAATGGGTCAGACGGACTTAATTACAGTACCCATCCAACCGTTAATAGTCAAAAAACAGGAAATAGAGAATAATGATATTGACGGCATAGTTCTTAACGACGTCGATCCAGTTATCCAGGAATCTTCTAATAGTACTAGTAGTATTGCGGTGATAGATACGCCAAAAAAGATAGAGTCGCCATTTAAACGCTTTTTTCGCTGGATTATTGGTTTTTGGGATAGATTACATTAGAGAGGAGTATATTCCGCCTGGCATTCTTGACTTTTCCAGCCATTTCATATATACTGTCCACATATTTAATCACCCACTCATTTTCCCGATTTTTCGGGAGTCCACCATCCTGGCGGGTAATGTTTTCCTCTCGCGACCACTCGCGGGTGCAAATGAGGCGGTTTTAAGGAAAATACAAATATGGCAAAGATGCCTTCTCTTTTAGAGATGTTAAAGGCCGGAGTTCACTTCGGCCACCAGAAATCACGTTGGCACCCCAAGATGAAGCCTTTTATTTTTGGCGTGCGCAATGGGGTTCATATAATTGACTTGGAAAAAACGCAAGAGGCCCTTACCACGGCTTTAGAATATGTAAAAGGTTTAACAGCTAACGGTAAGGTAGTGATGTTTGTTGGCACTAAGCGCCAAGCGCAGGCCATTTTAAAATCTGCGGCCCAGGCCTGTGGCGCTCCGTATTTAACTGAACGTTGGATCGGTGGATTTTTAACAAATTTTAGTGAGGCCAAAATTCGTTTGAAGAAGTTTTTGACAATGCGCGCTGAAATTGAATCCGGCGAAATTGAGAAATACACCAAAAAGGAACAATTGGAAATTAAGAAAGATTTAGTTACAATGGAAAAATATCTTTCTGGTGTGGCCGGATTAACTGCTTTGCCAGATGCTTTGTTTATCGCTGATATGCGCGATTCCAAAATTGCTGTTGCCGAGGCCTTAAAAACCAAAGTGCCAATTGTGGGAGTATGTGATACTAATGTAAGTCCGGACAATGCTGATTACCCAATCCCGGCCAATGACGATGCGGTAAATTCAATCAAGATGGTCGCCAATTTATTGGCAGAAGCAATTAATGAAGGTAAAGCAGAGTGGGAGAAAAAGAAAGCGGCGGTAAAACCGGTGGAAAAGCCAGTTTCTAAGACACCGAGCCGAGTGGTAAAAATTGCTGAAAGCATGTAGTAGATAAGTCCAAAGTCGTGGAGTCGTAAAGTATGTAAAGAGTTTGTGATTTAAAAGGTGCGGAGAATTGATAATGTTGAAGAATTTCTTGGGTGTAGCAGGTGTTAATTTTACGGCTTCAGTGACTTTATGACTTTATGATTTTATTAACTTTATAGACTTTTAACTTTTTACTTATGATTACAGCATCACAAATTTCCGCTTTGCGCGCTTCTACCGGTGCGGGCATGATGGATTGTAAAGCGGCTTTGGAAGAGGCCCTCGGCGACGCTGAAAAAGCGGTTGATATTTTGCGCAAAAAAGGTGTTTTGAAAGCGGCTAAACGTGCGGATAAAATTGCCGCCGAAGGCACTACCAAAATTAAAATTGATGGCAATCGCGCAGTTATTCTGGAATTAAATTCTGAAACTGATTTCGTTGCTCAAGGTGATGACTTTGTTAAATTAGCCGAAGAAGTGGCGACTGATTTGCTCGCAAAAAATCCAGCAAATTTAGACGCGGCACTCGCTTCTGGAATTAACGATAAATTAACCGCTTTGACTGGTAAAATTGGTGAAAAAATTGCTTTACGCCGTTTTCAAATTGTTGAAAAATCTGCTGATGAAGTGTTTGGTGATTACGTTCACATGGGTGGGAAAATTTCCGTGTTAACAATTTTGACTGGCACGACCGATAGTGCTTTGGCTCGTGAAATCGGTATGCAAGTGGCGGCTTCTAATCCACGCGCTACTCGCCGTGATGAAGTTGACGCGAGTATTTTGGAAAAAGAAAAAGAAGTTTACATGGTGCAATTGAAAGCTCAAAACAAACCAGAAAATATTATTGAAAATATTGTGAAAGGTAAAATGGAAAAATTTTATAGTGAAGCATGTTTGTTGGAACAACCATTTATCAAAGACGAAGAAAAATCCGTCCAGAAATTCTTGGATTCCAATGGGCCTGGCATTACTGTAAAAACTTTTTACCGATTTGAATTGGGTGAGGGGATTGAAAAGGTGGTGAAGGATTTTGCTGTTGAGGTGGCGGAGCAGATGGGGTAGTTGTCTGTTATTCCCGCGCAAGCGGGAATCCAGTCATATAATTTTAATTTTCTGGATCCCCGTTTGTACGGGGATGACAAAAAGTCCTGCGAGTGGTAGGGCTTTTTTGTTTGGATACATTTTTTATCCACAGCCCCCCCCCGCGCCCTCGCTTGACAACTAAAAATGTGGTATAATAGAAAAAAGGTGAAAATAATTCATCCAAAGTTTAATTTAATAAATTTATTAACCTATAAATATATGGGAAATTTTCGTCGCTTCGCGCCTATATTTATGCCGATTGCTGTTGTCGGTATAATCATGGGCGTTTTTTTGTTTATCCAAACAAGTAATGCCACGGTGGTGTCAGGAGTAGCTTTGACTGACGCAGATACCACGGGTTATGGTTTAGATGGGCGTGATTTTAGTGTTACTTGGACGCCAACTTCTACACCGCCGTCTGGTTATCAATCCACACAGATATATATTACAACCAGTGGTGTTCAATTAACCATTGATAACATTAATACCTCCACGGCTTGTGGTGGTTCAGTTCCGGAACCGCGCGGTTTTTTCAATCAATTTTCCGGCATGGCGACATTTACTTTGCCCAATTTCCCTAACACCGATAGTTGCCGAACGGCTTATGCCACCAGTTCCAGTTATGTGGCTTGGGTTTATACAGTAGCGACCGCGTCGTCCATTTCTTCTTCGTCGGCGGTTTCGTATGCTTTTGGATTTGATACTCCAACCGATACCGCCGCGGCGCAGATCGATCACATCGCCGTTCACACTGCGAATGTTAATGCCACCGCTACTTTGTACGCGACCATATTTGATGACCAGACCAATGGCGAAGCGTTTGGCAATACCGGAGATGGTGGGGCGGAATTTTTTAAGGCCTATTATGGCGCTAATGTTGGTTCCAGTGCCACTGCGGTTGACGCAGTAACAGTTTCCGGAGCTGGCGAGTTATATTCTTTCACCATTCCGGCCTCGGCTTTAAGTGGCGCTACTTTACAATATTATTTAATTGCTCAAGACCGAGCTGGCAATAAGAAATTTATTTGCGCGAGTGGCACGGCGGTTGCGACTTCTACCTGTCAATCCAGTCCGTTTGTAATTAATACGGTATCGGCCGGCAGTCGATCTGTGTCCGGGCAAGTGGCTAACAATGGTACCGGTTTGGCCAGCGCTAAAGTTTTTGCCGCTGGTTTTGGTGGAGTGGCGACAACAACCGATGGCAGTGGTAATTATATTTTAACCGGTTTACCCGATAATGATGGGTTTGATTTTACCGCTCTGAAGATGGGTTATGGCAAAGCCACTCGGATGGAAACAATCGGTTCCAGCGATAAGACCGGCGTTAATTTGAATTTGAATTTTGGTAGCTTTGGGTTTTTTGATGGTGGCGGTTCGGGAGGAGCGGGCGGTGGCTCTCCCCGCGTGGTATTTTCCGGCCCACCGGACGGCATGCAAGGGTTTAATATTTCAGAGTCACTGCGCGTTGGTTTTAATCAACCAATGGATGCCACTTCTATTACTACTGTTAGTTCAGTCACGAGTAGTAATGTTTATTTAATAAAAACCGCGACTGGTGAAAATGTGGCCGGTTCAGTAACTTATTGCGCAAACAATCAGGCGGCTGGTTGTTCCGGATTATTTAGTATGGATACCAATGTAGTTTTGTTTGATTCCACCGCGGATTTGGCTACAAGCACACAATACACTCTCGTGATAACCGAAAAAGTTAAAAGTCAGGGTGGGCAAGCGGTAGAGGGTAATCGTACCGGCGGTGGGCACAGGATTACTTTTGCCACTATTGGCAATCAATTTAATTTTAGTCAAATTTCCGGAAGTTTTGGTATGAGTGGCGCGTTTATGCCCCCTTATGTGCGTTCAGCCGTGCCGGCACCGGGTATGACGGCTGCGCCCAATATCCCAGTATTGGTGGAATTTAATGACCCGATGCAAAGTGCTTCAATCAATACATCCAACATCCAACTGTGGTTGGTGGGTGGCGCGCAAATTACTTCCGGCGTAAGCGTTTCGCTTGATTCCAATGAGCAACGGTTTGCTACTATTAGTCACAACGCCTTATCAGCCGGTAATTATGAAGTGCGGGTTTTAGGCGCGGCTACAAATTTGAGTGGTTTACCAATGCGTAGCCCAACTTCCAGTGTGGCGTTTAGTTCGCAATTTACTGTGGGTGGAAGCGCGGACGCGACCAGCCCAACAATTTATCCGGCGTTAGCCGCTAATTCCACCGGCGTGGCGACCAATAAAATTTTTGAATTTGGTTTTAACGAACAATTATCTTATAGTACCGTTAATACTTCTAATATTACGGTATTGCGCGGTGCTACGGCCGTGAGTGTCAGTTTGGATTATGACCCTGGCAAGAACAGCGTTTTTGTCGCTCCGGGCAGCGCTTTGACACCCAATACCGTTTATACTATTACTTTTAGTCCGAGCGTGACTGATTTGGCCGGTAACGCTGTCGCCACTACTACTTATACCTATACTACTGGTGCCGCCGATTCCACCGCTCCGCAATTACGCGAAGCGCGTTGTGATGATTATCGTTGCGAGATGACTTTTAATGAACCGATGATTTCGGATTCGCAGTCCGATAGTCGCTGGGCGGCCAGTATTTTGAATTCTAGCAATTGGACGATAACTGTTGGTGGAAGTGTGGTGAGTTTGTCCGGTAAGCCATTAAGTTACGACCCGATGCGTAATGCGGTCAGTATTACCGGCTTGGGTTTGACAGTCGGGGCGACTGTTACAACCACAGTAGCCACGGCTGTCACTGATTTATCTGACAATGTGGTTTCCACCAGTTTGCGAACAGTAGTTGGTAAAGTAGAAGACAGTAAAAACACCTTTGGTTCTTTTGGCGATATGGGTATGTTTGGGCCACCCACTGGCGCGATGATGGGCGCTTCAATGGGCACAACCACGGCGATTGGTTCCGGCGAATTTAAACCTCAAGGTTTTGGCAGTTTTACCGCTTCTCAATTTGCCTTTGGTCAAGCTGATATGGCGTTCCCGATGAATCCAATGGCGAACGCTGACTCCAATGTGTTTCAAGTTAAATTTGTGCCAAATGTTGTTTTGGCTACCGGTGATCAAGTGGTTTTGACATTCCCCAATGGTACGACGATTACAAATGCAGCGTTAGATACCTACTCGCCGTTTTATACCGATTTTAATCAATTTATGGCCGGAACGATTACCGGTTCGGGTGTGGCGGTTGATAGCTCTAACAACAAAGTTACTATTACTTTGGGTGTTTCTGGCACGCCCAACGCTTCTGATCCAGTATCAATTGATTTAAAGAAAATTATTAATCCATCAATTCCGAAAGACCCATCTTCTGGTGGTTATACCGTGGGTATCAAAGTGTTGCGCGCCGGTATCGCTATCGCCACCAAGACTTCAATGCCATATTTCATTATGCCGGGTGGGAGTAATACTTTGACAGTAAATGTCGCGACCGCGGATGTTACAACCGATGATGGTACAGTGAATTTATTTGGTGGCGGGCCGGGTGGTCCGATGAATAAAGTGTTGACAATTACCAATGGCGCAATTTCGGCAGTTGATGGCACGAGCACGACCTCGGTAATTTTTTCCAGTTTACCAAATGGTTGTTATAATTTAGGCACCGACCCTTATGTTACTTTGGGTAGTAATGATTACTATGGCCAGATGTCGCCTGATCCAATTTGTTTAACCGGTTCCGGTGGTACCAAAAATATTAGTTTAACAACTGCTAATAGTGGCGGTGGCGCGACTGCCACCTTAACCGTAAAGTGGACTGGCGTTAATTTTGGCGGTAAAGATTTAGATATTTTTGCCGGCGGTCCGGGTAAATTTATTTCTAAAACGATTACCGGCGCCACTATCGCCGGTGATGGGTATCAAGTTAAATTAAATGCCAATGGCAATTGGTTTGTGGGGATGGGCCCGGCGATGTCAAAAAGCGCTAGCGGTGGCAAGCCGGCGAATTTGGGCGTGATGCCACCGCCACCGGTGAATTTGAGTGTAAGCGGTATTGGCAGTACTCCGGTGATTGTTTTGGGCAATTCCGCGCCACCGGGTGTGTCTTACAGTAATGGCGTGGTTACTTTTGCCTTTGCCGCGTCTGATAAAACAGTAACCGGCACTGTCA
The DNA here is from genome assembly GCA_001784475.1 of Candidatus Magasanikbacteria bacterium RIFOXYD2_FULL_41_14. Lineage (GTDB taxonomy): Bacteria > Patescibacteriota > Patescibacteriia > Magasanikbacterales > GWA2-37-8 > XYD2-FULL-41-14. Next base: position 23,766 of record MFRE01000009.1, read on the forward strand.
AAGATGTTGCCGGCAATGCTTTGGCCAATGTGGACGTGTTTATACATCGCCAAGGATTTGGTCAACCAATATTTACGCAAACCAACGCTTCCGGCACTTTTAGTTTAGCAGTTGCTGATTTGGGTGGTTATGAAATTGGCGCTCACAAAGATGGTATGCCGGATATAATGAAAAATATTGAATTGCGCACCGGTAATGCCGTGTATATCAATGGTCAAAATGTTACCGGCAATTTTGTGCTTACCATGAAAAAATCCGATTACACTATTTCCGGTAAAGTTTTAGATGGCAGTAATCAAGCCATTGGTTACGCGCCGGTTACCGGTGTGAGCGCGAGCGGCGCCAGTGTATTTGGTATGACCGCGTCGGACGGCAGTTATACTTTGTTTGTGGATAACGGCACTTGGAATTTGCGCGCTGAATTACCGTCCAACAAAACCGATTCCTGCGGTTCATTTACAAAAACTGTCACTGTTTCCGGTTCAAGCCAGTCCAGCCAAAACATTACTCCGTCAGTCAGTACCTGCTATACTTTAAGTGGTAGTGTGGTCGTCGGTGAGATTGGCATGGCCAATGTCCCTGTGTTTATTGAAGAATGGGATAATACCAATGACCGCCCAGTAGTTGGCGGGAACAGAAAAGGCACAACTTCTAATTCAAACGGTCTGTATTCGGTTAGTTTGGCATCAGGTAATTATCGGGTTGGCGTTTTGCATCCTGACTACGGAGAGCTTTCGGCTACTACGACGATTATTGGCGACGATACGGTTCACTTGTCCGTATCCGGAGGTAAAGCGGTGAGGTTTACATTTACTGGTGGTACGGCCGATATGCAGGCATTTATTGAATTAAAAAATGCCACTAATAATAATAAAAAAATTACTAAGCAAGTGAAGGGGTTGGGTACGACCCAAAGGTTAACCGCTGACACTGCCAATTACACCTACTCAATAGATATATTTGGTGTTGGTAAATTTAGCGGTACTATTAGTAGCGCCAGTTTTACCGATGAGGATTCCACCGCCGCTTATGTAACTGTGGATTTGGGGTTAGGTTCTGCTAATTTTATTACCGTTACCGGCACGGTTTATGATAATTCCAGCGCTACCAAATCCGGAGCCTTGGTAACATTTACTAATGCCAGTAGCACCATTACCGCTGTCACTGACAGCAACGGTCAATATAGCATGCAACTTAAAGCCGGCACTTACGCGGTGAGTGATTCTTTGTCCGGATATTTAGGCGCAAAAGATACGAGTGAAATATTTAACGCTAGCACTACCGGTTATGATTTCGGTGGCGCTACTCCCGATCAGGCCGCTTTACAAACCGGTTCTTACACTATTTCTGGTACGGTGAGTAGTTCGGCTGGTACCGCGATGAGTACCGGTTATGTTTGGGCGACTAATGCTTCCGGTACAGTGGCATCTGCGCCTATTAATGCCGATGGCACTTATTCATTAGCGGTCGCCACTGGCACTTGGACATTAAAAGGTACGGGTGCGAATCACGCCAAAACTACCAAGAGCGGTGGGGCGATAACAGTTTCCGGCGGTAATCAAACTGCTAATTTTGCTTTGACCGCTGATGTTGGCAATGCCGCCACTTCCACGAGTGGTATCGTTAATGCGTCATCCGGTGGTTCGGTAAATGATATGGCCGCGACCGGCATGAAATTAACGGCTGCCGGTGGCGTTTTGGATTCCGGCCAAGGTGATGTTACTTTAAATTTTGAAAAGAGTTACAACGCGCCGGATTCTGGTAATTCTCAGGCCTTGGGCAATGCTTCGTTTAATATTTCCGCTACCGGGGACTCCTCTATTAAAACTTTTATTGGTAATGCGGAATTGACCATTGATTATAGCAGTTTGTTGGCTGATTTGCCGGCCGGTATTTCGGAAAGTGATTTAAAATTAGCTTATTATTCCCCGGAACGTGGTGAATATGTACCGGTAGAAGGCGGGTTTACGGTTGATATTGCCAATAATACGATTACCGGTTTGACTGAGCATTTGACTGATTTCGTGATTACTTATACCCAAGGTGATGCCGGTATTACTGTTACTGAATCAGATGAGGCGACCGCGATTACTGAAGGTGGAACCACTGATACGGTAAGTTATGTGTTGACGAGCCAACCGACTGCCGATGTGGTAATTACCCCATCAATTGCCAGCCAAGCGACGCGGTCACCATCCAGCTTAACTTTCACTTCGGTCAATTATGCTACACCCCAATCAATTACGATTACCGCTGCTGATGACAGCACAGTGGAAGGTTCGCATAGCGCCACGATTACCCATGTGGTAACGAGTGATGATACTGATTACAATGGTTTAGCTATTAGCAATATCACGGTTACAATTACCGACAATGATTCTGCTGGTGGCGGTGGTGGCGGCGGATCCTCTGATTCTACTCCACCTACCAATACCTCGGTAGTAATTGCTGTGGGCGCGACTTCTACTGCTACGACAAGTGTTAACCTGACTTTAGCCGCGACTGGCGCATCGCATATGATGGTTGCTAATGATAGCGCATTTGCTGGTGGCGTCTGGACGACATATTCTACGACGAAAGCGTGGGTATTGGCTGTGGGCGACGGTGTCAAGACCGTATACGCTAAATTCCGCGACGATTCTGGAAATGTCTCCAATGCCGTGTCAGATACGATCACTTTGATTTCCCCGGTAACTACGACGCCACCACCAGTAGTTGTGTCGACCACAACTCAACCGGTCGCCGTCGTAGTAACACCGGCAATTACCATTATTAGGTGTAAAGGCAATCTAAATCCGGGCGCGCGAGGTAACGCGGTCAAAGATTTACAGGCGCATTTGAAAGAATTAGGATATTTCACTTACCCGACCAATACCGGTTATTACGGTCCAGTTACCGCCAAGGCAGTAAGCGCTTATCAAAAATTCAAGGGATTGCCGGTAACCGGCAAATTGAATACCGCCACTTGCGATAAGTTAAATGGCGCGGTGCCGGCCGTGGAAACATCAGTAACGCCAGTGGTGTCATCGGGCTATAAATTTACCAAGTATTTGGGGATGGGCGCGACCGGTGAGGAAGTAAAACAATTACAACAAGTATTAAAGGATTTGGGTTATTTCACTTACCCGACCATTACCGGTTACTATGGCGCGGTTACCAAAGCGGCGGTGGTTAAATTCCAAAAAGCTAAGGATTTGAAGCCATTTCCGGGTTGGATAGGTCCGGGGACGCGAGCAGCTTTAAACTCGAGGTAAAATTGGATAGATTAAAAACAAGGGTGCTAATAACGCCCTTGTTTTTGTTTTCGTGATAAGGTAAAATATAGGCATAAAGTTGTCATCCCGACGAAAATCGGGATCTCTGGTTTTATTTTGTATAATTTAAATAATTAGCCATATGCCTAATAGCCAAGAAACTAAGGAAGATTTAAAGCAGATATTGAAAGATTTGCTTGCAATTATTAAATTAAATAAGTCAGGGAGTAATCCTGCTAATAATAAATAATATGCCAGAAGGTGAAGGTGGCGGTAATCAATTGGTCGTGTCTTCTCAAAGACGGGCCGATGATAGTAGTAATGACCAAGAATCTGTCGTGGCTGTTGATACTCGTAGCGCATTGACCACATTGACCAAATTAACAAAATCTGATTTGCAAGATGCGGATGTGGCAGAAATTTTAGAAGTGAACTGGGCGGTGATTGAAAATGCTTTAAGAGAGGCAATAACTAGAATTGATTTGGAAACTGGGCTAGAGACAGGAAATTTGCAGAGCACAATGTCGATAGTTCGTTTGGCTCTAAGAAAGCTGTCCGTAGAAGATGGTGAAGTGAGGAGAATGTTAGAGCATTATGGAGAGGCGAGAATTTTTGATGCTTTTTTATTTTTGTTTCCTGGAGAAATTGGTAAATCTGCTAAGCGTGCATTCATTGGTAGGGAGAGGGCATATGATTTGCGCGATAAGAATAAGAAAGTCAGAGAGACAGTTCACGCTTTGCGGCTTGAATTATCAGGAGTCTTGGATAAAAAAATTCATAATAAACTTTTGACAGAAAATGAAGCATACCGACAGTTGGTGAAAGAAAAAGCAATGTCAGTACGGACGAAAGAATTTCGTGGGCTGTTTGTTGAGTCGGATTTGGATGCTGAGGTTGACCCGTTAGAAGCCAAACTAAAACATTTTATTGATACCGAAAAATCAAAACTTTATCAAAATATTAAATAATTTTTTTATATATGAACATCGCAATCAACGGTTTTGGCCGGATCGGTCGCCAAGCGTTTAAAGCGGCTTGGGGTCGCAAAAATATTAAAATTGTCGCGGTAAACGATTTAACCGACACTAAAACTTTAGCGCATCTTTTGCAATATGATACTGCCTATGGTAAATGGGATCATAAAGTAGAGCATGATGATAAAAATATTATAGTTAATGGCGAAAAATATCCGGTTTCGGCTGAAAAAGATCCGAGTATTTTGTCTTGGAGTGATTTGAAGGTAGACGTGGTATTAGAATGTACCGGCCGATTTCGTGACAAAGAAAGTGCCGGTGCGCATTTAAAAGCCGGCGCGAAAAAAGTGATTATTTCCGCTCCGGCCAAAGGCACGGATATTCCGACTTATGTGCGTGGCGTGAATTGCGGGAAAGTGAAAACCGAGACCGCTTTGATTATTAACAATGCTTCCTGTACCACTAATTGTATCGCTCCAGTGATGGCTGTATTAGATGAAAAATTTGGCATAGAAAAAGGAATGATGAGCACGGTGCACGGTTATACTTCCGACCAAAATTTACAAGATGGCCCGCACAAAGATTTGCGTCGGGCGCGCGCGGCAGCGGAAAATATCGTGCCGACCACGACTGGCGCGGCCAAAGCGGTAGGGGAAGTGAAAACCAATTTGCAAGGAATTTTTGACGGCGTGGCCTTTCGCGTGCCGGTGCCGACTTGCTCGTTGTCTGATATTACTGTGGTGTTGAAAAAAAATGTTACCAAAGAAGAGGTTAATCTGGCGCTACTGGCCGCTTCCCAAACCGCGCGCTTTGCTGGTGTATTGGCAGTATCATCAGAGCCACTGGTGTCGTCTGATTATGTGGGCAATACCTATTCAGCTATTGTGGATAGTGCGCTTACGAATGTCGTAGGTGGAAATTTAGTAAAAGTGGTCGCGTGGTATGATAATGAATGCGGTTATGCTCATCGGTTGGTGGAGTTGGCGGAATTGTTTGGTTAATCATTGGCTGTCTCCCCCTGCCCGAGGGGGAGAAAAAGAGGGGGTGGGAGCGAGGGGCTCGGAGTCATTTTACTTTTTTATCATCTTAAAATATGACCGAAGGAAGAAAGCCAAAAATTGATTCAAGTGAAATTCCAGTTCGGGCTAAAAACAGAGAGAGAGAGAGATCTCTGGGAATTTAACTTGGGGTGAGGGTAATCCGACCGCGGAAAATTATAGTGTTGGATTATGCTGTAAAGAATGTGGAAAGACCCCCAAAACTTACCAAGATGTTATCGGTATCAAGGAAGCACCCGTTGAAATGCAAAGAGCTGGTCGGCACTATGCAATGATTTGTGAATGTTCTGATTGTTTTGAAAGATATTGGTTTCATATGCCGGATGTATCTATCCCGGGTTATCTGGAGTCTTATCAAGAGGGAGATTTTGAAAAAGCTAAGCCGGAGAAATAAAATTATGCTCAAAATAATAACTCTAAAATTAACTAACTTCAAACATTCCGGCGATTTTATAGGCGACGATGTTTGTGTAGAAATTAATATATTGGATAAATTTTTTAGTGTTGATAAAAAAATTAAAAAAAACAAAATCATTGCGTGTCAAGATGCGGTCGGTCAATTTTTTACTGATGGTAAAATTTTTAATCCGGAAATAACAATTGCAGTTATTGAAAAAGATTTGATTTATAACGACGTTGGTAATATTTCTGGAAAATTAAAAATAGATTTAGAAAAAACTATTTCTCAAATTGTTAATTATCAAGTGGAAGTTTTTGAAAAGCGTGGTAAACAAGCGACAAAAAATAAAAAAGCGATTTTTGAAATGACGCTCGAAGCTAGTGTGGGTCCGGCGATCAGTTATGTTCCCGAAACGATTGATGGTTGGTTAGTTGGAAAAGATTCAAAGGGCAAAGGTGTGTCTATCCCGTCTTTTTTGAAGGTGCGGATTGATAAACGCGATACCGAACATGAGTATATAAGTATTTTGGAAGGACCGCTCTATGGACAAAAATTATCGGTAAAATATCGTGACGATGGTCTTTCGTATTTTGTTGTTAATAATCCCCAGACATCGGCGGCGCTGGCGACTTATTCTATTTTAAAAAGAGTTTTTTCTTTGGCAGGGAAAAAATATTCATGCGCGGATTATCTTAAAGCGCCTTGGGAAAAAGGTTTATATGATATTGAGATGCCCGACTCACCTCATCCGGGTGGTATTAATTATGTTAACATTGCTCCACATGCTAAAGTGTGGTTTCGCGTCGGCCACAGCGGTGCGCGCTATATCCACACTGGCCGCCGTTCGGCCGGGTGTATTACTTTGACCGAGCAAAATCGTTGGGAGGAAGTTTGGAATATTTTAGTCAAAGCGCGGAAAGGGGATGGTGTCAGTGTTGGCGTATTAGAAGTTATTGAATAAATATGAAATTTTTTTTGTCTAAAGCACTAATTGCAGCTCTTGTCATTATTACCGTCGCTATTTTAGTGTTATGGAATTATCCTTTTAATGTAAATAAATATAAGGGCATAACACTTGGCATGGATGCTCCTGAAAAAGGCGGAGATCATATGGTTTGGGCGCCACCCGATGACAGTGTGCCAAGTTCCAGTTTTTATGTTTATGTATTAGGCGATGAATCAATGTGTTTCGGGTCAATGTGCGGAATGGGTGGATATTTCACTGAGTGCTTAAATGGTTGGTTGTCAGGGGTGATGCAATTACCGACGCAAGAGGATTATCTTGGCTTAGATATTGCCAAGGTAGAGTCGGGCGAGATGAGTATCGTTATAGTGTCTGACGTGGTGGGCAAAGTTGTTGGCATATATCCTGGAGCGCGGGTGCGAAATGTGCCGTTTATTTTACGTAATCACCATGATTTAATTGACGCGGAAAGATGGCGGATGTGTTCCGGTATTTTACCGCGGTGGTGGAAATAATTATAAAAATATGAGTGAAATATTGGTTACTGATCAACCAATTACCATAGCAAAAATAAAAGAAATCGCCAGCCAAAGAATGGGTGATATGGTTAAGATTGTGGTTGATTTGGAACGCGGGAAAATGGCTTTGGGCGGGGAAATGCACGCTGATGAAGAGCAATTATTATTAGAAGATGGTTCTAAGCAAAGCGATTTGTGGGGGATAAATATTTATCCGGATTTGTCGGCCGCGGATAGAATTGAATTTGATTCAATGATAAATATTCGTCCGCGTCAAAACAATCGTTCGCGTAGTGTGGAAGATGAGCAAATTCGTGAACAGATTTTGGCTTTGGTAGATAAATTGATTAAGTAAGTGTCATCCCCGTGCAAACGGGGATCCAGAGATATGCAAGATAATTTTATTCACGCTGACCAGGCGGCTGGCAAATGGCAAACTTTGACGCTGTGCGAACAATTGGGCAATGTTGGCAGTGAAGTTGGCCGGGCGGCCAAATGGGAAGTAAAAGGAATGCGGGAAATGCGCGATAAAGCGCTTGAGCGTGGTTTTGAATTGCTAGATTTAACAATTGCGGATATTCGTTGGCATGGTCCGAAATTGAAAGAAATTTGTCGCGCGCGCGAAGTTTTGGCCGACACTTTTTATGGCGACAGAGAATATGGCGATACACCGGAAAAAATGGAAAAATATTTTTTTGAGTTTGCGCTCTCGGCGCGGAATAAAATATCATGATTTAAATCAGTATTTAAATAAGTATGAAAACAATTTTGGTAGACGCAGTCCATTGTTTTGTAAATAAAGAGGGAGAAATTTTTGTGGCGATGCAAAAATTACTTGAGAGTTATTTAAATCCTAAAATTATTTTGTCAGGGGCAAACGATGAACAATTTAAAATATTTGGTTTAGATAAAATGCCGTGGGAGGTGTTTACGCTAAAACATGATCCGGAGAAGACAGACTCGAAATATTATGAAACATTGTTAGATAAATATGGTTTTAAACCGCAGGATGTCATTTATTTTGAGCATGATTCTGAAGCAGTAAAAAGCGCGCAGTCTGTAGGGATAAATTCGTATTTTTATGATAATGATAAAAAAGATTTGGTCGCTTTGAAAGATTTTTTGGATAAAAATTTATAAAATTATTTGCTTATAGTATCGCTCACCATACAACTGTTTCCAAAAAGTACGCTCTGGGCCGCTCGGCCGGGGTTACGCCTTTTTGGAAAAAGTTGTATGGTTCGCTCTGCTGGCAAACTAATAAACTATTAAACCAATTAACAATTTAAAAAATTATGAATAGGACACTAACAGTTGAAACATCAAAAAAAGTGGGGGAAGAGGTCGTGCTTAAGGGCTGGGTCAACGCCCGTCGTAACATGGGCAAAATCGTCTTTTTGGATTTGCGCGACCGCGCCGGAATTGTTCAGGTCGTGGGCGTGCCGGCGGAATTGGACGAGGCCTCGCAGGAAAAATTAAAAACCGTGCGTCCGGAATGGGTCGTGGAAATTCGCGGTGTCGTCAACGCGCGTGGCGCCAAACAGCAAAATCCGGAAATGCCGACTGGGATGGTGGAAGTTTTAGCTAAAGAGTTAATAATTTTAAATGAAGCGCTAACCCCGCCTTTTGAAATTGATAAAGACACCAAAATAATTAGTGAAGAATTGCGTTTGAAATATCGTTATTTGGATTTACGCAGTGAGCGCATGCAAAAAAATATTCGGATGCGCGACAAGATAATTACTTTTTTCCGAGAATACATGCACCGCAATGCTTTTTTGGAAATTGAGACCCCGATTTTGATGAAAGGAACACCGGAGGGCTCGCGTGAATTTATTGTGCCATCGCGTTTGCATAAAGGTCAGTTTTATGTTTTACCGCAGTCGCCTCAACAATTTAAACAGTTGTGCATGGTGGCCGGTTTTGAAAAATATTTCCAAATCGCCCGCTGTTTCCGTGATGAAGACCAACGTGGCGATCGTCAGCCGGAATTTACGCAATTGGATTTTGAAATGTCGTTTGTTACTCAAGAAGACATTTTGAAATTTACCGAGGAGATGTTTATCGATTTGGTAAAACAAGTGGCACCACAAAAGAAAATATCCGAACAGCCATTCCCGCGTTTGACATACGCGCAATGCCTGGAAAAGTATGGCACCGATAAGCCGGATTTGCGAAAAAACAAAGAAGACAAAGATGAATTGGCATTTTGTTGGATTGTGGATTTTCCGATGTTTGAAAAAGATGAAACTGGGAATATTGCCGCAAAGCATCATCCGTTTTGCTCGATTAAAGTTGGTGATGAAAATTTGTTAGACACCGATCCGATGTCAGTGCGGGCGAACGCGTATGATCTGGTGTTGAATGGTTTTGAATTAAGCAGTGGCAGTATTCGGATTCATTTACCAGAAATGCAGAAGAAAATTTTTGATTTGTTAAAAATTACTCCGGAAGAACAGCAGGCGCGATTTGGGCATATGATTGAAGCGTTTACCTTTGGCGCGCCTCCGCACGGTGGTTTTGCTCCCGGGATTGATCGCATCGCGATGATTTTGTGTGATGAACAAAATATTCGTGAAGTGATAGCGTTTCCGAAAACCGGCGATGCCAGAGATTTGCTTATGGGCGCGCCCAGTTCGTTGCCGGACAAAGCGCTTGGTGAAGCTAATATAAAAATAAAATAATGACCGCTGACCTAAAATTGGAAAAATTTGAAGGGCCGTTAGATTTACTCCTCCAATTAATTGACGAGGAGAAATTAAATATTACCGAAGTTTCTCTGTCGCAAGTGACGGAGCAGTTTATTAAATATTTGGATAAATTGGACGGGGAGCGTTCCGAGCAGTTGGCGGATTTTTTGGTTGTGGCTACGAAATTAGTGTATTTAAAATCGCGCACGCTTTTGCCGTATTTATATCCCGAAGAAGAAGATGGTCCGAATTTGGCTGATCAATTAAAATTGTATCGCCAGTATGTGGAAGCGAGTAAAATTATTGAAGGCAAATGGAACGAGGGGCGAATCGCGTATGGCCGAATTGAACCGCCAATTAAATTAAAAGAATTTGTTTTGCCGGCGAACGCTGTCACAGATGATTTACGGCTGGCGTTTGAAAAATTATTAACGCGCTTAAAACCAATCAACCCACTTCCGCGCGTGAATATTGATAGGGGATTAAGTGTGAAAGAACGCGTGGTAGCGCTTTGGGAAATTTTAAAATCGCACAAAAGTTTTAATTTTAAAAGTGTTCTGGAAAAAGCCGAGAGTCGCACCGATGTTATTGTCACTTTTTTGGCCGTATTAGATTTATTAAAAGAAGCCAAGGCCTCGGCGCAACAAACCAGCGCGTTTGGCGATATGGAGATTGTTAAAATTTAGCGTCCTCTCCATTTATAAAAAGGGGAGGGTAGAGTGGGGTCGTCCGTTCGCGTTTCCCTCCCTTTGTAAAAAGGGGAGGGCGAGGGTGGGGTCTCGCTGGTGCGGTAGTAAACAGTATAAATTCGTCAGTTTTATATAATAGTATTACAATACTATACAGAATTAGCCAATTCTGTATAATACATATTACTTATATGCCTAAAAATAAATCCTACGAACCTAAACCGGTAGAAACCGCTGACATCCAAGAGCACGCCCGGGCGGTGGAACTTTTGGCGCGTCAGGATAAATTAACCGAACAATTTTTAACTTTGGAAAATGCGGTGGAAGCATTATATAAAACCGAAGGCAGATCGCAATCGGTCGCGGACAATGCGTCGTTGTCGGCCACGCCCGCGTTTTTGTCAGATTCAGTGTTAAACAATATCAGAACAAAATTATAAAAGGCAGGTGTTATACTCACAGATACTTTTGTTGACCCGGACAATGATCCCAAATTAAAACGCGGTTTGTCTGATTTGACCCGATTACAAATTGCGGCTGATCCGGAAGCACCTACGAGCAACGTGCGTTTGCATTCCACACCATTTCATCGCCAGACACTATTGGAAAGAATGATGCCCACTTTCACCCGTCGGACTAAGAAACAAGCAGTGCATTACGGGCAAGACGCGGAATTCGGTAAATCCGCTCGCCAAGAGGTCGCCCTCCGCGTAGAAAAAAATATCACCGAAGCCAAACTCACCGAAATCACCCGTCAATTTACCGAATCAGAATTTTTATTAAAAACCGCGAATTTATTGCGTCAAATTTTAGCCCCCAGCAAGGGCAATAAAGACCGCATCTACACGCCGGCGCAAACTGAAGCGGCCCAAGATTGCTTTTCCGCTTTAGTTGATTATGCCGAAGCCGACAATAGCGAAAATTTTAAAAAACTGCAAACCACTGTTTTTGATTTGGAACAAGCCTTGGATATTAAGCGGTTAGTGAGCGAAATAAAAAAAGAGATTAAACGATTGTTGTCTGATTTACGAAAGGTAATTGTGAACGCGGACGAATCAGTTGCTGGCATTGAACTTGTTGCCGAAAACTTATTAAGCGAAGACCGCACTCGCACTGATAGTGATGAGCTCGCTAATTTGCGCGTGGCAATCGGCGAGCAAGGCCGAACAGTCGTGGCGGAATATCAACAAGTTAAAAAACAGCTGGAAGAATTATTGGCAAAATTATCGGCTGAAGATGAAAAAGGATCGCTAAAAAATGAAAAAGCCGTGAGTGGAGTGGTCAAAATGTTCACATCCGGCACCATCAAAACCGTCTATTTGGCGGAATTTAACACTGAAATTGACAAATTAAATGAATTAATTGAAAGTTTTGGCAAAATTTTAAATTTAAAAAAATCCCGACCGGAATTGGCCGTGCCGGAAGTGAGGAAATTTGCGACTACCGCTGGCGTTGGTGAAATTATCACCATTGAGCATAAAACATCCACCGAATCCAAAATCACCCCCGACCGCGCCCGCGAAATTTTACAAGCTGATTATTTTGGTCCCGAAGCCGTGGCCGATACATTTGGCGTAAAATTAGAAGCCAAAGACATCCCGCCCATACCATTTACGGAAAGAGAAATCAAACGCGCTAAAGAATTAGGCCAATTTTTAATTTTGCGTGTTGAGAGCGCCCCGGACGGTCAGGCCTTAACAATGGAAAAAATGAATGAATTATTAAAACAGTCCTTTGCCAAGGACAAGAAAGGAAAAATATTATATAACACCGATTGGTATCAAAACGAAGATTTTTATAAAATTGATACTCCCAAAATGCGCTGGGCTTTGACCGGTAAAAGTTTAGTTCCAGATTCCACTAGTAAAAATTATTTACAACAAACCGAACAGTTGGTTGCTTACCTGCGAGAGCAGATATTTGCCGGTCAAGAATTGCCCGAACAGTATCAGCTGGCTATTGCCGAGTTTGATAACAAAAAAGCCGATATTGCGAAATTATTAAGTTCCAACTGGCAGGAAGCGGCCAAACAATTATCCAAACTGTCTTTAAACCAGTTAACTCGCCAAACCCCGGCCGAAGTGTTGTATGATTTATTAGTATATTTTAAACGCACCGGCCGTTTGCTGGAAAATCGTTATAC
>MFRE01000009.1:36584-89377 GCA_001784475.1 Candidatus Magasanikbacteria bacterium RIFOXYD2_FULL_41_14
CTGTAACTTTGAATTTTGCCACTTGAAACTTTGGTCAACTCGCGGTAAAATATCGGTGGCTAATGTAGGCGTGTCTACGGACGCGTCTCGCCTTTGTAAAAGACTGCTTGCATCGTCCTTGGGTGAACGAATCATAAATTCAAGTCGCCACGTATTTATACAGCAACCGGCCGGTTGGCCGCTTGTCCTTGCCTCGGAATGGAAGATGCAAAAGAAGCCCGTTTGTCCTCGGCTGGCAACCTCGTCAATGTTGGCAACTTCGACGCGGACGGCGCGAATGTCAACAACGACAGTCCGGACAACTCCAATGACAATCTCGGCGTTTCTTTCGCCCGAAGTCTTTGTCCCCCGATATTAAGTCGGGGGATTTGTTTGTCCGCCGTTGGTTTTTTTAATCCAGCCACCGAGCATCCGTCCGATTTCCACGAGCGCGGCTACCAAATTCAAATAGCTTTTTTCATTAATGGCACGGACATCAAAACAAAGGCGAATAATTGTTTTGAGTATTTTTAGTTTAAGGTCAATTTTTTGCAATAATTCTAATCGGGCGGTGACGCGAGCGGCATTGGCGAAAAATAACATTTCTAAAATTTCAATAGTCAGCCCCTCGCATTTTGCTCCCAGCGCGAAGCGGTCGCGTTTGGGCAGTCGCGTCGTTACGCCGTAAAGTTGTTTATAAAAATCATAGGTTTTATGGATAATAGAGATTTCCGTGCTATTGTCGCGGGGGGGGGTAGTAGTCATAATTTATTTGATAAAATTATTTCCTTGCCTAATTTATTCCACGCTTGGCGCGAATTTAAACGCGGCAAAATGAATAAAAGCGATGTTCAAAATTTTGCGTTAAATTTGGAGGATAATTTGTTTGATTTACATACTGATTTGCAGTCGGGGAATTATCGGCATTCACCTTACACGGATTTTTTCGTACGCGACCCTAAATTAAGACATATTTTTAAAGCCACGGTGCGCGACCGAGTACTACATCAGGCGGTCGTGTCAGCGCTTGAGCCGATATTTGATAATGGTTTTATCGCTAATTCGTATTCGTCGCGTTTGGGCAAAGGCACACATCGGGCGATATCGTGTCTGCGAAAAAAGGCCTGGCGGTTATCAAAAAATAATACTCGGACAGTGTGGATTTTACATGGCGATATTCGCCGATATTTTGATTCCGTTGACCATGAGATATTGTTGCGATTAATTGAACGAAAAGTCGGTGATACTAATGTTTTAAATTTACTTACGGAAATTATCGGCAGTTATTCTACTGCCCCCGGCAAGGGCATCCCGCTCGGCAATGTTACCAGCCAGTTATTTTCTAATATTTATTTAGACGAGTTTGATCAGTTTATCACAAGACATCTGGGGATTCAAGATTATATCCGCTATGCCGACGATTTTGTCGTTATTAGTCGTAGCCAAATTTTTTTGGAAAGTATGATAACGCTTACGCGTAATTTTTTGAGCGAAAAATTAAAATTGGTTTTACATCCGGATAAAATTGTTTTGCGCCGTTGGCACAGCGGGGTGGATTTTTTAGGGTATGTATTGTTTCCGCACCATAATATTTTGCGGACTAAAACTAAATGGCGGATGTTTAACAGAATAAATTCCAAAAATTTTATTTCTTATAGTGGGATGTTGAGACATTGTCGGTCGGCGCGTTTGCGCGCCGATTTATTACGAACGGTTGATTTATAATTTAGTTTAAGTTATAATTACTCTGTTGTTTGGTATTTTTATCTATTCGTTATCATCTTATGCTTATTTCTCAACTAGAATCAATCCTATTTGTCGCCTCCAAACCTTTGGCCCTAAAAAAATTAGCCAAGGTTTTAAATGTTTCGGGCGAAGATGTGGCGACGGCTTTGGCTGATTTGCGCGCGAAACACAACACACCTGAATCCGGTATCACGATTATTGAAAATAACGATGAATATCAAATGGTGGCTAATCCTGATAACCAAACGGTAGCGGAAAATTTTATCAAGGCCGAAGTGTCGGGGGAATTAACCCGTCCGCAGTTGGAAACTTTGACCGTAATTTCGTATTGCGGGCCGATTACCAAGCCGGAATTGGAACAAATTCGTGGGGTGAACTGTGCTTTGATTTTGCGAAATTTAATGATGCGTGGGTTAGTAAAAGAACAAGATAGTTCTACTAATTTATTACCGACTTACGAAGTGACGATGGATTATTTGCGCCATTTGGGATTAAATGCGTTGACTGATTTACCAGATTACGCGACTTTGCATAATCATGAATTTGTAGCGACTGCCTTAGAAGTGAAAACAGAAAATTAATTATGACTGAAGAAAAACAAAAATCAATTAAAGATTTTTTCTTATCTTTTAGCATTATGCTTTGTGGGGTGGGTTTGCTTTTTATTGGCTCGGTTTCGTTTGTGCCTACCTCAACGATAACTTCAAATACAGTGGCAACTTTCCCACAATCCGCTCCCCGCCAGAACTTGCTTGTTGGTGGTGACGTTACTCCGACGGTATTGCCAGTGAGCCACCCCCTTGTGCCACTAGCTAAATTAGATAAGAAAGAATTTGAACAGCCACTTACAGCCGCGGCTGCATTAGTTGTTGATAATCATACTGATACTGAATTATTTTCTCAAAACGCCGATGTTGCGCGTCCGCTTGCAAGCATTACCAAATTGATGAGCATGTTAGTAATCTTGGAACGGAGATTAGATTGGAACGCGAAAACTACTATTACAGCTGATGAGATTGAGGGTAGTCATATTGTGGAAGCGGACGAAGTTTATACCGCGGAGGAATTATGGAATTTGGCTTTGGTCGGATCAGCCAATGGTGCAGTTAATGCTTTAGTCCGATTAAGCAGTTACACCAGATCCGAATTTGTGGCCCGGATGAATACTAAAGCCAAAATTTGGCGTTTGGATTCAATGAACTTTGTGGAGCCGACCGGTTTGGATAGTGGTAATGTGGGGAACACGCGCGATGTGGCGCGGTTGTTGAAATTTGCTTTGCGTGAAGATAAAATTTATAGAACTTTGCAAATACCGGAATATTACGCTCGTCCCGAAGGTGCGGCTAAAGCGCGTCGGGTGTGGAGCACTGACTGGTTATTAACTGGTTGGGTTCAAAATAAATTTGATACTGAACAGATGGCTGGTAAAACTGGATATATAACTGACTCTAACTATAATTTTACTGTTAAACTTGGCGATGCCGAAGGTCGTGCCGTGCGCGTGGTAATTTTGGGTGCCACTAACCACGAAGCTCGTTTCACAGAAGCGCGCGACTTAGCCGTTTGGGCGTTTGCCAATTTTTTGTGGCCGGAAGACTCCGGCTATGGCGAGTTGGTTGAATAAGTGGTATAATATAGTAGTAATAAAAAATAACTTTAAAATATATGAGATTGAACGGCGACGAAGAACTGGGATGGTCAGTTTTAGGTCAGCCAAATACTGAAAAGCCCACCAGAGAATTACTAAATCAGGTGGTGTCTGGGTTGGTGGCGGACACGACCGGAGATAGCGGTGTTGCGCCGGCCGCGCAATTTATTGCCGCTCACAAAGAATTGTGGGGAGAATTTGAAAAGGCGGTAAGAGCGGATATGGTGGGCAAAGAGCGTGCGGCCCAGGCCTTGCTGGCGGCAGTACTGAAAAATGTTATGAAATCGCCAGAAAATTGACAGTTATTTTATGCACTTGCGCAAAATTATTGAAATAAAAAATTTAAAAGGCAAGCGCATTTTAGTGCGAGTTGATTTTAATGTACCGGTTGAAAAAGGAAAAATAAAAAATGATTTTAAAATAATTAAGAGTTTGCCGACGATAAATTACTTGCTAGATAAAGGTGCATCGGTAATTTTGGTATCACATTTGGGTAGGCCAAATGGTGTGGTTGATCAATCTTTATCTTTGCGACCGATCGCCAAAGTGTTGTCTTCATTTTTGAACAAAGAAGTGAAGCTAAAATCTTTGAAGGAATTACAACAGAAACCTAGTAATGAAAAAATTGTCTTGCTGGAGAATATCCGATTTTTTCCAGGTGAAGAAAAAAATGACATTGCATTTACAAAAGAGCTGTCCAAATTGGCCGAGATTTTTGTATCAGAGTGTTTTGCGGTCGCGCATCGCAGTAGCGCGTCAGTTACTGGATTGGCGAAATATTTACCAACTTATGCCGGTTTACTTATGGCCGAAGAGGTTGAGGGAATTGAGCGGGCGGTTAGTAAGCCCAAAAAACCACTGGTAGTAATTTTGGGTGGTATTAAAACCGAAACAAAAATTCCAGTTCTGAAAAATTTTTTAACCAAAGCTGATTATATTTTGGTGGGCGGGGGGATTGCCAGTACTTATTTTGCTGGTAAGGGATATGGTTTAGGTGTATCGCTACTTGATAAAGATTATGTTGGTTTAATGAAGCGCTTGGGCGTGAACAAAAAAGTGATAATGCCAGTTGACGCGGTAGTGGGGCAGATAAATGGGGCTGGGGCACGCTTGGTGTCGCTTGCAAAGCCACTTAAATTAGCTAAAAACGAGGGGATTTTTGATGTTGGTCCGGCCACAGTAAGACTTTTTGCCAGCTATATTAAAAAAGCGCGGACTCTAGTTTGGAATGGGGCGATGGGAAAATTTGAACAGCACCCCTATGAGTATGGCACTTATTCGTTAGCGCGATTGTTTGCCGCGCGCAGTAAAGGCAAGTCGTTTGGCGTTGCTGGCGGTGGAGAAACCGTAGAAATTTTGGAAAAATTAAAAGTCGCGGGTGATGTTGATTTGGTATCAACTGGCGGGGGAGCGATGCTGGAATATCTTTCGGGAAAAATTTTGCCAGGAGTTAAAATTTTAAAAAAAAATTAATTATTAATAACAAACCCGCTGTAAACCGGCGGATTGTTGGAGGAAAAAATATGCCGAGTAATTTAATAAAAGAGCAAAAAAATGATAGCGCTGTTTCTACTTGTTGTGGCCAGTCAACTGTTTGGGGATATGATTTTGGTAAGAAAATATTGTGGACTTTTGCTGGGGTACTATTGGTGTACGCGATTTTTTGGCTGGGGACAATGGTGCGCAACAATATTAGGCAGTATGATTACATTGGACTGTCGCCCAAGAACGAGCGGATGATTACAATCAACGGTTATGGCAAGGTTAATAGCAACAATGATATTGCTGTTACAACGATTGGTTATTCAAACACTGATAAGGATGTATCCAAAGCGCAGGCAGATAATAAAATTGTAATGGACCAGGTTTTAGCGGAATTAAAAACTATGGGAGTAGCGGATAAAGATTTACAAAGCAATTACACTATTTATCCGGATTATAATTATACCCAAGACAAAGGCCAAGTATTGCAGGGTTATCGGGTTTCCAACCAATTGAACGTAAAAATTCGCGACCTAGACAAAGTGAGCGCAGTTTTGGGTTTGGCCGGTAAATACGGTGCTACCGAAGTTTCAGGTTTGACATTTACAATTGATGATCCTGAGAATTTGAAAGATGAAGCCCGAATCAAAGCTCTGGCCGATGCTAAGAGCAAGGCCTTGCAATTGGCGCAAACTTTAAATGTCCGTTTGGGTGGCGTAGTATCATTTTCCGAATGGGATGCCACAAACGGTGGTCCTTATCCGGTTTACAGCGCAATGGGAGCGGAGAAAGGTGGCGGTGAGCCGGGAGTTGCTTCTGGGAGCCAGGATGTCGGTATGAATGTTAGTGTAACTTACGAGATTTTGCAGTAAGATCGCTATTTAAGTAGTTTTTTTAAAAATCCGCCAAAGTTGGCGGGTTTTTGGTCTGTTTGTATGTCTTTGAATTGGCTAAAATAAGCCAAAATAATATTTTATCCACAGGGGGGGGTCTTGACAAAACCCCTAAAATGTGCTATAATGGCCAGTTCTGAAAAAATGGAAATTTATTTACATTTTTGAGGAACGCCGCCATTTCAAGCGCCACTTATAATGGCCAGTTCTGAAAAAATGGAAATTTATTTACATTTTTGAGGAACGCCGCCATTTTGAATATATTTGTTCTTTGTAAAATTGGTGACTGGCGTGTCTTTTACTGGAAGCGTGTAAACGTTTCTAATAAAAGGCGCGTTAGTTGCCTAAAATCTCTGCGGGCACAGCCCGCGGAGTTAATCCCGAGCCTCTCTTAGGCTCGGGATAATGCGCCGAATCGCGGCGCTTTGGGGCCGGGGTTTATCCCCGGCATTGCAGGGGGCCACCCTCGGTAGGGTGGTTGCTGAGTCGCTCTGCAGAGCGACGAAAGTATGGGGACAGAAGGGCCCCCCACCCGAAAAATTTGCCAAGAGTCCGAACGCGCGTGATGCTCACGCGCGTTCGGGCGACGGAGGGGAGGTGTTGCTTGAGGTGCTGTTGCCTCATGTACACCCCCCTCCGCCCTCTTTCCTCCCATATATTTTAAAGCGCCTATAGGCGCCTTTTTTTATTTTCAAAAAGATGTTATAATACCTCAAACTTTATAATCATTAATTATGAAAATTAAGCAAATTTTGGCTCGGGAAATTTTGGACTCACGCGGTAATCCTACAGTTGAAGCTAAAGTAATTTTGGTAAATGGCATAGTTGCGGTCGCAAAAGCGCCATCGGGCGCATCTACTGGCTCACACGAGGCACGTGAACTCCGCGATGGTGGTAAGCGTTATGGTGGTAAAGGCGTTTTGTGGGCTGTAAAAAATGTCAATTCTATTATTGCCAAGAAATTGGTTGGTTTTGATGTGGAAGATTTGGTCGCTTTGGATCAAATGATGATAAATCTGGATGGCACTAAAAATAAATCTAATTTGGGCGCAAATGCCACGACCGCGGTATCAATGGCCTTGGCCCGCGTTGGCGCGGCTGCGAATCGCCAGCCACTTTATTTATATTTACGCAAAACTTTTGGTTTGAAAGAAAAAGAGTATCGTTTGCCCACGCCGATGATGAATATTTTAAATGGGGGACGACATGCGGACAACGGTCTTTCGGTGCAGGAATTTATGATTGTGCCTAAGAATAAACTTTTTCGGGAGCAAGTACGCATGGGTTCACAGGTATTTCATGCTTTAGAAAATATTTTGGCGCAGAAGGGATACTCAGTTGCTGTTGGCGACGAAGGTGGATTTGCTCCGCAGTTATTAAATAATGAGCGCGCTTTGCAGGTAATTGTTGAAGCGATTAAATATACTGGCTGGGTGCCGGGTAAGCAAATATTTTTAGGAGTTGATGTCGCCTCTTCTGAATTTTATCATAAAGATAGTTATTATTTTGTCAGCAAAAAACAGGGCTGGCGCGCGGATAAAATGATTACCACTTATGCCACTTGGCTTAAAAAATACCCATTAATTTTGATTGAGGACGGTTTAGCGGAAGATGATTGGGCAAATTGGCAGATTATGACTAAAGAGTTGGGTAAAAAATCACTGCTTATAGGTGATGATTTATTTACCACTAATGTTAATCGTTTAGAGCGGGGGGTAAAAGAAAAAGTAGCTAATGCGATTTTAATTAAACCAAATCAGATTGGTACTTTGACTGAAACAATGCAGACGATTAATTTGGCCAAGAAGTCTGGGTATCAAGTGGTAATATCACATCGTAGCGGGGAGACCGCCGACACCTTTATTGCAGATTTAGCCGTTGCTGTTAATGCCGACTTTATCAAAACCGGTTCGCTGTCGCGATCCGAACGAGTGGAAAAATACAATCGGTTGATGGAAATTGAATTGGAACTGGGACGGTAAATTATATTTAAATTATTATGATACGAGAAAAGAACATTCCTATTAAGAAAAAGCGTGGAAGAGTAAGTAAAATCGATCGTTCGCCAGTCGCTTTGATTATTTTAGATGGTTTTGGTTTAGGTAAAGTTGATGATCCTGGCAATGCCATTACTCCCACAACTGCTCCCAACATTTTTTCTTATTTTAAAAAATACGCTCATTCCACTTTAAAAACTTACGGGCAATATGCCGGTTTATTTATCGGGCAAGTAGGTAATTCCGAGGCTGGGCATTTAAATATTGGCGCCGGCCGGATTGTTAAACAAGATTTAGTGATAATTTCCGAAGCGATTCATAACGGTACTTTTTTTAAGAACACTGCTTTTAAAGATGCTTTGTTTCACACCAAAAAACATAATTCTGCCGTTCATTTAATGGGGCTTTTGACAGATGGTAATAGCGCGCACGCTTATCCAGAACATTTATACGCGCTGTTGGAGCTGTGTCGCGATTTTGGACAAAAAAAAGTTTATTTGCATTTGTTTACCGATGGTCGTGATTCTTCACCACATAGTGCTTTGCAGTTTTTGCGCGTTTTGCGCACACATATGTTGGAAAACGAAAAAGTGGCTACGATTATGGGGCGGTTTTACGGCATGGATCGAAATAAAATTTGGAGTCGTACCAAAATGGCGTATGAGGCCATTACCGCTGGTAAGGGGAATTTTGCCAAGTCGGCCGAAGAGGCATTAAGTCAGGCGTATAACCGTGGTGAAACCGATGAATATGTAATGCCAACTATTATTACAAAATCTGGCAAACCCATTGCCACCATTCAAGACAATGACGCGGTTATTTTTTTTAACGCGCGTAGCGATCGCGCCCGCGAAATAACCAAATCATTAGTTCAAGAAGATTTTACTCAAAAAAATCCTGGTTCATTTAATCGTCGCCATAACCCCAAGAATCTTCGGTTTGTGGCTTTAACTGATTTTGGGCCGGATTTACCGGGCGTATTAACGGCTTTCCCTAGTTCTGATATTAAGAATTGTTTGCCGCTCGCGGTGGGCGAAAAATATCGGCAATTATATATTTCCGAAACTGAAAAATTTGCCCATGTTACCTATTTTATTAATGGCGGTTTTGCCGATCCTTTAGATGGCGAAGAAAGAGAACTAGTTAAATCGGAACCAGTGCGTTCGTATGCTGATAAACCGGAAATGAGTTGTCGCCTTATTAGCCGTAAAATTTGTAATTATTTAAAAAAAGATAAATATAATTTTATTGTGGTTAATTTTCCCAATGCCGATATGGTGGGGCATACTGGAAACTTGGACGCCGCCAAAAAAGCAGTAAAAATAATGGATACTGAAGTGGGTAGAGTAGTGGAAATGATTTTGAAAAAAAATGGGGTGGCTTTGATTACCGCCGACCATGGCAACGCTGATGTTATGATCAACTTTGATACCAAAGAAATGATGACGGAACACACGGAAAATTCAGTGCCCTGTATTTTAATTTCTAAAAAGTGTATGTTGAAACGTTTAAAAAATGGTATTTTAGCTGATGTCGCACCGACACTATTAAAAATTATGGGCATTAAAAAACCCAAAGAAATGACGGGAAAATCGTTGTGTTAATATATATTTTTTAATTCTTAGTCGCAAAATAGCGGGTGAAAATGAAATAGAAATTTAAAATTTAAAATCTGCAATTTAGTATGTCTTATAAACCGGTAGTGTTAACAATTTTTGATGGTTTGGGTGTGGCGCCGCCAGGTGAAGGCAACGCCGTGACGCTGGCTGTTATGAAAAACTTTAACAAATTTATCAAAGAGTATCCAGTGATGACTTTATTTGCCGCTGGCAATGAAGTCGGTCTTATGTTTGGTGAAATGGGCAACTCTGAAGTTGGCCATTTGAATATTGGCGCTGGCCGAGTGTATTATCAATCATGCCCGCGTATTAATCAAACCATCAGTGATGGTTCTTTTTTTACCAATCCGGCGCTTTTGAAAGCAATTATTCAAGCTAAAGAGAAAAAAACTAATTTGCATTTAATTGGTTTATTGTCGGCCGGCAATATTCACGCGAGTGAATCACATCTGTATGCTTTATTGGATTTATGTCGCCAGTACAAATTATCTTCCACTTTAAATAATCGAGTTTTTGTACATGTAATTCTGGACGGGCGCGATGCTCCCTATAACTCTGGAGCTGATTTTGTGCGGCGTTTGCAAGATAAGATGAATAGTTTGAAAGTCGGCAAGATTGCTTCTTTATCCGGTCGTTATTATGCCATGGACCGTGACAATCGGTGGGATCGTGTAGAAAAGGCCTATCGCGCGATGGCTCTGGGGGAATCTGATCGCATTTCCGACGATCCAATTAAAGCAATTTTGGATTCGTATGAAAAAAAAGTTTTTGATGAAGAATTTATTCCGACTGTCATAACGAAGCGAGGCGCGCCAGTGGCCACTTTTAAAGAGGGGGATGCTGCCATTTTTTTTAACTTTCGGCCTGACCGAGCGCGCCAACTAACTAAGGCCTTTGTGCTTCCTGGTTTTGATAAATTTGAACGTCCTTATTTACGCGATTTGTGTTTTGTAACCATGTCTGAATATGAAAAAGATTTACCTGTGTCCGGTGTTGCTTTCAATCCTTTGGTAGTAGTTAACAGTTTGGCCGAAACTATTAGTAAGGCGGGTAAAAAACAATTTCATTTGGCCGAAACTGAAAAATATGCGCATGTTACTTATTTTTTAAATGGGGCAGTTGAGGACGCGTTCCCCGGGGAGGACCGATCACTTATCCCTTCTCCCCAAGTATCCAGTTATAACGAAGCGCCCGAGATGTCGGCGGCCTTAGTGGCTAAGGAGGCGGCGAAAGCTATAGATAGTGGCAAATATGATTTTGTAGTGGTGAATTTGGCCAATCCTGATATGGTGGGGCATACTGGTGATTTAGCCGCGACTGTGAGGGGTTGCGAAGCGGCTGATAAGGCATTTGGCAATATTGTCGATCATACCTTAGCCGTGGGAGGCGTAGTAGTAATGACAGCCGATCATGGTAATTCCGAGGAAGTAATAAATTTTCAAACTGGCGATATTGATAAAGAGCATACCACTAATCCGGTACCTTTACTTATTATTGGCAAGGATTTTCAAGGCCAAGCTGGGCCGGCTGGTGATCCGCCAGAAGGAGATTTGTCTTTAATGCATCCGGTAGGAGTTTTGGCTGATATCGCGCCAACAGTTTTAAAATTAATGGGCGTGGAGAAGCCGGGGGAGATGACGGGAACGTCACTTATTTAATTGTCATTGCGACCCGCCTTGGGCGGGGAAGCAATCTCTCGTTGCCTGCCCCGTAGTGAACGAAAGGCGTTCTACTACTGGGGTCATTGCGACCGAGTCGTAACGAGGTAAAGAAATCCTTTTACGAATGTCAAATTTCCAATGTCAAACAAAATTCAAATTTCAAGATAATTGATATGCTAACTAAAAAAGAAAAACAATTAATTATAAAAGCTAAGTCTCTTGTGGACCCAAAAATAATTAGAGGTAGTGGCGCACTTAAAGAAGTTGGTTGTGTATTGATTACAGGAAAAGGGCGTTTATTTACGGGTGTTAGCATGGATTTGGCTTGTGGTATTGGTTTTTGCGCAGAACATACCGCAATATCGCAAATGATCACTCAGACAAATGAAACGCATGTCAAAATTATTGTTGCGGCGAATAACAGAGGCGCCCTTCCACCGTGTGGACGGTGTCGGGAACTTATGAATATTTTGGATGCAAAAAATATCAACACCGAAGTAATTATTACTATTGATAAAAAGGTTACATTGAAAGAACTTTTGCCTTTGGCATGGCAGCCGAAGTAAAGATTTCTTTTCTTAAATAAAAAAAATCCAAATTAACGTTTGGATTTTTGAATTTAAAATTTTTGGTTTATTTAGATTTTAGGATTTAGAGTTCTTAAATGTTCTTGAATTTTTTCTTCTGCTTCTACTAAATTTAGTCCTGGTAGAGAAAAATGTGCTTGTTTTTTGTTGCCTTCGCTATGCATACTCGCGGTTAGTTGTTTGGCATCATGTTTTTCATTGGCATGGAATACCGCCTGGATTATGCCGTCCCTCGGGTCTTCATAGATCAGAGCGGTCATTTCCGCTTCGGGAGCATTGCCAATTAATTCTTCGGCCATTCCGACCAGATCCTCAACTTTAGCGCCAGCCCGTGCGAAATCGTCCCGAGTAATTGTAGTACAGGCTAACTTGATATCTGGATATAACTTTAAGCGGGTCAAAGCTCCACCCCATAATTTTAATGTGGATAAAGTTTTTGTTCGATATAAATTGGTAATAATTTTTTCTCGATCAGCACCTAAGGCCACCAGCGTGCTGGCATTTTTTAGAGTTAGGGGCGAGACATGAGAAGATTTAAAACTGCGGGTGGTAGCGGTAATCCCCGTTAAAAGCGCGGTGGCAATGTC
Source organism: Candidatus Magasanikbacteria bacterium RIFOXYD2_FULL_41_14 (assembly GCA_001784475.1). Taxonomy (GTDB): domain Bacteria; phylum Patescibacteriota; class Patescibacteriia; order Magasanikbacterales; family GWA2-37-8; genus XYD2-FULL-41-14. The sequence goes on from MFRE01000009.1 coordinate 48,784, forward strand.
GGCAGTGATTTGGAATTCGTTAATTTGGTTTAAAAGTTTAAAAAGCGTTTCAGACACACCAGCGGAACTTAAGTCAATAAAGTTTATCTTACCGAAGCGCTCGTTGCCTGGGTGGGTGTCTAAATTTACCAGTGGCACTCGATAAAATAGATCAGTATTATTGGCAAATACTTCGCCTAAACCAGCCAAATCCTGCGCGCCCAAGGTAATAATGAGATCATAGCGATAAGTGGATTGAGCGGTGCGCAAATCAGAAGCGGTCACTGTGCCTGATCGTGGTGTTAAATAAATTGATAAACTGCCGTCTTTAATATCGTAACTTAAGGTATCAATTTTCGTTTTTGAAACATCCACCTTAATAATAAATTTTTGTAAATGTTCCAGTTCCGGTTTAATTTTTTCTGCGCCAGGTAAAAACACCAAATTTTTTAAAAGAATAAAATTAGCCGACACGATGTCGGCCTGTTTATGATTTGCGAGTAAAAACATTTGTAGGGCGAGTGCGCTTGCCGTCCAGTCAATTTCTGCTTGAGTAGGCAAAGCGATCAAAATGTGTTTGCTGTCCGCAATTATATTTTTAAATTGTTCAATTTCAGTTAAAGCCATATCGATGAAAATGTCAAAATCCAAATTTCTAATTTCAAATTGTGTGATTGCGACGCTAAAATCTTTTTTGTTAGAAAGCAGACCTGAGAATCCAATATGCAAAATAACACGCTATTCTATCAATTATGCGCGTTTTTGTCAATAGAGGTCATTAATTTAACGATTTGGTTCTAAATATGCCATTTTCTTGCCTTTTTTAAGGGCTTAGTGTAAAATATATATTGCATTATGCCTATGTCCAAAGAGTTACCCAAGGCCTACGAGCCCCAAAATTACGAGGACGTGATTTATAAACGCTGGGAAGACAGTGGGTTTTTTAATCCAGATGTTTGTGTTGAGAAAGATGTCACTGATGTAAACGCCAAGCCGTTTACTATTGTTTTGCCACCGCCTAATGTTACCGGCACACTTCATATTGGCCATGCCATGATGCTCGCGATTGAGGATTTAATGACGCGTTATCACCGCATGAAAGGCGATAAGACATTGTGGTTGCCGGGCACTGACCATGCCGCTATCGCCACCCAAACTAAAGTGGAAAAATTATTAATTGAAAAAGGAATCAAAGACCCGAAAAAAGAATTAGGCCGAGAAAAATTTTTGGATGAGGTGAATAAATTCGCGCAGGCGTCGCATGATACAATTGTTAATCAATGCAAAAAAATGGGAAGCAGTTTGGATTGGAGTCGGGAGGCGTTTACTTTGGATGAACCGCGTAATTTAGCAGTGCGCACGGTTTTTAAAAAAATGTATGATGATGGTTTGATTTATCGCGGTTATCGCATTGTTAATTGGTGTCCGCGTTGTCATTCAACTTTGGCGGACGATGAGGTGGAACATAAAGATCAAATTGCAAAATTATACACTTTTAAATATTCAAAAGATTTTCCGATTGCGATTGCGACTACACGACCAGAAACAAAATTGGGTGATACCGCAGTGGCTGTTAATTCGACAGATAAACGGTACGCCAAGTATATTGGTCAGGAATTTGTAATTAAAAATTTTGCTAATGGCACGGATTTAAAAATTAAAATAATTGGCGATGAAAATGTTGATGTGAATTTCGGCACGGGTGCGGTTGGTGTAACACCGGCGCATAGTTTTGCTGATTATGAAATGTATTTGAAAAATAATTTAGAGTTAATTTCGGTAATCGATGAAGACGGAAAGATGACCGCTTCGGCTGGCAAAAATTATCAAGGATTACCGGTTAAAGAAGCGCGTACGAAAGTGGTGGAACATTTGGTCGCGAATGGATTGTTAGAAAAAGAAGAGGATGTGTCGAATAGTTTATCGATTTGTTATCGCTGTGGCTACGCGATTGAACCAATTCCATCCAAACAATGGTTTATTGATGTAAATAAAAAATTCGCGCTAGGCGATTCAAAATTAAATGGAATAAAGACCGGTCAGCAAGTTTCATTAAAAGATTTGATGCGGCAAGTGGTTGATAGTGGACAAATTGAAATAATTCCTGAACGATTTAGTAAAACGTATTCACATTGGATAAATAATTTACGCGATTGGTGTATTTCGCGTCAGATTTGGTATGGACATCAGATTCCGGTTTGGTATTGTTTGATGTGTATGGATAAAAATAATGGCATAAAAGAAGTATTATTCCACGGTGAGAATTTTGACAGAACACTAGTTGTGGGCAAAAGAAACTCGGCAGATCCTATTGTGTCTGTTAATCAACCGGATGAATGTCCAACTTGCAATTGCGCGGATCGTGCTAAGCTCATCCAAGATCCAGATACATTGGATACCTGGTTTTCTTCTGGTTTGTGGACGTTTTCTACTTTGGGCTGGCCAGAGAAAACAGTTGACTTACAAACTTTTCATCCAACTTCCGTGTTGGAAACCGGTTATGATATTTTATTTTTCTGGGTGGCACGCATGGTTCTTATGACCACATATGTTTTGGGTGATATTCCGTTTGAAAAAGTTTATATGCACGGACTTGTGCGTGATGAGCAAGGACGTAAGATGAGTAAATCGCTTGGTAATGTAATTGATCCATTGGATTCAATTGCCAAATATGGTGCCGATGCGACACGCCTGTCTTTGTTGCTTGGTAATACTCCCGGCAATGATACTAGATTGTCCGAAGAAAAAATCGCCGGGTTTAGGAATTTTACAAATAAGTTGTGGAATATGGCGCGATTTATTATCGCGAATTCAAAAATTAAAAATCAAAATTCAAAATTACAATTAAAAATTCAAAATTTGACATTAGCTGACAAATGGATTTTGTCGCGTTTAGATGCTACCGTTAAAGATGTAAGCGAGAATATTGAAAATTTTCAATTTTCTGCGGCCGGTGAAAAATTGCGCGATTTTACTTGGAGTGAATTGGCTGATTGGTATTTAGAAATCGCGAAAATAGAGGGTGACAAAGAAGAGATTTTACAGTATATTTTGCAAACATTACTTAAATTGTGGCATCCATTTATGCCGTTTGTTACTGAACAAATTTGGAGTGAGATGTTCGGCATCGATAGAATGTTAATGGTAGAATCGTGGCCACACCTTGTCATTCCGACCGTAGTGGAGGAATCCCTTAACGATTTTAATACCATACAACTTATCATCACCACCATCCGTTCCGCTCGCGCCGACAACAAAATCGAACCAAACAAAAAAATTGACGCAACAATCAGTGCTGGAGCCAAAGAAAAATTATTAATCGAAAATAGCGCCATTATCACCGGCCTCGCGCGTTTAGAAAAATTAACAATTGAGAAAAAAGCTGTCAAACCCGAAAACGCCGTGGCGCTCGTGTGCGGTGATATGGAAATTTATTTGGATTTATCCGGTGCTGTCGACATAGAAAAAGAAAAAGTGCGTTTAACTAAAGAAGTTGAAGCAACCGAAAAATTCGTCACAATAATGAATAATAAATTGGCGAACGCAGAATTTGTAAATAACGCGCCACCAGCAGTGGTTGAAAAAGAAAAACAAAAATTGTCAGATGCACAAACAAAATTAGAAAAATTACAAACCCAACTAAATAATTTAAAATAATTTTATGAGTGATAGTATTCGTCCAGGAAATGGAGAGATGGCGTCGGCTGAACAGTCAAAAATTGATTTTGAAGTTGTGTCTAGTTTGTCTGAAAAATTGCGACATATCCACGATGATGTTTTTGAAGAATTAATCAATTTTCAAAAAACTGGAAATTTTGATAGTAACTGGGATGACGTGTCAAAAAATATAAACGCGGCAGTTGACACCGTGAGGGAAGTAAGTAAGTTGGTAGAAAGCGTTCCGCGTTTAAAGGCATTCGCAGGGCATGATTTAGATACGACTCAGCGTGGGATGTGGGGAGGGCTGGATGTAATTCAGAGCGAAATGAGTGGTCGCTCGCTTAAATCTGATGATCGAGGTTTGAAAATGTTTCTAGAAAAATGGCCACGTTATTATGTTGCCCAAAGTGATATTTTGTTGCGTAGTATCACACCGGGAGAGTTGAGAGATGTTCCAAAGGAAGATTTTGATCCGGAATTATTAGAAATGGTATTGCGATATTTTAAAAACGAAGAACTGCCGCATATTGTTAGATTTAGAGATAATGATAGAGAAGATGGTAGACCGTCAGAATTTACTAAAATTGAACAAAAAAAATTAAATATTGATTTTAAAGCTGAAGATTTACTTAAAGATTTAGATGGCAGAACTGCGAGGGGATTAAATGGGCCAATTATCAATTTGGTTATTAATTCGTTGCGCAATGGTTTAAAAGACCAGCATGGTTTGGCTGAAGACGGAAGTGGGACGACGGAATTTGAGGCTATGGTTGAGGGTGATGAGTTGGTTTTGAGGGTGATGGATGATGGTAAGGGTATAGGACAGGAACATTTGGATCCTGGGGATATTGCGAAATTTATTTTAAGGGAAGGCGTGTCTTTACAGAGTAGTGGCGGGCAAGACAACAATCCTCCGAGCACCGGTTTGGGTTTGGCTGACGCGCACAACAGAATTAATGCTTTGGGTGGAGAATTAAGAATTTATTCCTACCGAGCCGGCCGTCAAGAATTCGCCGGGTATTCTTCATGTGATGGTATTTTGGATCATGCAACTGTCGGTAATATGTTGTCAAAATTAAATGATAAGAGACGGCGCGCAGATGAGAAAAACGATGGTGTGCGCACGGTGTTTGAAATTCGTTTACCTTTACAATAATTATTAAATTTATGTCCAAAGTAAATACTGATTCAAATAAAATTCAAGAGCTTTTAACGCGCGGGGTGGAAAATATTTACCCAACGCGCGAATTTTTGGAAAAAGAATTAAAATCCGGACGACAATTATCTTTATATACTGGTTATGATCCGACTGCTCCAACACTACATATTGGCCATGCTATTACTATGCGGAAATTGCGTCAGTTTCAGGAGTTGGGTCATAAAGTAATTATGCTCATCGGTGATTTTACTGGTTTAATTGGTGACCCAACCGACAAAGGAGCGGCTCGTGTTCAACAAACGCGCGAACAAGTTTTAGAAAATTGTAAAGAATATCAAAAACAGGCTAGTGTTTTTTTAAATTTTAGCGGCGATAATCCGGTAGAATTAAAATACAATAGTGAGTGGTTGGGCAAACTAAATTTTGCTGATGTGCTGGAGCTGACTAGTAATTTTACCGTGCAAAGAATGTTGGAACGGGATATGTTTCAAAAACGCCAACAAGATGAAAAGCCGATTTATTTGCACGAATTTTTATATCCAATAATGCAAGCATTTGATAGTGTGGCGATGGATGTGGACGGTGAAGTGGGTGGCAATGACCAAACTTTTAATATGTTATGTGGGCGCGATTTAATGAAAAGTTTAAAACAGAGAGAAAAATTTGTTTTGACGATGAAACTGTTAACCGACCCCACTGGTAAAAAAATGGGTAAAAGTGAGGGTAATATGATTGCTTTGTCTGACACGCCTGAAGATATGTTTGGTAAAGTAATGCGTTGGACGGATGGCATGATTGTGAGCGGGTTTGATTTGTGCACAAATTTATCGTCCGATGGGGTAAGAGCAGTAGAAAAAGAACTTGCTAACGATGTTAACCCGCGTGATTTAAAATTAAAATTGGCTCTTGAGGTTACAAAGGCATTTTTAGGCGAAGACGCTGCTAAAAAAGGACAGGAATATTTTGTTTCTACTTTTAGCAAAAAAGAAACTCCGGATGAAATGCCTGAGCTAAAGCCATCAGTATATGATGTAAGCATGGTTTTGATGGAGGCAAAAATTTGTAAGAGTAAGTCGGAAGCACGTCAAGTAATTGATCAAGGTGGTGTAAAAATTAACGAAAATAAGGTTGAGGCCAAAGATTATTCCGCGAAAGTAAAAGCCGGCGATATAATTCAAAAAGGCAGTCGATTTTTTGTGCGTGTTAAGTAATCATTTAACTGTCATCCTGAACTTGTTTCAGGATCCCACGCTATCTAAGAGATGCTGAAATAAATTCAGCATGACAATATATATGGATATTAAATTCGAAATAATAAAAACTCTGCGATTGGTCGGCATTACCGGCGAAATTGAATTAACCGCTCCGCCTAAACCGGAAATGGGTGATTATGCCTTTGCTTGTTTTGGTTTGGCCAAAGAACGAAAAAATAGTCCGGTTGAAATGGCAAAAAAGTTGGCCGAAGATTTAAGACCGAAAACTAAAGATTGCTGTGAAAAAGTTGAGGCCTTTGGGCCGTATATTAATTTTTTTGTTAATCCAAAATATTTGGTTGAAACAGTATTAGGAAAAAAACAGCCACCCAAAGGCACACTGGCCATAAACAAAAAAATAATCATAGAATTTGCGTGTCCGAATACCCACAAGGCCTTTCACATCGGCCATTTACGTAATATTATCACCGGTGAGTCAGTCGCGCGTATTTTGAGTTATGTCGGCTGTAAAGTTATTCGTACGAATTACCAGGGAGATGTTGGCATGCAAATCGCGAAATGTTTATGGGCATTGACAGTAGCAGAGGTGGATGATGGCAAAGATAAAACTTTAGAGGAAAAAGTTAAAATTTTAGGCGCGGCTTATGCCAAAGGGGCTAAGGCCTTTGAAGAAAACGAAAATTTTAAAAAAGAAATAGTGGAAATTAACGATAAAATTTATTCGCAGGATAAATCAATTAAAAAAATATACACGGAAACTCGTCAGTGGAGTTTAGAGTATTTTGATAAAATTTACGCACGCGTGGGGGCGCATTTTGACCGATTTTATTTTGAGTCGGAAACATATGCCGATGGCATTAAATTAGTGAATGAATATTTTAAAAAAGGTGTGTTTGAAAAGGGCGAAGGTGGTGCCATAATTTTTCCTGGTGAAAAATATGATTTACATAGTCGCGTTTTTATCACAGCCAAAGGTTTCCCGACTTACGAAGCTAAAGATCAGGCCTTGGCGCGTTTGCAGTTTGAAGAGTATAAGCCGAATAAAATTTTACATGTAGTCGGTAAAGAGCAAACCGAATATTTTAAAGTGATTTTTAAGGCCTTGGAATTTACTTATCCTCCATCAAAAGGCAAAGAAGAACATTTGGATTATGGTTGGGTGAGTTTAAAGGACGGCAAAATGAGTTCGCGCACTGGTAATGTGATATTAGGGGAGTGGTTGTTGGATAGCGTTAAAGAAGAAGTTAAAAAAGTGATGAAAGAGGCGGAGAGTTTGGCGCCAGATACGGCTGAAAAAATTGCCGTCGCAGCCGTTAAATACGCGTTTTTAAAAACCGGAGTGAAAAATGATATCAGCTTTGATTTGAAAGAATCAGTTTCTCTAACAGGTGACAGCGGGCCATATTTATTGTATATTTTGGCGCGTATTAAAAGTATTTTGGCCAAAGCCGGCAAGTTATCCGAAAAAATAGATATGCCGGAAGAAATAGTGTCGGTTGAGAAAAAAATGTTGCTACAATTGGCTGAATCTGAGGATGCGACATTTTTGGCTGCTCAAAATTATGACCCGTCGCAAATTGCTAAGTATTTATTTAATCTGGCGCGTGCCTTTAATGATTTTTATGAAAATTGCCCGGTACTTGGTTCGGCAGAAAGAGTTAAAAATTTTCGTTTGCGTTTGATTTCTAAAGTGGGCGAGACGATGGACAGCGGGCTTAATTTACTTGGTATTAAATCAGTTGATAAAATGTAATATTATAACTATGTTTTTTTTGCAAAAATGTTATCGCCAGGGCGAGGTGCCGGAATGGTTTGTGCGGACCGGTTTGGTAGTGGGGGTGTTGGGGTTAATTGATTCCGCTTATTTAGTCGTTAAGCACTTTGCCGCGAGTAAAGTGATTGGAGGATTTTGTCCTTTGCATGAAGTTGGTTTTATTGACTGCGATCGGGTTACTTCCAGTGTTTACTCCTATCTTTTGGGGGTGCCACTGGCGGTTTGGGGTGCGTTGTTTTATTTTTTGGTGGTTTTATTTTTCGCCATTGCTTTGCGTAAAAAAGACCCACCCTGGTTGCTTAGTGTGATCGTGGTAGCCACCTTGGCCAGTTTTGCGTTTTCGCTGTGGCTCATGTATGCCCAGATATTTAAAATCGGCGCGGTTTGCACGCTTTGTTTGATTTCTTTTGGTTTGTCGTTGGTCTTGTTTATTTTAGACGCGATTTTGTTGATCGGCTGTTGGAAAAATAAGCCGTGGGGATAGAGCATACTGTGGCTGAGGATACAAGCTTGTGCCAATAGCCAACTGACTTTAAATATGTTATAGTAAATGTGTTATTTTAAGGGATTATTTCGGATTTAACAAGTTAACTCCACACCAGTATATTTCATAGTAAGTAAAATCGCAGTTTGTTAAGAGATATGTATACAGTTTTAAATAAAAAAGAATTACAAAGATATCCAGAATTTGATAATCATTTTATGGTCGTCAAATTATTTGAGCCCAAAGTTTGTCTGGATGGTTATATCAGCATTCATCGTCAGCGCCAGAGTTATCCGGCGCTTGGAGCCACCAGGCTGTGGAGTTATAGTTCAGAAGAGGATGCTCTACGTGATTCTTTGCGTTTGGCACGTTTGATGTCATATAAGTCTGTTTTGGCTGGATTACCTTATACCGGCGCAAAAGCAGCATTGATTTTTAGTCCTAATTCTCAAATTAATCGTCGGGATTTTTTTAAGGCCTATGCTTCTGTAGTCAATGAACTTGGTGGGCAGTTTGTTACCGGCACTGACGTTGGGGTTAACAACACGGACTTAGCGGTTATGGCGGCTGAAAGTAAATTTATGATTGGCAATGGGGTTGACTCCGGTTTTTATACCGCTGTCGGTATATTAGATAGCATTTTAGAATCGCTAAGAGAGGTTTTTAATTCCGAAGATTTAAGCGCTCGCAGTTTTGCTATTCAGGGTTTGGGCAAAACTGGAGGTCATTTGCTTAAATTGTTGGTTAAAGGAGGAGCCAATAATATATTTGTTACCGACATCAATCCTCGTAAAACTTGGTATTATAAATTGCGCTATCCGTTTATTAAGTTAGTTAATCCGGTCGCTATTTACACCCGGGAAGCTGATGTATTTTGTCCTTGCGCCTTAAGCCATGCCGTGACTGCCGAGAGAATACCATTTTTTAAATTTAAAATTATTGCCGGTTCCGCTAACAATCAACTGGAGAGTGTCCAAGCCGGCCAAGATTTATTTGATAAAGGCATATTGTATGCGCCGGACTATGTGATTAATGCCGGTGGATTGGTGAGTGTGATTGATGAAATGGAAAATGGTAAGTCCGATCATGAGCGCACATTATCTAAAATTAAAAAGATCAGAGATAGTTTGAGTGCAATCTATTTTTCCAGTAAACAGGAAGGGCAATCAACTAATATCGTGGCCGACAATTTGGCGGAAGAAATATTAGAGCGCAATTGTGCCGTTAAATAATTAAATGTTTCCTTAATTGAGGTTTTGGCCGTATGAGAGCGCGCTGTATTTTAAAGGTGGTGGTAAACAAAAATGGAATATTAAATAGTAACTTGCGTATGTTAAAAGACAATTTTGACCGTAAGTCTTGGCGTCCAGTGCGCCTAAAATATCGTTCTAAAAATTGGTTGACATTGACTCGCGGTGGTTCCAATGTTGTTTTGGTTGATCAATATAACATTTTTATAGAAGAATTATTTTTATTGCGCAATCCAAGATTTAAATTTGAAAAAATAGACATTGTCGCTTTGAACAGATTCAAACTTAGTTTTTTAAAAAATAATCCGGCTGAATTATCGGGCGGTTGGTTTTATTTTCCTTGGTTAAATCAACTAGTGCATTTTTTGCCTGAGATAGAACATTTAGAGCTTCGTACCGGTCGGAATAGAAATTTAATCACCAGCGATGAACAGAGTATCTACTATAAAGCCACTGTCGCTGTTTTGGGAATGAGTGTCGGCAGTCATGTGGCTTTAACTTTGGTTATGACCGGTGGAGCCAAAAAAATTATTTTAGCCGATCCGGACACAATTTCCGGTTCCAATTTAAATCGTATTCGAGTTGGTTTTCATCAAATTGGTTTGAGCAAGGTTAGGTCCGTTGCCAGGCAAATTTTTGAAATAAATCCCTATTCTCAAATTGATATTTATGACGACGGCGTAACCGATAAAAATTTGATAAAGATTTTTAATGGTAAGAATAAACCAGCTTTGGTTATTGAAGAAATGGATAACCCGTATTTTAAAATTAAGACAAGAGAGTTGGCACGCCGAAAGGGCGTTCCAGTAATCATGGCCGCTGATAATGGTGATGGGGTTAATGTTGACGTCGAGCGCTACGACTTAAATAAAAAACTTCCAATTTTACACGGATTAATTCCTAATTTAGAATCAAAAATGTTTAAGTCAGTTGATCCCAAAGATCTGGTTGGAATAATGGCCAAAATGGCCGGATCGGATTATGCCAGTAAAAGAATGTTGAAATCAGTTGCATTGGTGGGAAAGAAATTATATTCCTGGCCACAGCTCGGTACCGCCGCTACTTTGTGTGGTTCGGTTTTGGCAAATTTAGGTCGGAGAATAATTTTGGATGAAAAAATTAACAGTGGTCGTTTTATTGTGAACGAGTTAACCATGTTTAAAATGATTAAGCGGAGTTAGTTTTTATCGTGCGCTGTTTTAAATAATTATGAATCCAGATTTTGAAAAAATAATCGAAGCTGGTTCTCGTGCTCCCTCTGGTGATAATTCTCAGCCTTGGCTTTTTGATATTGATGACAATAGTATAGTAATATATAATAATGTAAACAGAGATAGCTCTCTTTATAACTATAACCAAACGGCGTCGCTTATTGCTATTGGGGCTTGTATTGAGAATATGATTATAGCAGCGGGACACTTTGGTTATACGGCTGATTTGGTTTTGTTTCCCGATTTATCTGTCTCGACTAAGGTAGCCATAATAAATTTGTCGGCTGGTTTAACGCCCGTCGGTGACCTTTATGGGCATATCATTGATAGGTGTAATAATCGTAAGGCCTATCAGGGCATTGATTTAGATGAAGGAGAACGGACAGCATTATTGGGTATTACCAATAATTTTGATGGTGCTTCTTTATTTTTGGTCGAAGGCCGAGAGTCGGTCGCTAAACTTTCAGAGGCCGGCGGAAAGAATGAAAAATTGGTGTTAGAAAATTATTGGTTACACAAGTTTTTGTTTGATCAAATAGCATGGTCGGCGGAGAGCGCGGCTAGTAGTGGTGAAGGGGTTTATGTAAAAACATTAGAAATGCCACCGCCGGCGCAATTAATTTTTAAGCTTTGTAGTAACTGGAAAGTGATGAAATTTTTTAACAAATTTCATTTAGCTGATTTAATTTGTCAGCAGAATACGCAATTATACAAGAAAACTGGAGCCTACGGCGTGGTAGTGGCTCGCTCTGACTCACCTCGCGATATTGTTCAGGCTGGTCGCATGATAGAGAAGGTGTGGTTAAGTGCTACCAAGCTCGGTTTAAGTTTTAATGCCATGGCCGGTTTGGTGTTGTTAGCGGCTAGGATTAGACAGGGTGGCACAGAGCATCTAACTTTAGCTGAGCAAGAAGTCGTACGTTCATCTTATAGTGAAATCATCAAAATATTTGGTATTCAGCACGGTTTTGCGTTATTTGTTTTTCGCTTGGGGCATTCTTTGCCCCCCTCAGCCCGTTCTTATCGAATGCCGATTAAGCGTATTTTGTGTTCAAGTTTGACGGAATAAAATAATTATTTTTATGAATCAAGCCGGCAAAATGTTAAAAATGTTGCGCGAGAAGAAAGAATCTTATTGGGTTAAGAGAGGAGAAAAGATGGCATTAGATTTGTTTCACGCAATGGCGTCGCGAGTTCCTGCCTATGGTGATTTTTTGAAGAAGAATAAAATTAACCCTCAAAAAATAAGTAGTATTAAAGATTTTAGCAAAGTTCCCATGATTGACAAGGACAATTATTTGCGCGCTTATAAATTGGAAAAGTTATGCTGGGACGGAAATTTTACTAAAAAACATTGGGACATATCCTCAACCTCTGGTTCTACTGGCGCCCCATTTTATTTTCCCAGAGACAAAGAGCAGAACAGCCAATACGCTCTTGCTGCTGAGCTATATTTGGTAAGCAACTTCGAAATTCATCGCAAAACCACTTTGTATATTAATTGTTTTGCTTTGGGTGTGTGGATTGGTGGTTTGTTCACTTATGAGGCTATTAAGATTTTATCTGAGCGTGGTAGATATAATTTAACTCTAATTAATCCTGGCTTGAATAAGGTGGAAATAATAAAAGCAGTAAAGAATCTAGGATTTTATTTTGACCAGGTTATAATTGCTGGATACCCCCCTTTTATAAAAGATACTGTTGACGACGCTATTATTGGGGGTATAAATTGGCGTAATTATAATGTTAAATTTATATTTTCAGCTGAAGGTTTTAGTGAATCTTTTAGAGATTATATTGCCAGCCATGTTGGTTTGAAGAATATTTTATTGGATTCTCTTAATCATTATGGAACAGTAGATCAAGGTACGTTGGCTTACGAGACCCCACTTGCAATACTTGTTAGAAGGGAGACGGTGCAAAATGAAAAATTATTTAAATCGGTTTTTAGAGAGGGCATTGCCAAGTTGCCCACTTTGGCACAGTATAATCCGGGCGTATTCTTTTTTGAGGAAATTGGTGGTGGTTTAATTTGTTCATCTCGTTCCGGCATTCCTTTAGTACGTTATGATTTGAAAGATAGTGGAGGATTGGTCGGTTTTGATGAGATGAAGAAGAAATTTTCTGACCATGATGTCAATTTAAAAAGAAGATGTGCTGATAGCGGTATAGTTAACAAGATTTGGAACCTACCTTTTGTGTATGTATATGAGCGTAAAGATTTAAGTATAAGTTTTTGTGGTGCGAATATTTATCCGGAGACAATCAAACGTGTTTTGTTTGAGGATAATTTTAATAGTTATTTCACTGGGAAGTTTGTACTTGAAGTGAAATATGATAAAAATCAAAATCCTTTTTTGTGCGTAAATATTGAAAATAAGAACGGTGTTTCTAAAGTCAGCGATATTTTGAAGAAAAAATTGACAAAATCTATCACTGCGCGTTTGTTGAGAGAAAATTCTGAATATCATTCAGTATATTATGATCAGCGTAAAGAAAAAGCGATTCCCCGACTGCGTTTTTGGTCTTATGGGACGTCGCCATACTTTGTCTTATCCGGTAAACAAAAATGGGTTGTAAAAAATAGTGGCGGCAGCGAAACACTAAGTAAAATATAAATTATAATTGGTTTTTAAATATGAGTTATTTCTTGCCGAACCTCGATTTAATTTCAGTTGGCCTGGTTAGTGCTGCTACTGCCATTATGGGGTTTGTTATTTTTTTTAGTAATAAGCGGAGTCGGACTAATCAATTCTTTTTATTGTTTTCCTTGGTAACGATTTTATGGGGTGCTGTCAATTATTTTATTTATCAAGTTGATTCGCCGGTCTTGGCGCTTTGGCTTACTAGAGTCGTGATGTTTGCGGCCACTTGGCAAGCTTTTTCTATATTCCAGTTATTCTACGTTTTTCCTAGCGATAAGGTTGATTTGTCAAAAAATTACAAATATTTGCTTATTCCATTAGTGGCCTTCACTTCTTTATTAACCGTGACCCCGTATTTTTTTGGTGGGATTACTGAATATACGGTTGGTCAGGCGCCAATAGTGTCTAAGGGCCCGGGTTTAATAATGTTTGGATTACTCAGTGTAAGTTTAGTGTTAGCTGGTTTATTTTTGTTAGTAAAGAAAACTCTTCGAGCTTCTGAAAAATCACGTTTGCCGTTTATTTTTGTATTAGTTGGTACTTTTTTGACTTTTTTGCTAATTATAATTTTTAATTTTGTTCTTCCGATTTTTTTTGAGAATGTTACCTTTATACCATTTGGAGCTGTTTTTACCTTTCCTTTTATCATTTTTACCGCCTATGCTATTATTAGGCATAATTTATTAAATGTAAAAATATTAGCTGCGGAGTTTTTGGTTTTTGCAGTTTTAGCGGTGAGTTTGGTGGAGATGATTTTTTCCAATAGTTTGGTGGAAAAAATTATACGTTCCTTAATGTTTTTGACCCTTTTATTTTTTAGCGTGTTATTGGTAAGAAGTGTTAGAAAAGAAGTTGACCAAAGAGTAATTTTACAGAAATTGACTGAGGAGTTGGAGACTGCTAACGGAAAATTAAAAGAACTAGACAAACAAAAAACCGACTTTCTTTCCATTGCCGCGCACCAATTGCGCACACCGATGTCTATCGCCAAGGGGTATCTGGAACTTTTAGAGGATGGCGCTTATGGTAATACCAGCCCGGAGATGCTGAAGGTGTTTACTGATATGGACACATCCAATGAGCATTTGATTAAATTAATTGATCAGTTTTTGGATATTTCGCGCATTGAACAGGGGCGCACTAAATATGATTTTAAGATGGAAAATGTGCAAGATTTGGTTGAGGGAGTTGTTAAGGAACTGCGCGCGCGTGCACACGATAAAGGTCTTAAGCTGGTTTGGAAAAAGGACGCGGATATTAAGAGCGATATTAATATTGATGCCGAGAAAATTCGCCACGTGGTATTCAATTTTATTGACAACGCGATTAAATATAGCGAGCATGGCGACATAAAAATAGATCTTAAAATTCAAAAGCGCCGCCTTGTCGTCACGGTGAAAGATACGGGACTTGGCTTTGGTAAGGAAGACGAGGGTAGATTTTTCCAGAAGTTTTATCGTGGCGAAAATGTTAAAGGTGTGAATGTGGGCGGTACCGGCATTGGTCTTTATGTTTGCCGAATGTTTGTGGAAGAGCATAAAGGAGAGGTCTGGGCCAAAAGCGATGGTCGGGGGAAGGGGAGCGAGTTTGGTTTCTCGTTGCCAGTGGCAACTTTGGCGCAGTCATCTGATTTGAAAAAATAGCAGTAGTATTGGCAATTTGTTGATTGAATAATTTTGTGGTATAATAATAAAGCAATTAATTTTAAAAATTTAATTTTATGATGTTTCAAAAACCTTCACCCAGTATTGCTTTAGAAAACGAAGATGATGTTAACGGCGCGCAAATGGGAGCCGGTGGCCCCGATGAGGTGGAAACCGTAGTTGGCCCGTCTGTAAATGTAGAAGGTGATTTTGCCTCTGAAGGCAATATTATTGTGAAGGGGTCGGTATCCGGCAGTGTTCATACTAGTCGGCATTTATCGGTGGAGACGGGTGCTAAGATTATGGCCAATGTGCGAGCTGGTGGTGCGCGGATAGCCGGTGAAGTACGAGGCAATATTAAAGTAAAAGAAGATTTGGAATTGATGGCCACGGCCAGAGTCGTAGGTGATATTGAAGCCAAAGTTTTGAAGATTGATGCCGGTGCGCTGTTATTTGGCAAAGTCGCTATGCCCGGATTATCAAATACTGATAACAAATCAACTGCGCGTAGTCGGGGCAATTTATCAAAAAAAGGTGATAATCCAATTTTAGAACTGGCAGAATAGTTTTGTATTTTTGATTTAGGTTATGTATGTCTATTTATACGACAACTTTCTGCGTCAGAAAAAATTCGATGCGGAGATAAGGAACGTTGAAGTCCGTCTAACCGACTATGGTATTGCTGGTAAAATTTTACGACTTACCAATTATACTGATGCCAAGCAAATAATTGATGATGAGATTAAGCGGGGCGCTAAAACGGTAGTAATTGTCGGCAATGACCACACTTTTGGCCATGTGTTATCGCGCGCGGCCACTTGTGAATGCGTTTTTGGTTTTTTACCAATTGGTCCAGAGAATACAATTGCCGAGGTATTAGGAGTGCCGGTTGGAGTTTCTGCTTGTGATGTATTGGCGCGTCGGCGTCGGGAGAAATTAGATATTGGTTGGATGAACAATCGTTATTTTGTCTCACGTTTGCAAGTTAAGGCAGCGGCGGTGCGGGTAATTTATGACAGTAAATTTTCAGTGGCAGCCAATGATTTAATGGAGGTGGTTGTTTGTAATTTACAGCCATTTTACTGGAAACGAGACCGCGATGATTTAGAACCAAGAGTTGTTCATCCTCAGGATGGAAAATTGGAAGCATTTTTGCGTCCCTTGACAAAGAAGCGGTTTTGGGGATATAAATATGAAAGCCCCAGTGTCTTTCCTTTTGAAGAGATGGAGATTGTCGGCAAAACCCCTTTTACGCTTGAGGCCGATGGTAAGATATCCAAAGAGTTAAAAGTAAAAATTAAATTAGCGCACGGGAAAATAGATATGGTGGTAGGGAGGAATCGCAAGTTTTAATTTAAGAAGCGCGGGTGGCGAAACTGGTAGACGCACTACCTTGAGGTGGTAACGCCCGCAAGGGCATGGAGGTTCGAGTCCTCTCCCGCGCACGAGCGACCCAATAGTTTGGATTTATAAACTTATTCCTATGTCTCATATAATTATTGGCTTTATAATTGCGGCTGTTGGTTCATCGCTGATTTTAAAGACACAGTGGTTTTTGGAAAATTTTGGTTCCAATGCTTGGGCGGAAGAAAAGTTTGGTACCAGTGGCGGTAGTCGTTTGTTTTACAAATTGCTCGGTTTGTTTGGTATTTTTATCGGTTTTTTAATAGTGACCAACATGTTTTCTGGTTTTTTGGCCGCTACCGTCGGAAAATTATTAGTCAGATAATTTTTTTTGTATGTTGTCAACTGGCGTAGCGCTCATTGATCCTCAAAAAATATTGGAACGCATTGGTCTGGTGCGAGGCATGCGTTTGGCCGATTTTGGTTGTGGTCGCACTGGTCATTTTATTTTTCCGGCTGCAAGACTAGTAGAAGATGTTGGTTTGGTTTACGCGATTGATATTTTGCGCGAGGTGTTGGACAGTATCAAGAGCCGGGCGCGCTCCGAAGGATATGATAATGTACAATTAGTTTGGTCTGACATTGAAGCGGTTGGCAAAACTCCAATTCCGGAAGGAAGTTTAGATGTTTGTTTAATTGTTAATGTTTTAAATCAGTTAAAGAATAAGACCGCCGGCCTAAGTGAGTGCGCGCGTCTTTTAAAACCAGGAGGGTTACTGGTTATAATTGACTGGCAGAAACGGATTGGTCGTTTGGGACCGGCCGAAGAACATATGATATCTCCCGCCGACATTTTGGGGTTGACTGGTACGCTTGGTTTTTCAGAGCTTGACAATTTTGCCGCCGGCGACTATCATTACTGCTTAGTATTAAAGAAATAATTATGCATTTAAATAATTTGTTACATTACTCTTATTGGTTTGGCCAGCCATTTATGGCGCGGGGCACAACCTTTTCATTATTAGTTGGCATTTTTTTAATTTTGGTTTTAATTGGTTTGTTGGCTAAAATTTGGCGTGTTTATCGTGTTGAAAATTGGCAAAAGGAAGTTTTACGCCGTTTGGGAAATTTTGGTTTGACGATTGGCATTTTAGGATTGATTTGGCTATTTCTTCGCCAAAATGAAGTTTTTTTCTTAGGACTGCGTTTTTGGTTGCTTTTGGGGTTTTTGGTTTCTGTTTGGTGGGTGTATCGGATTGTTTGGTATTTGGTCGCACGTGTACCAAAAATTAAAGCCGAAATTGCTCAGCGCGCAGTAAAGGAAAAGTATCTGCCATAAATTTATATGGTAAGAGGGGGGAAGAAAAAAATCGGGGAGTGGGGAGAAAATTTGGCGTGCGCGTTTTTGTGCCGCCGCGGTTTTAAAATCATTGAGCGAAATTATTATACCACTGTCGGAGAAATTGACATCGTCGCTAAACTCGGCGATGATTTTTATTTTGTGGAAGTCAAAACTCGTCGAGCGGGGGAAATGGCCAATGATTTGGCGATAACAGCTGAAAAATGGCGCAGATTTGAGAAAACAGTAGGTCGTTATTGCTGTAAACATCAGATTGAAGGCGGAATTATTTTAGCGGCTTTAATTGTTGCTTTTGATAGGGTGGGTGGCACTGTCCATTTTAGTCTTATACCCAAATATTAACTTGATTAATTTAAGGGGTTGACTGTTTTGATAAAAGTATGTATAATATAGCCAATTAAAAAATAACAATCTATTTAAGTAATAAATATATGAATTTTAAAACCGAACGAACCTATGTCATGGTAAAACCCGATGGAGTTAAGAAAGGCCTAATTGGTGAGATTATCCGCCGTTTTGAACAGCGTGATTTGAAAATTGTGGCGTTGGAAATGTTTCAACCAACCAAAGAACAAATTGATGGCCATTATCCAAAAGATGATGCTTGGGTTGCCCGTTTAGGTCAAAAGACGTTGGGTACTTATGAAAAATACGGTTTAGATGTGGCTAAAGAGTTGGGGACAGCTAATGATTTAGAAATTGGTCGGATGGTAAGAGGGTGGGTCGTTGATTATATGGTCTCCGCTCCACTCGTACGTATGGTGGTAGAAGGTGTGCATGCAGTTGATATGGTGCGCAAAATTGCCGGTGCCACGTTGCCGTATTTAGCTGATATGGGAACTATTCGCGGTGATTATTCAGCCGATTCTCCGGCAGTGGCTAACTCTGAACGTCGCGCCGTTATGAACTTAGTTCATGCTTCGGAAACTTCTGCTGAGGCCCAACATGAAGTTGAGTTTTGGTTTGGTAAGAGAGATGTCATATTTCCTTACGACAGATTTTAATTGTATCTGTTGTTAATTTTTATAATAAAAATACCCCTTTAATTAATAGGGGCATTTTTATTTGAAGTTTTTTATTTTTTGTCCTTTGCCAGAGTCCGGCGACAGGTGGAGCATACTTTGGCAGTAGCTCCGCCGACGGTTAAGGCCTGTAAATTCGGATGCTGACGGCGTGGAACGCGGCGTTTGGAGTGGCTAACTGAGTTAGCGCGGGCCGAGCCCTTTTTGCATAGGTCACAAGTTCTGCTCATAGTATTTGCGTGTTTATATTTAAAAAGGTATAATATATGGGATATTATAATTGATTTAATGGTTTTTGTCAATATGAATGTTATTTCTTTGCTTTTTTACTTTATTGTTATTATTCCATCGGCCATTATCCATGAGTATGCCCACGGTTGGATGGCTGACCGTCTTGGTGATCCAACGGCACGTTATGCCGGTCGCCTTACTATTGATCCGCGCCCCCATATAGATATTTGGGGCACTCTTCTGATGCCACTTGTGTTATTCTTTTTTACTGGTGGTCGGTTTCTGTTTGCCTATGCCAAACCAGTGCCATATAATCCATATAATTTACGTTATCACAAATGGGGTCCTGCTTTGGTAGGTGTGGCTGGTCCATTGGCAAATTTTATGTTGGCAGCGGTGTTTGCGCTATTGGTGAGGATATTGCCGGTCTCAACTTTTTCTCAGCTTTTAGCAATTGTGGTGCAAGCTAACTTAGTTTTAATGGTATTTAATTTAGTACCAATTCCGCCTTTGGATGGCTCCAAAATTTTATACGCATTTTTGCCGGAATCAGCTCGAGAAGTAAAAATTTTTTTAGATCGGTATGGTGTTGTCCTATTATTATTTTTTATTTTTTTCTTGTTTAATTTGATTTTACCAATAATAGACGCCTTGTTTTACTTTTTAGTTTATTCCTAATATTTTTATATGAAATTATTGTTACGTTGGTTTATAAATGCCGCGGCGATAATAATTATTGCCAGTTATTTGCCGGGATTGGCAGTGTCTGGTTTTTATGCAGCTTTAGTAACGGCTTTAATTTTAGGTCTGGTAAACGCTCTCATTAGGCCAGTAGTGCTTTTTTTTACTTTACCGGTAAATATTTTAACTTTGGGATTGTTTACTTTTGTGGTCAATGCGCTCATGTTGTGGCTCGTATCATCAATTGTTAAAGGGTTTTATGTAGCCGGGTTTGCGAGTGCGTTCTGGGCGGCTTTGATTTTGTGGTTGGTAAGTTGGTTTACTAATGTGCTTTTGAAAAAAAATAGGTAGATAAGATTTATGTCCGTACACGTGTACGGACATAAAATTTAGTAAAATTATGAAAAACTATTCATCCAATCGCGCACAAAAGGGTAAAACTGCCTATCGCACCCCCAGTCGGCGATTGGCTTTGAGGTCATTTGCAAAAGTAACTGTTAAAAATGCTAATTTTGATAATTTAAAATATGGCGATAAAAAATAATAAGATAGTGGTAATTTCTTTGGGAGGTTCTTTGATTGCCCCTCCCGGCGGAGTGGATATATTTTTTTTAAAAAAATTTCGTAAACTTATTTTTGATTTTGTAAAAAAAAGATATAAGTTTGTGATCGTTTGTGGTGGGGGAGATGCCTGTCGTAAATATCAAGTGGCCGCAAAAGAAGTGGCTGGACTTTCCGGTAAAGACTTGGATTGGGTGGGAATATATGTTACTTGGTTGCACGCTAATTTTGTGCGCGGATTATTGGGGGGCATCGCTGGTGCTAATATTATCACCGACCCGACAGTAAAATTAAATTGGAATAGTAAAGTTTTGGTAGCTGGGGGTTGGATGCCCGGTTGCTCTACTGATTTTGATGCTGTTAAATTGGCGCAGGGTTTGGGCGCTGGGACAGTAATAAATATCTCAAATGTGGATTATGTTTACGATCGTGATCCTAAAATAACGGGCGCAAAAAAAATAGAAAAAATGAATTGGAAAGATCTGCAAAAAATTGTTGGCACTAAATGGTCGCCGGGAGCACATGTCCCTTTTGATCCAATTGCCACTAAGCTGGGCGCGCAGTTGGGAGTTGTTTTAAAATTTGTTAGTGGAGCTGATTTACTTCAGGTGAGTCGAGCGATAGTTGGGGATAAGTTTAAAGGGACTATTGTTGGATAGTTGGGTGTTTTTAAAGCCTTTTGGCCTACCCCCTTGACAAAATATTATTATTTGATATAATGAACGCACCATAGACAGCAGGTACCGCCACTTTGGCGATTTAATTTCCTGCCGAGGTGCAAACAAATCATAAGGTCGATTTGCGCTAGGTCTGTGGTTCTAAGGAACCACTTTTTTATTAGGTTTTATGCCAAAAAATAGACAACAAAAGGAAACCGATGTACAGTCGTTGGCAGATGGTATCAAATCTGCCCAATCCACTGTTTTTGCTAATTTTCAGGGTTTGAAAGTTTCTGAAGCAGAGGAATTACGACGTAATTGTCGTAAGGAAAACGTAGCTGTATTAGCCACCAAAAAAACGCTGTTGCGCCGTGCTTTGGAAGGGCTGGGATTAACCAGTACTGACCCGAGTACTTTTGAGGGCGGAGTGGCCGCTTTTATGGGTAATGACGAGGTATCAGCTGCGAAGATTGTCGCGAATTTTGCCAAGACACATGATATCGTAACTATTTACGGCGGTGTTTTGGAGGGTAAATTTGTAGACGCCAATCGTATTAAAGCCCTGGCAACATTACCGAGCCGCACAGAATTACTAGGCAGATTAGTTGGCACATTAAACGCCCCGATATCGGGTTTTGTAAATGTGCTTGCTGGCAATTTACGCGGTTTAGTTTCGGTGTTAAATAACATTAAAGAAGTTAAAGTTTAATTTAATTTATATTTATATGTCAGACGAACAAAAAGTAGTTGAGGTGCCGGAAAAATTTAAGGCCATCGTCAGCGAAGTTGAGAAAATGTCCGTTTTGGATCTTTCTGAACTGGTAAAAGTATTGGAAGAGAAATTTGGCGTATCCGCCGCCGCTCCGGCCATGATGATGGCTGCCGCCCCTGGCGCCGCTGTTGGCGCCGCCGTGGAAGAGAAAACTGAATTTGACGTTGAGTTAACTGAAACTGGTGCCAGCAAGATCAATGTGATCAAAGCTGTCAAAGAAGTTACTGGTCTTGGTTTAGCCGACGCAAAGGCACTGGTAGATGGTGCACCCAAAATGATTAAAGAAGGGGTAAAGAAAGAAGATGCCGAGGCCATGAAGAAAAAGATTGAAGAGGCTGGTGGCAAAGTAACATTGAAATAAGATTTTACCAATTTTACGGTAACTAAAAATCCTCCGCCAACTGGCGAAGGATTTTTAGTTAGATATTATTTGAGTTGACTAGGGCAAACTTAGTTGATATAGATTACCGTCATCAGCAACAAAAGCACGTTTTTCTTGTTCCTCAACCACTAATCCGCTTGGGTTCGTCCAAGCATCAACCTCAATTTGATTTATTAAGTTGCCGTCTTTGTCGGTAATTATTAAGCGTTTATTGGCACCGTCTAATACATATAGGTTTTGTAGATCATTGTAGGTCCAGAGATTGCTGTCTGATGATAGCGCTGGATAAAGACCTCTCAAGTTAAATGCAACTTTTTGTCCGCCGTTCCATTTACTGACGGTACCATTTTGGTGAGTAATAAAGATGTCGCCATCAATAGTGATATCATCGGCGTCAGACAAATAGTTACCCTCGGATTTAATCCATTTTTGACCAATACCAAAACCGGTTTTAATTCGGTCGTGTTTATAAATTTGTTGGTTAGAAGTATCTAGGCTGTAAAGTCGTCTATTATATGTGATGATACTTTTGATATTCGTTTCATCTTCAGGAAAACTTATATCCACTTTTTTAACAGTTTTACTTTCAGGCAAATATTCCGCTATTTCATTTTTACCATAAAGCAAAATCGCGGAGTCATTCTCTTTGGGGACTGTGGCGTCAGTATATCCGGTAAATAGGGTAACAATAGTCCCGGTTTGTTTTGTTAGTAAATCATAGGTATAAAGCGATGGCGAGGTTGATGAATATGCAATTAGTAGATTGTTTATTTTTAAAATGTTGTTTAACCCAACATCATCCCAGGTGGCCAAAGTTTCTATTTTGGCGGCGTAGCTTTTGCGAAGTTGTGCTAATAATTGGTCTAAAGTGGACGCGATCGCATCGCAGCGTTCTTTTTTTTGTTTGTCTTGCAAGCAGTCGGTTTGACTAAGAATGTTTTTGGCATCGGCTAAGTCGCTTAGGGCGCTTTCGGTGTCATTATATACCAGCGAACTTTCTGCACTATCCTGCTTAGTGTTAATGGCGGTAATATTGTCTTCAAATTGTTTGTTTTGCAAGCGCGAGTTCTGCTGAGATCGTAAGAATAGGACACTGCCAGCAAATATAAAGAAAGTAATAATTGCTCCTAATATTAGCCCTTTGGTTAGCATGGGAAGCTGCTTAAAGTAAAGGGTGCGGTTTTGAAAATCGTGGCGCCAGTTATCAATGATGTTGCGTCGGCGTTTTTGAAAATTAGTAATAACAAAAAATAAAGCTAGAAAAAATTTAGCTAACCCAACAAAAAATTTAATAATTAAAATAATAACCCAACCCAGCCCAATTACTAATGATCGTACTAATTTTCCGGTTTGGCGTAAGACAGCTAGCGATGTTCGCGTAAAATCAAAGGTTTGCTTTCCGCTTGCCATTTGATGTGGTCGTAAATGAGCAGAAGATATTTCAGTTATTGTGTTAGAGGTGCGCGATAAAGGCGGTTGCTCATTTTGATCTTTTGGCTTGAAAATACCATTTATTTTTTGGTTCAATTGAGACATGAACGCTGGAGCCAAAGTGTTGGCAGTGTGTTTTTCGGTAGAAAATAGTTGTTTTAAGGATTTTTCTGAATCACCTTTTTTCAAGGTCGGACGGTCCATGTGTTCGGCGGCAACAGCACTAAGATGAATAATCAAACCCCCGAACGACATATCATTGCGCAATTCCGACAAAACTCGCTCTAAATGTTCAGCTATTTGTCGTGGTGGTCGTGTGGTAGTAATTTTTTGTAAACGATCCTGGTTAAAATATTTAGCTACATTAGGTGTAGTTACTAACATATAATCGCCCGAACTCACTTTACCTTGAATGATCTGGGAGAATAACTGATGCTCATCGCCCTGGTCATCGCCCGCGCCAATAAGATCTATTTTTTTATAAAGCCCATCTTTATTTTTATAAAACATTAATATCTGCGGTTCGCCGTGGTATGAAAAAACAATTTCTTTTTGACGAATTGCCCCAACCACGCAATGTAGGTTTTCCGGCTCGGTCACCCCGCCCCAATATTCGTGGTTTATTTCTTTTAGAACTGTCTCTAGGCCGTGTTCGTCGGGTTGCTCTTTTTTGGCGTAATAACTACTCTCAATTTCCTCAATAATTTTTTGAAGATGTAGAATGGATTCAGTTGACGAGTTGTTCAATTCCGCAATAGCAAAAAAATTACCCTTGCTTTCTTCTTCGGCGTTGGAGGGTTCGGTGATGTGGAGGAGAACGTGGGATTTTTGTTGATTGCCTCCCTCTACAAAAAATTCCTGTAATTGTAAATTTTCCATAATATTAATATGGAGTAATATTGGCGCCCATATTCGCCTTGGTTTTTTGACTTCCGAAGCTAAAGATAGTATACTATTAAATGTAAAATAAATCAAAGTTTTTGGGTTTTTTACCCACAGCTATTTATCAATAATTTTATGCTTGAACACCTAATTGGTTCATCTACTCGGGTTAAACTTTTGCAGGTATTTTTTACAGCTGGCGATAGATCTTTTTTTGTGCGGGAGCTTTCTAGGATGATTGGCTCGCAGATTAACGGCGTTCGGCGCGAGTTGGCGAATTTAGAAGACATTGGCCTCTTAAAGCAGATTGAGGCCAAAAAAGGTTCGGTGGAAAATTTAGGCACTGAACGGTCAAAGTATTATTGCCTTAATCAGGAATTCTTTTTGATAGAAGAGTTACGCGCTTTATTAGTTAAAGCTCGTGTTTTAGAAGAACAGAACTTTATTGATGCCATTAAGCGTAAAGCTGGAAATCTTAAGTTATTTCTTTTGGCCGGTCGTTTTACCGGTGACGATAACGGACCGACCGACATGCTAATTGTCGGGCATGTTAAACCGGTCGCTTTAGCAAAAATAATTCGAGATTTTGAAAAATTTTTAGGACACCCTTTGCGTTATACATTGATGGAAGAGAAGGAGTTTAAGGATCGGCGCGAGATAGGCGATAAATTTATTTATGGAATTTTTGAGTCAAAGTTTATTACTGTGTTAGGATCTGGCTTACTTCAATAGCTATGTATTTATTAGTTGATAATTCAGATTTTGAATTCACTAAACTCTATATTGACTTGAACAACAATTGGGTACAACGCGATTGGGTTGCTTCATGCCCGCTCGCGGTCTGTATTCAAGAGTTTTTAAATGAGCAAAATGTTTCTTTAAAGCAATTAAAAGGTTTGGGAGTGGTAGTCGGCCGTGGTCGTTTTACTGCTACCAGAGTGGCAGTAACAGTTGTTAATACGTTGGCCTATTCTTTAGGATTGCCGGTAGTAACAGTATCAGAAATTGAAAAAGATAACATTATTGAGTTAATTACAAAAACGCCCGTCGGTCAATATGCCAGCGCACGGTATAGCGGTGAAGCGCATATTGGAACGACCAAAAATAAGATAAGATATGATAACTAATTACGAGCGTTATAGACTTTATGAAATTTTACCCGGTTTAACTATTTGGGGCACTATTATTATTGGGATTGCCCTGTCGTTTTTTAAACCGCTAATAATGATTTATGTAATTATTGTATTTGATATTTACTGGGTGTGTCGGGTGGTATATTTTAGTTATTATTTAATTTTATCTTGGAGACGATTTCGGTTAGCTTTGAAAATTGATTGGATGTCAAAATTGAAGAATGAGTGCCCCAGTTGGGTTGAGAAAATTCAAGTAGTTATGTTGCCAATCTACGATGAAGATTATGAAGTTGTGAGTGACTCCTTGGAGGCAATCAAGCATTCAACTTACTCAGCCAAAAAGATATACATTGTAATTTCCGGAGAAAGCAGGAAATTGAAACACTGGATCGAGATTCAAAGTTTGGTCCGAAGTCATTTTGACGGTGTTTTCGCGGATTTAATTTTTTGCACCCACCCAGCCGGGCTAGCCGGTGAAATTCCTGGTAAGGGATCAAATATCAATTACGCGGAGAGTGAATTTAAAAAATACGCTGACGCTCGTGCTTGGAAATATATTGATATCATTGTATCAATTTTTGACATAGATACAGTGGTGCATCCGCAGTATTTTTCTCATTTGACATATCTATATTGTGTCCACCCAAATCCGGCTCGCAGTTCTTTTCAGCCGGTTACTTTGTATAATAATAATTTATGGGAGTCACCTTCAGTTTTGCGTGTGATGGCTTTTGGTACCACTTTTTGGATGTTATTCAGTGTGGCTCGTCTAGACAACATGGTTACTTTTTCTTCTCATAGTATGAGTTTTCAGGCCATCGTGGATTGTGGCGGGCACGCTCGCGATGTTGTTAGTGAAGATTCCAGAATATTTTTTCAATGTTGGCTTACCAATCACGGTAATTATGAAGTGACCCCGCTTTATATTCCGGTATCAATGGATACAGTGCGCGCTGATAACTGGTTTGCAAGTTTAAAAAATTTGTATTTACAACAAAGGCGCTGGGCTTGGGGGACTGAAAACATTCCATTTTTGATGTATGCGTTTCGCAATCATAAGGAAATACCTTGGTTAAAAAAAGCGACAATTTTATTTCATGAATGGGAGGGTAAATGGAGTTGGGCGGTTGTGGCTGTTTTGATTACAATTTTGGGGCGCTTGCCTTTGTGGTTAGCCAATGATGAAGTGCGTCAGAGCGCCTTGTTTTTTAATGCTCCGTTTGTTTTGGAGAATCTAATGACAATAGCCATGATGGGCCTTTTAATTTCGGCGATGATGGGCATGCTTCTTTTGCCTCCTCGTCCTACTAAGCAAGGCCAGCACAAATACTTGTTTATGTTGTTACAATGGGCGCTTGTTCCGGTTTCGTTGTTGTTATTTTCTTCTGTACCTTGTATTGATGCCGTTACTCACCTTATGTTCGGCAAGTATTTGGGATTCAATGTTTCACAAAAAAGTCGTGGTTGATTTGGATAATTATTTATGAAAAAAATTAAAATATTATTTTTTACCATTTTGCTCATGATTGTTGTCGTGGGAGTGTCTGGATATTTTTGGTTACAGAATAATCCCACTGGCCAGGCCTTGTTTCACTTTGGTGGTTTAGTAGTTGGGGCCAATGACAATAGCGTAATTTTAAAACAAGCGCTCGGTTTGAGTAAGCCCAAGACCTATTTACTTCTTTTTTTAAACAACACTGAATTAAGGCCGGGTGGGGGATTTATCGGCGCTTACGCTGTCGTGCGAATTGATAAAGCCAAGCCGGAAATTTTAAAAATAGAAGGGAGTGAAATTTTAGATAAAAACGCTACCGCCTTTCTGGATAATCCACCGGAGCCAATCCAGCGTTCGTTGGCTGTGGATAACTGGTTTTTTCGGGATTCTAACTGGTCGCCAGATTTTGCGTCTTCTAGTGAAAATGTTTTGCGGGCTTATGCCAAGGAAAATGGTTTACTATCAGAAAATATTGACGCGGTTGTCGGATTTACGCCAACAGTGTTGGAAGAATTTTTAAAGATTGTGGGGCCCATAACAGCTGAAGGTATAGAATTTAACGCACAGAATTTTACGGAAAAATTGGAGTATGAAGTGGAATATGGCTATGTTGATCGGGGTGAAGAGTTTGTAGAGCGTAAGAATTTATTAGCAGATGTTGCGACAGCTTTGATTGCAAAAGGGCGAGAGAATATTTTGGAAGGATTGTCGCAATATTTTGCAGTCGTCCAAAGAATGATTTTGGAAAAGCAGATAGTTTTTTATTCTGTTGATAGCTCTTATCAGTCAATTTTAAAATCGCAAAATTTGTCCGGGCAGATGACAACATCGACCGGAGATTATTTATTTTGGGTTGATGCCAATTTGGGGTCATTGAAAACCGATGTTGCTTTGACGCGTGATTTAACTTATAAAATAGTCAGTACTGGTACGCAGTATTTGGCGCGAGCAACAATGTATTATGACCACACGGGTGATTATGATTGGCGCACCACGCGTTATTTGGCTTATAGTCGTATTTTTGTACCATTGGGTAGCAGGTTAATCAGCATAACAGGATCTGATGTTGAAGATGCATTGGGGAAATTGCCAACAGACGAAGGTGTTGAAAATGGACGCCAGTGGTTTGGATCGTATATTAAAATTATTCCGGGCAAAAGTTTGGCAGTCACTTTTGAATATTTATTACCTTCAGACATAATTGATTTTGAAAAATCTAAACAATATAATTTATTTGTTCAAAAACAGATTGGCACTAATCAGATCGGATTAAATCTGAATTTAAACTTTGGAAGAAATATTCGGCCTGTCGAACCGAGTACATTTGAGATGGGATTGGACAACAATAGTAATAATGATTATAATTTTAAGACGGATTTAGTGATTGATAGAGCGTTTGTCATTGAGTTTGATAATTAATTTAAAAAAATCTAAATATATTTTATGTTTATCAAAAAAATCGGTATTGATCTCGGCACCACCAATGTTTTGGTATATGTGCCTAGAAAGGGGATTATTATTAACGAACCTTCTGTTGTGGCAATATCCAAAAGCGATGGCAAAGTGTTGGCGGTTGGTCTTGAGGCCAAAGATATGATTGGTCGCACGCCTGACACAATTGTAGCTGAACGTCCACTGAAAGATGGTGTAATCGCCAATTACAACACTACCGAAGCGATGATGCGCTATTTTATTAATAAGGCCTTAGGCGGCATGCGGCTTTTTCGCCCAGAAGTGATGGTGGCGGTGCCAGCTGGAATTACTTCCACTGAACGGCGTGCGGTCATTGACGCTGCTCTCGCGGCTGGTGCTCGCGCCGCATATATTATAAAAGAACCGATTGTGGCGGCAATTGGCGCCGATATTCCAATTGGCGCTGCTTCCGGTCATATGATAATTGATATTGGTGGCGGTACGGCTGAAATCGCCGTAATTTCTTTGGGCGGAATTGTGTCGTGTGGGTCGGTGCGTATTGGCGGCAATAAATTTGACGCGGCTATTGCCGAATATATTCGTCATAAATATAATTTAGCCATTGGCGAGAGTATGGCGGAAAAAATAAAAATAGCGGTTGGTTCGGCCCTGTTTATGGATAAGCCATTGACTACAGAAGTAAAGGGGCGGGATATGGTTACTGGTTTACCCCGGATAGTTAATGTAAATTCCGATGATACTACCGAGGCCTTACAGCATGATTTAGAATTGCTGACTGAGGCAATTAAAGATGTTTTACAAAGAACGCCGCCAGAATTATCCGCTGATGTAATTGATAAGGGTATAATTTTATCAGGCGGGTCGGCATTGCTAAGAAATTTAGACGAGCTTATTGCCAAAACAACCGGTGTGGCCACTTATGTGGCCGAAGAACCGCTTTTGTGCGTGGCCAAAGGCACTGGTATTGCTTTGGAAAATTTAGATAGTTACAAGCGCAGTATTTTGGCGACGAAATGACGAAAGACCAAAGAATGAAGAATGAAGATTGGATTTTTAACAATCTTTAATCTTTAATCTTTAATTTTTCACTGTGTTACTCGCCATCGAAGCCAGCCACGCTGTTAAAACACCCCGCACGGGTGTGGAAGAAGCGTGTTGGCAGATGATTAAAAATTTATCCGACTTAGGCGGGCCCGCCTCGGGCGGAAAGTCAACTCTACCTGCGGACACGCGGGTTATTTTGTATAGTCATAAAATGCCTGATGACAAAAGTATGTCCGTACACGTGTACGGACATAAGTTTAATGAATTGCCTACAAATTGGGAGTGGAAAATTTTAAATTGGCCAGTAAAAAAACTTTGGAGTCAATTTCGTCTGTCATACGAATTATTTAAAAATCCGCCGGATGTTTTTTTTGCAGTTGGGCAATTATTACCATTTTTTTTACCTAAAAAAATAAAAGTAATTACTTTTGTCCACGACAGTGCGTTTGAAGCCGAACCGAATGCGTATAGTTTATTGGGAAAAATTTATTTAAAACTGATGAACCGCCGGATTGTGGCTCGCAGTGATAAAATTATTACATCCACGGAATTTAATAAAAAAGAATTGCTAAAATATTATCAGGTTGCGTCGGAAAAAGTTGTGGTAGTTCCGCTTGCTTATGATGCCAATGTTTTTTGCATGGATTTGTCATCGCGAGAAGCACGGCGACGAAGCAATCTATCATTTGATCAACAGAGAGATTGTTGCACTTCGCTCGCAATGATAAATAAACCATATTTTATTTATCTTGGCCGTTTGGAGGAAAAGAAAAATACTGCTTTGCTCGTGCGCGCTTTTGATCAAACACGTGCTAGTGGAGTTGACTGCCAGTTGGTATTGGTAGGCAAATTTGGTAAACTTTCAGCAGATGTTCGCACCGCCTTGGTAGATAGTCCATATAAAAAAGACATCATTGTCCCGGGTTATGTTAAGTCAGAAGATTTACCTGGCCTAATGTGCGGGGCGCTCGCTCTGGTGTTTCCTTCCCGCTATGAGGGTTTTGGTATGCCGATTTTGGAAAGTATGGCTTGTGGCACGCCAGTAATTGTCAGTGATATTCCGGCCTTGCGGGAGGTGGGTGGATCAGCTATAACCTATATTTGTCCTAAAATTGCTGATTTGGCGCTGGCAATGGCCCAAGCAGCGAAAGATCCAGTTTGGCGTGAAAATCATCGCCTAGCCGGCTTAGAACGGGTAAAAAGTTACTCCTGGACTAAAACAGCTGAAATCTTGGGCAGAGAGATTGCCAAAACCCGTTTATTTTGATATTATTTATCTAGGAGGTTTTTAAGTTTTTAGAAGTTTGTGTTTATTGGCAATCAAGAAATTTTTGAATATTTTAACCAAGCGGCCCTTCAAAAAACTTTGAACCAGGCCTATGGTTTTGTTGGCGTTGCCCAATTGGGCAAGCGAACTTTGGCGGAAACTATTGCCGCCACTTTGCTCGGTCAAGAGCGTGCGAAATTAAATTTGCATCCAGATTTTTACAGTATAGAGCGACTCGCCGACGAGAAAACTGGCAAGATCAAAAAGGATATCACTGTTGGCCAAGCGCGAGAGATTAAAGCAAAATTGCAAAATCGGTCGTGGTTGTCTGGATATCAGGTAGTAATAATTGACGAAGCCGAGTGTTTTAACGAGGAATCAGCCAATTCACTGCTAAAGTTATTAGAAGAACCAGGACAGAAAAATGTGTTTTTTTTATTGAGCGAAGATGAAAGTAAAATAATACCAACTGTTCATTCTCGTTGCCAGTGGTGGCATTTTAATACTGTACCAAAAGTAGAAATAGAGAAAGTGTTGCGTGACCGTGATGTGGAGGGCGGGTTAGCCCACGAAGTGGCAGAATTGTCTTGGGGCCGTCCGGGACGAGCAATAACTTTGGCGGAAAATCCGGAAAAGCTATTACAAACTAGAGAAGAGGTTAGCCGCTATAAAAAATTACGCACGGCACCAATTTATGAACGTTTTAAAATAATTGAAAATTTGGCCGGTGAGAAAAAGAGCGCAGCTCAGGGCAAGGATGAGTTAGACGACATTTTACAAATTTGGACAACGGTAGAAGCGGAAAATATTATGTCAGGACAATTAGCAGCGCGTGCGCGATCAGTCCAAGTAATAGACAGATTAGCGCGCCTGCGGGGATATCTTAGGCAGAATATTCACCCGCGTTTGGCTTTGGAAGAATTTTGTTTATCGTTCTAATTTAACTAATTAATAATTTAACCAAATTACTAACCATATGAGGAGGACAATATATTTTTTAGTTTTTTCACTGGTTGCGCTGGTGCTTGTTGGTGCCGGCTGTATTAGTGGCACCGCGGCTGGACCAATGGGGGTATATGCGAGCTTAGATAAAGGCGACAGTTGGCAGCCGGCTTTTGCTTATCCCACTGCCAAAGGAGTGGAGAGTATCGCTGATTTAAAAGTGTATCGCATGCACATTGATCCGTCTGATCCCAACACCATTTATTTGGCGACGCGTGGTCAGGGTTTATTCTATACCTATAATAAAGGCGAGACCTGGCAATCTGTGCCAGAAATGGACAAGAAATTTATTTATGGTTTGGCGGTAAATCCAGTTGACAAGTGTGCTATTTATGTGAGCGATGGCCAGCATATTTATAAGACCGAAGATTGTTCACGCACTTGGAATATTGTTTTTACGGAAGAAATCCCAACCCAGCGTTTAGTGGCTTTGACCATTGATTACAGCAATGGCAATTTGGTTTATGGCGCACTTTTAGGCGGAGATGTTTTGGTAAGTAGGGACGCCGGTAAAAGTTGGCAGGTTACCAAACGGTTTAAGTTTGAATTGCAGTCTATCGAAGTGGATCCATTTGTCTCTGGTCGGGTTTATCTGGCTTCTCAAAAAAATGGTTTATACCGCTCGGACGATGCTGGTGTCACTTGGACCGACCTAAGTGTTGGTTTAAATAATTATACTGATAGTTTGTCTTTTTATCGCCTTACTTTAAATCCGGGCCAACGTGATAGTTTGTTCTGGATTTCTAAATATGGTATTTTGCGATCTAACGACGCTGGGGAAACATGGTCGGATATGAAATTATTAACGCCACCGGGCAGTGTTAATATTTACGCTTTTGCCATTAATCCTAAAAATCAAAAAGAGATTTATTACACGGGTACAATTTTGGGTCCGAAGAATGAGCATTTGCGCTCTACCTTCTACCGCACTGTTGATGGTGGTGAAAACTGGGTTACAAAAAAATTGCCCACGAATTCTATTCCAATTCAATTTGTTATGAACACGGAAAATTCTAGCCAGCTGTTTTTAGGTTTTACATCGCTAAGTAAATAAAATATGAATATTAATGATTTTAAAGAAGATTTTGGCAAGGCGATTGAGTTTTACAAAACTGATATTTCCGGTTTGCGCACTGGCCGGGCTACCTCGGCGATGGTGGAAAATGTAGTGGTGGAGGCCTATGGTGTAAAACAACCGCTCAAAGCAGTAGCATCAATTAATATTTTGGATCCAAAAACTTTGATGCTTGATCCGTGGGACAAGAGCGTGCTTACCAATTTAGAAAAAGCGATTCGTGAAGCTAATTTGGGGATGAATCCGGTTAACGACGGCCGAGGAATTCGTTTGTCTTTGCCAGAGTTAACAGTGGAACGTCGCCAAGAATTAATTAAAATTTTGCGTGAACGTACCGAACAAGCGCGTATTTCTATCCGCAAAATTCGCGAAGATATTAAGAATATGATTTTAGTGGAAGAAGAAGATAAAAATATTGCGGAAGATGAAAAATTTCGATTGATGGAGGAATTGGATAAAGCGGTGAAGGATTATAATGAAGATATTAAGGAGATTGCAAATAAAAAGGAGGAGGAAATTAGTACGGTTTAAATTCTATGCGTAGTCCAAATAAAAATGAAGTAAAGACATTGATTTTTGGTGTGGCCGCGGGTCTCGCTGGCGGAGTGGCCGTTGAAGGTCTTCCGCCGGATGTGGTTCGAGCCAATGATTCGGCCAATTCCACTCATTCGGATAAATCCACAGGTGTTGCTGAAAGTCGCCAAGAGGCAGGCGCAATATTTAGACACGAACCGGCGGCAGTGGTGGTGCATAACCTTCGAGATAATGGTGGGGTGGGGCCAAAGCCACCGGCAGATAATACAAAAAATTCTGATAACTTAGATGATAAATTTAATCAACTTAATAATGATTCCCAAACAAATGATACAGAAAGTGTGCCCAAATGGAAAGTCGAAGAAAAGGCGTTGGTTGATTATATGGATCTTCTTCAAAAAGATAAATCTTTGTTGGTCGAACCGATAGAGAAACAAAATTTTGTTGATTCTGCAAGTGACAAAGGAAAGCATGAAAAGATGGCTAGTTTTAAAGCGTTCAAAGCACCAGATGAAGATGACAAATTGGATAGTGATAGTGGCAAATACTGTTTTTTATTTTTTGATCCCGAAAGTTCGACTTTTGAATTAAATATTAGTAGCGATGCTGGTCCTACGGTTAACGCAATTTCTGGCTTATCTGGGGATCAATTAGCACCTGTAATAAAAGGCGTTTTGTCTTTAAGCGAAAGACAAAAAAGTGAGATGTTGAAAGATAAATACACTGCTGAGGCAATACACAATCGATATATGCAAGAATTGTTTAATTTATTGCAAGCGACTAGTCCAAATGCACAAGTGGAGATTAGTGGTTATGGTCTTTAAGTAAAATTTTTATAAATAGATATAAAAAATATGAATGAAAACGAAAATTTAATGGACAAAGTAATTTCATTATGTAAACGCCGCGGTTTTATTTTTCCGGGTTCGGAAATTTATGGTGGGTTGGCCAATAGTTGGGATTATGGTCCGCTTGGTCATCAACTAAAACAGAACATCAAAACTTTGTGGTGGAAATTTTTCGTTACCGGTCGTGAAGATATGGTGCCGATGGATACCGCTATTATTATGAATCCGCGCGTTTGGGAGGCGTCAGGCCACTTACAAAATTTTTCGGATGCTTTGGTGGAATGCAAAGTTTGCCATAAGCGTTTTCGCGCTGATCATTTACTAGAAGCCAAAGGCATTACCCCACGCTATGCCAAAGAAGAATTGCAGGATTTGGATCAAATTAATTGTCCGGAATGTGCTGGGGATTTAACCGCGCCGAAGAATTTTAATTTGATGTTTAAGACCGCGTTTGGCATAAATGACGCAACCGCCTTGGATGTTTATTTGCGCCCGGAAACTGCTGGCGGCATGTTTGTAAATTTTAAAAATATCTTAAATGTAACGCGCAAGCGTTTGCCGTTTGGAATCGCCCAAGTTGGTAAATGTTTTAGGAACGAAATCACGCCCGGTAATTTTATTTTTCGCACGCGTGAATTTGAAATTGGTGAATTTGAATATTTTATTCGTCCCGATGATTGGGAGAAAATTTTTGAAATGTGGTTAGGCGAAATTCGTCGCTTTTGGCAAGACGCGATGCAAATTAATATGGATAATTTGGTGTGGTATGAAATTCCCGACGGTGAGCGCGCGTTTTACAGCAAACGGACCGTTGATATTAAATATAAATTTCCTTTTGGCACGGAAGAATTGCACGGCATCGCGTATCGCACCGACCACGATTTGAGTCGTCATGAAAAAGTGAGTGGTCAAGATTTGCATTATACGGATCCGGAAACAAATGAGAAATATTTGCCACACGTGGTGGAGCCGACATTTGGTATTGATCGGATGTTACTGGTGGCGCTTTTGGAAGCATATCATGAAGAAGAGGCGCCGACATCAGACAAAGGCGAGACAGAAACTCGCATTGTCATGAAATTTCCGAAATATTTGGCACCGATTCAAGTTGCGGTTTTGCCCTTGTCTAAAAAAGACGAATTATCCGGTCCAGCCAAAGAGTTGGCCGCCGATTTGCGTAAGAATTTTGTCGTGGATTATGATGAAACCCAATCAATCGGCAAACGCTATCGCCGTCAAGACGAAGTGGGAACGCCGTATTGCGTTACGATGGATTTTGATTCTTTGGAAGATAAAAAAGTGACAGTGCGCGATCGCGACACGATGGTGCAAGAGAGAGTTGAAATTGTAGAATTAACAAATTATTTAAAAGAAAAATTTAATTTTTAATATTTATAAATATGCCAGAAGATTTTGTCGCGGAGATGGAAAAAGCGCGTCACGCTGAAGCGCTTAGTGAATATCAGCAGGTAGTTGCTAGAATAGAATCGGTTTATAAGCGTCCAGTATTACACATTGGTTTGAATGGTGATTTTACGTTTGCTCCGACTGAAATCGTGGCAGAGATGGACGAGGATGCTGAACTAGTTGAAGCGGATAGGGCACCTTTTGTAGCGGATTTGGCAGCGTTAGTCGCCAAGCATCAATGGATTCCACCAGAATATGAACATGCGTCAGTATCTGGTACGTTGTCTGATAAAATTTAATTTATTATGCACGAAATAAAAAAACTAAAAAACGGTTTACAATACATTTACATTCCAAACTCCGGTACGAGCGCCGTGACGGTTTTGCTTTTGTTTCCAATTGGTTCGCGCTATGAAACGCGACCAATTTCCGGCATCTCGCATTTTTTAGAACACATGTTGTTTAAGGGCACAAAAAAACGTCCGGACTACCTGGCCATATCGCGCGAGTTAGACGCGGCCGGAGCGGATTATAACGCTTTTACTTATAAGGATTATACAGGTTATTATGTTAAAATCGGGGCATCAATGGTAGGCAAGGCGTTTGATATAATTTCGGATATTTCATTTAATTCCACGATGCCGGCTAAAGAAGTGGAGAAAGAAAAGGGTGTGATAGTGGAAGAGCTGCGAATGTATGAAGATAGCCCGATGCACGCCATTGAACTCGTATTTGACCGTTTAATGTTTCCTAACCACCCGCTGGGATGGGATGTTGGTGGTAATGAAAAGACAGTGCGGGCGATTACTCGCGCACAACTTTTAAATTATTATCACGATCACTATAGTCCGCAAAAGGCGGTTTTAGTGGTCGCCGGAAATTTAAGCAAAGAAGATTTGGAAAAAAATCTGGAAAAATTTGCCTTGGCTACTTCCAAAAATCCGGCCGAACCGAAATATTTACCGTTTAAATTTAAAGATAATTTGTCGCTGTCTGAGCGGGTGGCCGTCCAGCCCAGAAAAATTGATCAAGTGCAAATGATAATGGGTTTCCACGGGGTAGCTCATAGTGATAAACGGAGCTATGCGGCCGCGGTATTATTAACAATTTTGGGCGGAGGGATGAGCTCGCGTTTATTTGTGGAAGTGCGCGAAAAGCGTGGTTTGGCCTATATGGTGCGTGCTGGCTCTTGGCCTTATCGCGATGTTGGGTCGGTTTATGTGCAGGCCGGTTTGGACCCGAAACGTTTACCAGCGGCTTTGAGAACCATTAAAGTGGAACTTAAAAAAATTGCCACGAAAGCTGTAAGCAAAAAAGAACTGGCTGATGCCAAAACCAGTTTAGTGGGCAGAATGGATTTGGCATTGGAGGATTCCTCGGTGATGGCTGAACGCGCGGCCAAGCAATTTATTTTCTTGGGTGACGCTCTCACTGCCGCCGAAGTCGCACGGCGTGTGAATGAAGTGACGGCCAAAGATGTGCTCGCTTTAGCTAAAGAGTTGTTTAAGGTAAAAGAAATGCACTTGGCAGTAATTGGGCCAGTTAAAAAAGAAGATGTTTTGAAAATGTTAAAAAATAAGTAAATTTTATGTCCGTACATGTGTACGGACATAAAGTTAAGCGACAAAATTATATTGGTTTTGACCATTGGGAAGCGATTAAATTATTAAAAAATGAATAATATGTCCAAGCAATCCTATTTTTTCGCCAATTGGAAAATGTATTTGGATTTTGACGAAGCCAATATTTTAGCGAACGCGATTGCGGCCGAACACAAAAAATTTCCCGACCATGTTAAAATGGCAATTTTTCCCAATGCCTTATCGCTTTATTCCGCTGGGCAAGTTCTTAATGACGTTGGAATTGCTGTGGGCGGACAAAATGTGTTTTGGGAAGACAAAGGGGGATATACGGGCGAGATTTCCGCCACGATGTATAAAGCGGCCGGGTGTGAATATGCTTTAGTGGGTCACTCTGAGCGTCGGCATCAATTTCACGAAACTAATCACGAAGTTCGTCAAAAAATGCAAGCGATTTTGGAAGCAGGTTTGACACCAGTGTTGTGTGTGGGGGAAACCAAAGAAGAACGAGTTGCCGGTAAAACCGATGAGGTGATAGAAACCCAACTGCGTAGCGCTTTTCATGAATTATCTTGGCCAGCGGAGAAAGGATTGATAGTTGCTTACGAACCAGTGTGGGCGATTGGTACAGGAGAGGCCTGTGATCCGAATGAAGCTGAACGTTTACACGCGCTTATGAAAAAAATGTTGAACGAACTAGCCCCAGGCACGTTGCCTATATTATTGTATGGTGGTAGTGTGCGACCGGAAAATGTGTTCGACTATTTGAAACAGCCAGATATAAATGGCGTATTGGTTGGTGGCGCCGCCACGAAGTTAGAAAGTTTTATGAGCATTTTATCAAATATCAAATAATATGTTAGATTGGATTTTTGGGATTATTATTATTTTGTGTCTGGTCGGGATTGGCTATATTGTGGTTGGAAAATTTGCGCAGTTATCAAATTTGGATTTAGAAAATTTACCGGCGGAAAAAATTAATCGCAAAAAGAAAGAGATTATCTCTAAACGCATTGATGAAAAAAGAAAAAAATTAAGTGCTTTTTCCGCGCGTTGGTTGACCCCGCTTGTCAAGTTATGGGGGAAGTTGCAATTGCGTTTTCGGATTTATGTCGGTCAGGTGGGGCGCCTGCTTTGGCACGAACAATCAGGGCAGAAAGTTGTGAAAGTTAGTAAAACACCGGAGAATGATGGGCATGTAAAACAATTAATCGGGGAAGGTGAGCGTTATTTGTCGGAAAAAAATTATGATTTAGCCGAAGAAAAATTTATCGCCGCTATTAAAGCTGATAATCGCGCGGCCGACGCTTATCGTGGATT
This sequence comes from Candidatus Magasanikbacteria bacterium RIFOXYD2_FULL_41_14, assembly GCA_001784475.1. Lineage (GTDB taxonomy): Bacteria > Patescibacteriota > Patescibacteriia > Magasanikbacterales > GWA2-37-8 > XYD2-FULL-41-14. The sequence goes on from MFRE01000009.1 coordinate 87,267, forward strand.
GGGGGATACCTATTTTGCCAAAAAATCAATAGAAGAAGCGCGGGAAACTTATCGGTTTGTTTTGCAAATTGAACCGGACGATGACAGCGTGCTTGTTAAGCTCGCCGATATTGCCGAAAGTCAAGGTGACGTGGAAGAGGCAATCCAATATTATCAACAGGCAATTACAATTAATGATAATTTATCACCCCGTTTTGCCCGTTTGGCCGAGTTGCTTTTAAAGGTGGAAGAGCCCAATGTTGCCAGAGAATCAGTGATGTCGGCCTTGGAATTGGAACCGGAAAATCCCAAGTATCTTGACTTATCCACAGAAATTGCTATACTATGTCGAGACAAAGCTTGGGCAATGGATGTTTTGCGTAGGTTGACCTTGGTTAACCCAGCAAATCATAAATTAGCTGATTTAAAACAGCGAATAGAGACAATGTAAAACATAGAAAATTATAGTGCCGTTGTAGCTCAGTTGGTAGAGCATCTCCATGGTAAGGAGAAGGTCTCGGGTTCGAATCCCGACAACGGCTCGAGCGACCAAACAGTTTGGGTCGTGCTCAGATTTTATGTATTAGCCCCAACCAATCGGGGCAAAGATGAATCTTGCGCGGCGTAGCGCAGCGAAGCCGTGCCGTCTTAGCTCAGTTGGTAGAGCAACGGTTTTGTAAACCGTAGGTCTAGGGTTCGAATCCCTAAGACGGCTCCAATCGACAGACATAGTCGATAACACATGGGTCGGTACCGAAGCGGTCAACCGGGGCAGACTGTAAATCTGCTGGCTCAGCCTTCGTAGGTTCGAATCCTACCCGGCCCACATGTATTTTTGAATATTAAATTATATCTATATGTCCCAAGATAATTTGGCGAAAATGGAATGCACGGAATGCAAAACCGTCACCCATTACACCACTCGCAACCGTGTCATCAAGACCCGCTTGGCCTTGAAGAAACATTGCAAAAATTGCAAAAAACACACCGACCACAAGGAAACTAAATAAACATTATGTGGTTTTTCAATTCATTCGTAAAAAGCTTGTACGATTTGAATTGGTTGCGAGCGAGGCGTACTGAGACCGGCCGGGCTTTTAGTTATTTTTTTTTATTGGTATTTTTTGTTTCAGGTTTGAGTTTGGCGCCGATGATTGTGAATGTGGCGCGGGGTGATACTGTTCGGGAAGTTATGACCGTAATGAACGAAAAGGTGCCGGAGTTTACTGCTACGGTTAAAGATGGAAAATTATTAATAACCGACTTAGTCCAGCCGTATATTGTGCGTGATAAGGATTTTGTGATAGTGGTAGATACAGTGACGAGCGACACCTTGCATTTGGAGAATTTTTTGGTAGATGGGGCTAAATCTGGTGTTTTGATCAGCAAAGAAAAAGTAGAAATGTTGGATGCGCGTAATGGGCAAGCGCGTTCGCAGTCATTTTCTGAAATGGGTAATTGGAGCATCAACCGCACGCAAGTATCACAAAAATTAGATAAATTTTTGTCCAAACCGATGCTCGCGCTTTATGTTTTGGTGATTTTTATTTTGGCGTATATCGTGCGCACTGTAGCCACCTTGGTGCTGGTGCTCATTGTGTCGGCTTTAGTTTTAATGGCAGTAAAAACTGCCAAGCGTTCGTGGCGATTTAAAGAAATCTTTAGTGTGGGATTGTTTGCTGTTACTTTGGCTGTGTTTATCAGTACCGCTTTAACCGGAATGCAAGTGGGCTTGCCGTTTGTATCATTTATTGTGTTTTTCACTTGGCTTTCCGCGACGGTATTTATGGAGAAGCCGATAACTAAAGAAGAGATTAAGTTACAATAATAGAAATTTTAATCCCGTCCGCCAGCTGGCAGATGGGATTTGAATAGGGGGTTCGTATAATGGTAGTACGTTGGTCTCCAAAACCAACTGCGCGGGTTCGATTCCTGCACCCCCTGCCAATTCTAAATCATAAAAACACCTTGTTTTTTAGGTGTTTTTTTGTTATCATAAAGCAGATGACTTGTTAGTGGCTGTTAGCAAAATATTTAACTGTAAGAATCACCAGCGTTGTTTATATTCCGCTTGGACGTTATATGTTAATTTTGGCAGTGAGGACGCTTGCGTAGACGCACTGCCGAGCCGC
>MFRE01000009.1:89385-95800 GCA_001784475.1 Candidatus Magasanikbacteria bacterium RIFOXYD2_FULL_41_14
TTATTTTATGAATAATAAAATTAAAATTGTATTAGCGATTGTTGTTTTGTTAATTATAGTGGCAATTTTGGGAACAGTAATAGGGATATCTTCTTTTATTTCAGAAAAGGTCTGCCAATTTCAAGGTGGCGTATACGCGACTGATTGTAGCGCTCATGGTCCGGAATATAAGAGCTGTTATAAAGAAAAAGAAACCCAGACCGTTGATGCAATTTGTCAGGGTTTGGAGCAAAAAAATAATGAAGTTAAACTTAAAGTAGAAGCTTCCGTCAAATATTTAAACTCAGCAATCACCCCCGAACAGAAGTTGGTGCTTGAGGTTTGGCAGGGGCTTTTTGCCACTTCTGATAGTCAATATTATAATGAGCATATTATTCCGGTTTGGATAGAAGAAAAAGAGCGGGTATTAAATGGCCAGAAATATAAAACTTTTCATATCAGTTATAGCGTAAAGATGGGGGACTGGTATTTGCATGAAGTCGGAAATTTTAACGGCTCCACTAATTACAATTGGGTAATGATAAGGGCAGACCAGTATTCTCAATTTATTGAAAGTTTAAAAAATACCATGCGCCCGGACACGTTGCTTCGGCCGGTCGTTGGTTCGCGTGATTATTTAAGAGGTAAGTTTAGCAATCTTAAAGTGATGGATATGTATAATGCCGCCCATTTGCTAGCTGAATTTAATGATTTTGACGGCGTTGTGGCCGCTCAAAAGTATCCGTTTTTGGCGAATAATTTAACCTGCCAGAAGATAATTCAATCAATGCAGGGTTGTGACGCCAAGATTGATTTTTTCCGTTTTAATTTTGGATTAAACATTAATGATTACGGAATTAAGCAAGTAAATAACAGAATTACTAAGCAGGACCGAAGTATGACCGATAACGCTTGGTTGAGTGCTAATACTAGTTATAAAACTGGTAAATTGGATGATTGTCACCAGACAAAAATTGATTTGGCTACGGGAAAAGTCAGTTGTGAGGCAATTAGTTGCGAGCCAAACTTAAATTTTCCTTGCGTAATAAATTAGGATATAATTGCTGTAAATAGCCCTCCTCTTGACAAAAAGGCCATTTTGTGATATACTGGTGTATTCTAATTAATCCCGGCCTTGTTTAATAAAAGCAAGATCGGCGACTCGACTCTTTTGTGTCATATCGTGGCCCGGAGAAACTCGGGTCACATATTTTATATATGACACAGAAACACGCTAATGCGCCCGTTTTTACGACGCTCGGCATCGCCCCCAAACTCTTGGAGGTGTTAACTCATCTTAAATTTACCGTTCCGACGCCGATTCAGCATCAATGTATTCCGGCGGCTTTGGAAGGTAAAGACATCGTGGGCATCGCCCAAACTGGCACAGGTAAAACCCTGGCTTTTGGTGTACCTATGATTCAGCTTTTGTCGCGGAATAAGTGCCAAGGGTTGATTTTGCTGCCTACTCGCGAACTGGCGTTGCAGGTCAATGAAGTTTTACAAAGCATTGGTCGCCAATTGGGCTTACGTACTGCAGTTTTAATCGGGGGTGCGTCTTCTCGCGAACAAATTCAAGCAATCCGTCGCAATCCGCATATTATCGTTTCCACTCCGGGACGTTTAATTGATCATTTACAGCAAAATAATTTGTCGCTTATTAATGTAAAAATGATTGTTTTGGATGAAGCGGATCGGATGTTTGATATTGGGTTTGCTCCGCAAATTAAACAAATCTTAAATTACGCTCCGAAAGATCGCCAGACCATGATGTTCTCAGCTACTATGCCTGGACCGATTGCGGAAATGGCTAATCGCTACATGAGAACTCCGTGGCGAATTGAAGTGGCACCTTCGGGCACACCGGCCGCGCAAATTGAACAGGAAGTATTTGTTATTGGCAAAGAACTACGTTTGCAGCTTTTAGATAAAATTTTGTCAGATAATCCTGGAACAGTGCTGTTATTTTCCCGCACCAAACATGGCGCGAAAAAAATTACTATGGCTGTGCGGGGGATGGGGCACTCGGCTGTGGAAATTCATTCCAACCGATCTTTGGCTCAACGCAAAGCCGCATTAGCCGGTTTTAAATCTGGTAGATTTAGGGTACTCGTGGCCACTGACATTGCCGCGCGCGGTATTGATGTGACTGATATTGCTCTGGTTATTAACTTTGATTTACCAGATAATCCAGATGATTATGTGCATCGCATTGGCCGTACTGGTCGCGCTGGCGCTAGTGGTAAAGCGATTTCATTTGTCGGTCCCGAAGAAAGACGTGATGTTCAACAAATTGAACGTTTAATTAAAAAATATATTCCTGTGGCACCATTGCCGGTATTACCGCCTCGTCGCGCTCAAGTGTTTATTCCAGAACCAAGAAGTTTTGGCGGGCAGCATAGTGGGGGAGGCCGATCATTTGGCCGCCGTCCGCAATATGCCAGTAGGCCTTCATCTGGAACTGGCGGTTACTCCCGCGCGCCCCAGCGTTCACGCAAGAAGTGGTAAAATTTTAGATGTAAAATAAAAAAATCGGCCAATATGGTCGATTTTTTGGTGTAACACTTTACCTATTATGAACGTCTACTATTATGTAATCAAGTATATGTTATTACGTTTTTGGCTAAAATTAATAAAAAGTCAACAGCCACGGCACCGTTTGATGTACTGTTTGTCCGGACGGGGCTTGTTGTATTTTAGGCAAAGACGTTAGATTGTCTCGGCAGTAATTACTAAAACAGCCCCATTATTGGTGCTGTTTTTTATTTTTATACTGCCCATATGCCTAATAATTTCTTTAATAAAAAATTAATTGGTAGTTTTAAACAATCGGCTGGATCCACTGGTTTTAATCAGGATATTAATTTAGACACCACTTTTATTGCTTCACAGGTCACCTCATTTATTGCTAATAAATTTGGCCAGGGTTATGGTGAAGTGGTAATTTACAATATATTGATTTTAGCAATGGTTAAAGGGGTGCTTGTTTTGATCAAAAAAAATAGTGTTAAGAAAATCCCTAAAAATCAGGTCAAAATTGATTTTTAATTGAAGAGTGTCATTTTTTTGCCTGACTGCCTCTCGCGGGGCTAATTTAGCCATTTTAGTTTTTTTAATAGCACATTTTTGCCTTTTTGTCAAGGGGATTAACCCTTGTTTATTTTAAGCGTTTATGGTAAGATAATGAGGCCAAATTTGGCTGATTTTTTTGTATTATTTGTAAAAACTCAGAGCGTTATATATAGTTTAGTCGCTTGTCCGTTATATGTGAATTTTGTTGTTGCGGGAGAGCTCAGCCCTGCCGTCACGCCGTCCGAGGCGGCTCGGCAGTGCGTCTACGCAAGCGTCCTCACTGCCAAAATTAACATATAACGTCCAAGCGGAATATAAACAACGCTGGTGATTCTTACATATTATCTATACGGGATATGACTTTTTTAACTAAAATTTTCGGCGACCCAAATGCTAAAGTTATTAAGAGTTTGGAGCCGCTCGTGTCTCAAATTAACGCTTTAGAGCCAGAGTTGGAAAAATTGGATTTGCCAGCTTTGCGCGCTAAAACCGCGGAATTTAAAAAACAATTAGCTGAGGGTAAAACTTTGGATGATATTTTACCAGAGGCGTTTGCCGTGGTGCGAGAAGTTTCGCGTCGTGTTACTGGTATGCGTCATTTTGATGTTCAACTTTTAGGTGGCTTAGTGCTTCATCATGGTCAGATTGCGGAAATGAAAACTGGTGAAGGTAAAACTTTGGTAGGAACTTTGCCAATTTATTTAAATGCGCTTTCCGGCAAAGGTGTGCATGTAGTAACGGTGAATGATTATTTGGCCAAACGCGATGCGGTGTGGATGGGACAGATTTACGATGCGCTTGGGTTATCGGTTGGCATTATTCAACAATTATTAGTTTCTTATCGCTATAACAGTACAGCGCGTGTGGTGGAGGAAGATTTGTCGGAGGGCAGTCCAGTGGATGCTGAGCGCGATGCCAAAGGTGCTTTTAAAGTGGAGTATGAATATTTGGAATCTTGTAGCCGTCAGGAGGCCTATGCTTGCGATATTACTTATGGCACCAACAATGAATTTGGTTTTGATTATTTGCGCGACAACATGGTGCAGAATTTGGCGGACATGTCGCAACGCGGACTTAATTTTGCGATTGTGGACGAAGTGGACTCAATTTTGATTGATGAAGCGCGCACCCCCCTTATTATTTCCGCGCCGGCCGAAGAAGCGCAGGATTTGTATTATAAATTCGCGGATTTGGTGCGACGTTTAAAGCCGGAAGATGATTTTAATGTTGATGAAAAAATGCGCGCAGCCAGTTTGACAGAAAGGGGTATTAAAAAAATGGAAGATTGGCTTGGAATTGAAAATATTTATGCTGAGGGCGGTATTGGCACTGTGCATCATGTGGAACAGGCCTTGCGGGCGTATGCTTTGTTTAAACGCGACCGCGATTATGTGGTGGAAAACGACGAAGTGATTATTGTGGATGAATTTACTGGCCGCAAAATGATGGGTAGGCGTTATAGCGAGGGACTCCATCAAGCCATTGAAGCGCAAGAGGGAGTTAAAATTCAGCGTGAAAGTAGAACTTTGGCGACAGTAACATTTCAAAATTATTTTCGGTTATATAAAAAATTAGCTGGTATGACTGGTACGGCTGTTACTGAAGCAGAAGAGTTTGGCAAGATCTACAATTTAGAAGTGGTGGTAGTGCCGACTAATAAAGTTAATTGTCGTCATGATTTACCGGACCGGATTTATCGCACCGAAGAAGCAAAATATCAGGCCATTGCCAAGGCGGTTAAAGAATTACAACAAAAAGGCCAGCCGGTTTTAATTGGCACAATTTCCGTGGAAAAAAATGAAGAGTTAAGTATATTTTTACAGCAAGAAGGCGTGAAGCACGAAATTTTAAACGCGAAAAACCACGAACGGGAAGGTGAAATTGTGGCGCAAGCGGGTGCGCCGGGCGCGGTAACCTTGGCCACTAATATGGCTGGGCGTGGCGTGGATATTATTTTGGGCGGTAATCCGCCGGATGTGTCTGCCAAAGAGCGTTGCACGCAAATCGGTGGTTTATTTGTGGTTGGTACGGAGCGACACGAATCGCGACGTATTGATAATCAGCTGCGCGGTCGTAGTGGTCGTCAGGGTGATCCGGGCGCTACCCAGTTTTATTTATCTACTGAAGATGATTTGATGCGCATTTTTGCGGGCGAACGAATTCGCAGTGTGATGAAAAGTTTGCGAGTGCCGGATGATATGCCGATTGAAAATAAAAGCATCAGTAAAATTATTGAATCTGCCCAAAAGAAAGTGGAAGGATTTCATTTTGATTCACGCAAACATTTATTGGAATATGATGATGTTTTAAATCGTCATCGTGAAGTGATTTATAACAAACGAAGAGAAGTTTTGGAGGTGTTTGAGCAAGAGAAAAATGCTTTGACGGAAAATTTGCAGGGCGAAGAACAACAAAGCTTAGATAACAAAACACTTCGTGGTATTATTTTTGAAATGGTGGAAGATGAGATTGAACAGGTAGTGTCATTTCATACCAACTCTGAAGAGAAACGCGAGTGGAATATGGAAGAAATTAAGGCCGCAGTTTTAACAATTTTTCCGTTAACTGATCCGGAGCGAGATGTGCTTTTACATATGAATAACGGTGGCACGGAAAAATTGCAAGCGGTTGAAGCGCGTACTAAAATTATTGAATTTTTATCTGAATTGGCTAAGAAAAAATATCAAGATATGCTGGTGGCGGCTGTGCCCGAACCGGGGATAATTTTGGAAGTAGAAAAACAAATCCTATTGCGTTCCATGGATAATTTATGGGTGGAGCATCTGGTGGCGGTGGATTATTTGCGCACTGGTATTAGCTTGCGCGGTTATGGCCAGCGTGATCCTTTGGTGGAATACAAAAAAGAAACTTATCGCATGTTCAATGAATTGTTGAATTTGATTTCGCGTGATGTAGTTTATACGATTTATAAAGTTAGCGTGGGTTTGAAGCTGGCACCGAGTTTGATGTCCAAAGGCAATATGATTTTGAGTGGGGCCGAACGTGAGAGTGCGGTAATAAAAAGTGTGCCCAAAGACGCGGAGGGCAATAAAGTTGGGCGTAATGATCCGTGTCCGTGCGGTTCGGGTAAGAAGTTTAAAAAATGTCATGGGTCTAATTAACACCCTTGCCAAAAAATAATAAATAAGGTAAGATATTGACACTTTTTCACAATATTTAAAATCTTAAATCTAAAATTTGAAATCATCATATGGCCAATAAATATCATCAGCAGGCAACGAAAAAATTAACCCGCGCGACAATTCGTTGGCGAGCGGCCGGGGTGGGAGCGTTGTTACTTGTTTGTCTTGTAATTGTTTTCCCCGGTTATGCCAATGCCGGCATAAATTGGGTAAACGGTAAA
>MFRE01000009.1:95811-108171 GCA_001784475.1 Candidatus Magasanikbacteria bacterium RIFOXYD2_FULL_41_14
CTTGCCAAATTTACCGGCAGCGGGTTTTAACTTGGGCTTGGATTTGCAAGGTGGGGCGCATTTAATTTATGAAGCTAAAATTGACAATATTGCTCCTAATGATCGCGCTGACTCGGTTGAGGGCGTGCGTGATGTAATTGAAAGACGTGTGCGTGGTGGTTTGGGCGTATCCGAACCTTTGGTACAGACCACACGCGTGGGTGAAACCTATCGCGTGATTGTGGAATTGCCGGGCGTTAAGGATGTTAATCAAGCTATTGCCATGATCGGCGGTACACCGGTTTTAGAATTTAAAGAAGAAAATGACGAGCCCCAGCGTGATTTAACTACTGACGAACAAAAACAATTAACTGATTTTAATAATGCCGCTAAGAAGAAAGCTGATGAAGCGCTCGGCGCTGTTAAATCTGGTGATTTTGGTGAGGCAGTTTTGAAATATTCTGAAGATGATAATAGCAAAAATAATGGCGGTGACTTAAATTTTATTGACAATAAAGTATTTCCGGAAATTTATACTTGGGCTAAAACCGCTAAGGAAGGCGAAGTGAGTAAAAGTTTAGTAAAAAGTCCAGAAGGTTACAATATTGTAAAACGAATGGCGGTTAGAGATGGGGAACGCTATGTTTCAGCATCACATATTTTGATTTGTTACACTGGTGCAGAACGTTGTGATAACCCGCAATATACCAAAGATCAGGCCTTGGCAAAAATTCAAGAGTTGAAAGCGCAGGCTACCTCGGGAAATTTTGCTGAATTGGCTCGTCAATTTTCAACTGAACCGGGCGCGGCTGACCGAGAAGGTGATCTTGGTAAATTTAAAAAAGGGGAGATGGTGCCGGAATTTGATAAAGTAGTTTTTGATATGCCGGTTGGTAGTATTTCCGATCCAGTGCTGACTCAATTTGGTTATCATTTAATTTATAAAACCGCGGATGCGGCTGAATCGCAGTTTCAAGTAAGTCGCATTTTAGTACGCACTAAATCTGCTACTGATATTGTGCCACCGGCTGAGCCATGGAAATCAAGTGGTTTGTCTGGCAAGCAACTAAAACGAGCAGAAGTTACTGAAGATACTCGTACTGGCGCGGTGCAAGTAAGTTTGAATTTTGATGATGAGGGCACAAAATTATTTGCCGATATAACTGAGCGTAATGTTAATAAGCAAGTAGCGATATTTTTGGATGGTGAAGCGATTAGTGTTCCGCGCGTGAATGAACCGATTTTGTCCGGTAGCGCGGTTATTACCGGTGGGTTTACTTTATCAGAAGCAAAACTTTTGGCTCAACGTTTAAACTCCGGTGCTTTACCGGTGCCGGTTGATTTGGTTAGTCAACAAACTGTGGGCGCGACTTTAGGCATGAATTCTTTGAATAGAAGTTTCAAAGCCGGCCTTATCGGTTTAGCGGTGGTAATTTTATTCATGCTTTTGTATTATCGTTTACCTGGTTTATTGGCGGCTTTGGCGTTGGGTGTTTATGCGTCTTTGACTTTAGCAATATTTAAATTAGTTGGTGTTACTTTAACTTTGTCTGGTATTGCTGGTGTGATTTTGTCAGTTGGTATGGCGGTTGACGCCAATGTCTTGGTATTTGAACGTTTGAAAGAAGAATTACGCTTGGGTAAGAGCTTAAAAACAGCAGTAGAAGAGGCCTTTGTGCGGGCATGGACATCAATTCGTGATGGTAATATCACCACTTTAATCAGTTGTGTATTTTTGGTGTGGATGGGTACTGGTTTTGTGCAAGGTTTTGCCGTCACTTTGGCTATTGGTGTATTGGTGTCAATGTTTACTGCCGTTACCATTACCAGAACTCTGGCGCGCTGGGTATTCGCGTGGTTTAAAGATGAAGGCAATTGGTTGTTCTTGGGTCATATTAAAAAAGACACCGAAGGCAAGAAAAATATGCATTTGCCGTTTATCAAATATTCTTGGGTTTGGGTTGGGTTTAGCGGTGCGGTTGCCTTGGTTTGTCTGGCCTTCACCTTAATCTGGGGTTTAAAACCGGGCATTGATTTTGCCGGTGGTTCTATCATGGAATTAACTTTTAGCCAGAATCGTCCGACTTTGGAAGAAACGCGCGCGGAGTTTAGTGGGGTTGATCTTCAAAATGTTACTGTTCAAAATACTGGCGACAAAGGCTTGCTAGTACGCATGAAATTTTTAACAGAAGATGAGCATCAGACAGCCTTAAAGAGTGTGCGGGAGAAGTTTAGTGTAGGTGGCAATGAGGTGCGCGAGGAGCGATTTGAAACCGTGGGAGCGTCAGTAAGTTCTCAACTTCGCAAACGAGCGCTGTGGGCCATTATAATGGTAAGCTTGGGTATTGTGGCGTATGTTGCTTATGCTTTCCGCAAGGTTTCGCGGCCAGTGGCCAGTTGGAAATATGGACTTTTAGCCATTGTCGCTCTTATTCATGATTTGTTGCTGGTAATCGGTGTGTTTGCCGTGTTGGGGCATTACTTTAATGTGGAAGTTGATACGGCTTTTGTAGTGGCGCTTTTGACAGTATTGGGCTATTCGGTTAACGATACTATTGTAGTATATGATCGGGTACGTGAGAATTTGTTGCGTCATGGGTCAGAGAATTTTAGTGAGGTTGTTAATTATGGATTAAATCAGACATTGATGCGGTCTATTAACACTACTTTGACGACTTTATTGCCACTACTGGCCTTATATTTCGCCGGTGGCGCTACTATTCACAACTTTACTTTGGCACTATTGATCGGTATTGCGTCAGGTGCTTATTCTTCTATTTTTATTGCGAGCCCATTACTTGCTTTAGTGGAAAAGTGGCAGAGAAAAGCGTAAAATATATTACTTCAAAATCCCTCGCAATTCGCGGGGGATTTTTAGTTTTAGACAGATTATGGTATAATAAATACATGGCTCATGATCCAAATATCATGACACAGCGCGTCAATTGAGTCATGTTACCTGTGTCATGGGAATTGAATTAAAATTTTATGGGTGAAAAATTTATTCGTCATTTAGTGGCAGTTGCCACTACGCTAGTTTGCATTTTGGCCTATTATGCCGGTTATTATTCCGGCGGGCATGGTTGGTGGTGGACGGTATTTTCTATGGCCATAATTTATGGCAGTGTTTATCATATCGTGGACAAATAAGGATTGAAGAAATTTATGTCGCCAGTTTTTTTTGAAACTCCGTTTGGCTATAGCATTGATATTACTTTTTGGTTTAAGCTGTTTTCGCAGCCTCCATTTGAGATTATCCAGTCGCTGGTAGTAATTGTTGGTTGGACCCTTATTGCTTTTGTATTTATTGAAATGGGCGCGGAATTGTGGGTAATGTATCGGCAGGGTAAATATACCAAAAAATGGCAATGGATGTTGTTGGCAGTTAACATTCCACCTTTATACATTCAGACCCCTAAAGCAGTGGAACAAGTTTTTGCGCACTTGAGCGGCGCCAAAACTGGTCCAAATTTATGGGAGAAATTTTGGTTAGGCAAAAAACAGAAATGGTTTAGTATTGAAATTGTCAGTATAGATGGTTATATTCAATTTTTAATTCGTTGTGAGAGTGAATTTCGAGATTTAGTGGAAGCGGCAATTTATGCACAGTATGTGGAAGCAGAAATAACCGAAGTGGAGGATTATGTTGATGCTATATCCGGTAATTTTCCGGATAAAGATTACAATGTTTTTGGGGTGGAGTTTGGTTTGGGAGAAAATCAGGCCTATCCCATTCGGACCTATCCCAGCTTTGAATATAATATTAGCAAAGATTTGGTATTTTCTGATCCGATGGCCGCGATTCTAGAAAATTTTAGTAGAATTGGAAAAGGAGAGAACCTGTGGTTTCAGATTATTCTTGAACCTACTGGCAATGGTTGGAAAAAAGAGGGAATTGAATTGGTAAAAGAAATTGTTACCGGTAAGAAAAAATATAAAAAGGATCGTACTTTGTTATATTTTTTCAATAGTGTACCACGCAAGGTTTTGTTAGAATTACGCAATATCTGGTATTGGCAGTTTGAGCCGGATGAATTGGGTAGTAGCGAGGAAGTGGAAGTCCCTGGGAAAGTTTCAGAATTAACGCCGGGGGTAAAAGCGACAGTAGAGGCAGTTGAAGATAAAATTGCCAAAATCGGTTTCAAAACTAAAATCAGAATTTTATATGTAGCGCGCCATGAGGCCTATAATCCGGGTCGTTGTATTGATGGCTTCATTGGTTCTTTGAATCAGTTCCACATTCAGAGCCGCAATTCAATTGTTCCGACCAAAACAACAGAAGCTTTTTATTGGTTTAAAACCAGACATTTGGATTATATCAAGCGTAAGTTCGTCACGGCTTTTAAAAAGCGTAAACTAAAGGTTGGTGGTAGTCCTTATATTTTAAACATCGAAGAGCTGGCCACGCTGTGGCATTTCCCATTGCCGTTTGTGAAGACCCCGCTATTACAGAAGGCCGAAACCAAGCGAGGTGAACCGCCGATGAACTTGCCTTTGGAGTTGTCCGAACAGCATATCAGATTGAAACGGGTTGGTCCACCAGAATCAGCAGTAGAGCCGGAACCGGATGTGCCCAAGGAATTACCATACGCATAAAAACAAAAAAAATACCGCTTAGCGGTATTTTTTATAGAATTTTTAAATCTAATTAAATAGTTTTAGTAATTTTGTTGTTTTGAAGTAATGCCAGTGACATTTCATAGCCACCGACTAGCACTGCTGTATAAAACATATCAGCCAATAAACTATTGCGGAAAAAAGGTAAACCCATAAAGTAGCTAAGAGAAAGTCCGGCTAAAGTGTGTGGATACATTGTGCCAAAGGCCCAGACCGCCCAATTAGATAGTAGGTAGAAAATAAGTGAGCCGACAACTGTATTGGTGGCCACTGTTTTCCAGCCCGTATTTTGAGTACGTTGCCCCAAATATACCATTACAGCGAATCCAGCATAAACTGCTATCATAATTGATATGCTGTAAAAACCTATAATAATGTCGCTCAAAAACATAGCCATTAGTGGCAAAATAACAGCATAACGTTTGGGTAGGTAACGCCCAGCAAAAATTGCCACCGCGCCAATGGCAGTAAAATTGGGGAGGTGGGGGAGAAGGCGCGTAGAAATCCCCAAAATAATAAGCAGTAAAATCGGCAAGTATTTCTTCATAATAGTTTGATTTTTGAATTTATATATAGTGCGGATTGTTATTATAACAAATTTTTTAATAATTTAATACCCCACAGTATTATTGCTGTCAAGACAGAGCCAGTGGTAATAGTAATTTTTTCCTTATTGTTAGATGCCGGTTCGTCGATATAAATTTTCTCTCCTTTAACTGCTTGAGTCGCTGTTGGTGGATTAACTGTTGTTTCAGTTTTAGCAACTGGTGGTAGTATCTTTTTATTGATAACTCGTTTTTTAATTATTATTGTATTATCCGTGTTGGTTGCGATAGTGGTAGAGGTTATTTGAATACTAAAATTGTTCAAGGTACTAGTGGTTAAAGTGGCGGTAGTAATATTAATAGTAGTGGTTACCAATGTGGAAGTTGCTGTCAAAATATCACTAATATCTACGGTGGAAGTAGTACTGCTGGCCACATCCGCATCAGTATTAATGGTAGTGGTGGGCGTACTGCTCGCGCTCACTATTTCATTAACTGCCGGACCAGGGTTGTAGCTAGTGCCGCGATTGATGTAAGTGACGTTGTCGCCAGTTTCAAAGCGGGTGATTTTTTGTGGTAAAATTATTGGCCAAGATTTTCCAACTAGAGCAGGTACGGCATGTTTCAGAGCGAACCAATCTGGTTGGCCGTATGATTCATAAAATCCATCTGCGTTTAGATTTTTTATTAGTGGATACCAAGGATTTGTGCCAGAGGCCGTAAACCAATTATTTTGTCCTTCGCCTAATGCGTTTATACCCATTAGAACCCAGCTTGTTGTCATTACGTCTGATGGGCCACCATAGCCAAAATTCCATCCGCCGTCTGCTTGCTGTGATGATTGTAAATAATTTTTTGCTTTGGTAAATACATCGCTATTTACTCTCACCCCTTTACTAATGGCATATTTTAGAGCGTTAATTGCCGCACCGGTAATGTCACCACCGGCAACTTTTTTAGTGGGGTCAGACCAATCCGGCCAAGAAAAAGCTCCGTTGTCTAATTGCCAATTTAATATATTTATTACCATATCCGACACGATAGTTGCCCCCGAACTTTCACCTGCAGCTAAGATAGCAATTAAGCCAAAGACATCATCATTAATACCGTCTAATCCGTATTGGTTATTTTGGTAACAAACGGAACTCATTTTATTACGCAATCCTTTAATTGCCGGGTCGTTTGTTCCGACACCAGCTGCGAGTAGTGCTAATATATGGCGGGGGTAACTGGCACAAGAGTTTAAATCGCTGGGGTCATCTAAATTATAATTCTTTTCATAGTTTAAAAGTGAGGCGCCAGTATTACCAACATCGTCAGCGTAGATGTTTTTTGCGCCAAAAGACATAATTGACCAGTCAGTAATGTTGCCGTCAATTATTTTTCCGCTGGTGTCTTGTTGTGATTTTAGGTAGTCAAAAATTTTCTGAACAGCAGTGTTAATATCGCCAGCTGAAATTATTTCGTTGATAATGATTGTATCATTTATGTGTTCAACTATAGCTCGAGTGGTAGAAGTATTATCAGCCGTCGTGCTAGCAATTTCTAATGTAGTTGACGTGACGTTTAAAGTGGAGGTTGGGGCAATCGTGTCGGCTTGGACTGGCGCTATCTGGCAAAAAAATGCCATGCTCACTACGGCAAAAAATAATGAGGTTGTATTAAAGTTTATTTTTTTAAAAGGTTGAATTTTCATATTTCCATTTAATAATATCCTCTGGTTTTAATAAATAAAATGATACGCCAATATTGGCTGATTGTTCGTTAATGTAGTAAATCCAGTACAGGTTTTTTGATGGATTATTTTTAATATCATTGATACTGTCCACAAAAAATCCTAATCCGGCGTATTCTTGGCCACTAAAAGAAAATGGCTGAATTGAGGAAGTTTGCAGTCGTCGCATGGCGGTCAATAAATTCTCGCCCGGCTTAAATTGTAAAGTATAGTTTTGGTCGTTAACTGTAAGCGAGGCGGTCTGGAAATTATCTAATGGGGTGGTGGTGCTATCGGTTTTTTCTTCATTGCCGGCTTTTCCGCCCGAGGCGGATCCGCCTTTGGCGGAAAGGAATTCCTTCACTTGGGTCGGAATGACAATTGACGTTGTCGTTATATCGTTTCCCCATCCCTTTTCAAAAAGGGGAGGGCGAGGGTGGGGTGCTGGCTCGTTTGGTAAAAGCAAATAAGCAACACTCGTAGCGGAGACAAAAATTAAAAAGAAAAACAGACGGATGAGCAGGGGGTTTTGTTTTAGAATCATAGTGCTTAATCAATTTGTCATCCCCGCGAAAGCGGGGATCCAGTGGCTCGGTAGTATTTTTTGCGACTGGATTTCCGCTTTCACCCCAAGGGCACTTGTCGCTTTGCTCGGGCGCGTGGGAATGACAGTAAAAAACAAAAATTTCCACCTCACGAGCAGAAATTATGGTATATTTTGGGCGTAAAAATTCCAAAAATATGGTCCTGCTCGGGATTTACATTTATTTGAAGATCGGACTCCCACGCATCGCCTTTGGCTACGCGGGGCAAGATCCCAGTTTAAGGGGCTTGTCCTGCGTAGTCCCGATATAATCGGGACGAAGCACGGATTACCGTTGCGGCACAGTGGAGGAATTCCTTTCCTCGTCGAAGTTTCGACGAAGGTTGGTCACCTCACTTCCACAAATAAACAATTGAATTGTAGATTGATTGTATCAGCTCTCTCGGGGGGTGTCAATTTAGCTGGTGTGGATAACTATTTTTTAAATTTCTTAATCCACCAATTTTTAAAAATCGGCAATGTCAGAGTGGAAAGTAAAAATCCGCTGGTAGGCACAATGGCATTGAGCCACGGGCGGGGGAGGTCGGCCGAATAAAAAAAGATGACAATAACCAAATATGTCAAAATGGCCACCACTAATTTTCGTGCTATGCTAGTTTCCCAGGCCTTGTCGGTCTCCACCCGCTGGTTGCGGGTTTTAATTTCATTAATTTCACTTTCTAACTGTTCTAAAGTTGGCATAATTTATAAAAAATTAGAATTGAGCTGGAGGATTGGGCGGAAACCTCCAGCGTCACTCCCGCCCCCTCAAAGAGCGCTCGCCCGCGCCTACGCGGGCTGTATGTCTTGCTCCCACAAAAAAACTGTAGTTTCTGGACACTGGTCCCATGCCACCCCAACTTTGCCGGGGTGATCTGGGTTTCGCGTCACCTTCACTACTCCTCGGTATTTGTTTTTTCTGCTTACCACGACTTGGAGATAGCGAAATTTTGTTCCGGTGTCTTTGTCAGTCAAGACCCTCTCCTTCTTGGTTTGCCCAATTCTAATTTTTCAAAATATTTATTAGAGTACCTGGCCCCATCCTTGATTTATTTGTAAATCGTGCTATAATTTCCAAATTGAAAGATCTAGTATAGCATATTATAAATCTCTTTAAATTACAAGTATCATGAAATTTTGGTTTACTAAAAAACCAATCATCGCCCTCGCCCCCATGGCCGATATGACTGACAGCCCGTTTACGCGGATTTGTCGGCAGGTTAGTGGTCATGATTTTGTGGTATTTAAAGAAATGCTAAGCGCGGAGGCACTTACACGCGATAATGAAAAAACTTTGAAAATGGGGGAGTTTAATAATGAAGAACGACCGCTCGTAATGCAAATTATGGGGGGTGATCCGGTCAATTTGGCGGAGGCGGCGCAAATGGTAGTTGATAAATTTCATCCGGATGGGATTGATATTAATATGGGTTGTCCAGTGCCAAAAATCGCCAATCGTTCCGATGCGGGCGCGGCGCTCCTTAAAGATTGCGGACGAGCGGGGGAGGCGATTAGAGCAATTAAGAAATTAAATTTAGACGTGCCCTTATCGGTTAAAACCCGTTTAGGATGGAGTCAACACGAAGAAATTTTGGAATTTGCCAAAAAAATTGAAGCCGCCGGCGCGGACGCGCTCACTATTCACGGTCGCACACGCGCGGAAATGTATTCGGGTGTGGCGGATTGGGAGACAATCGGTAAAGTAAAACAAATTATTAAAATACCATTATTGGCAAATGGCGATGTTCGTTCAGTTGAAGATATTACAAAATGTTTAGAAATTACCGGTGCTGATGGAGTGATGATTGGCCGGGCTGCACTGGGCAATCCCTGGATATTTTGTGGGCGAGTGCCTGATCTGGAAGAAAGAAAGAAAGTTATTTTGGAGCATGCTAAATTACATGTTGAGCATTATGGTGAAAATAGTATTGTTACTTTCCGTAAACATTTATTATATTACTTCAAAGGTTTGCCCGGAGCTGTTAAAATCCGGGGCACTCTGGCTCAATTAAAAACATTTTCCGAATTGGAAAATGTTTTGTCTGGCATTGTTAATTCTGATATTTAATCATTATCTGTATGTGGTCGAGTGAGCCGTTCTCGTATGGCGGCGTTGTTTCGCTGTTCGCGTTGTTTTTTATCCACAATGTGGCCAAGTCGTTTCCATTCTTGGCCGGGAGTTTCCGGCGGGTCGGTTGGAAATATGGCGACACCATCTTCTCTAACATAAGATGGTCGTTCAATGTCTTCCGGTTCTTCTTCTACAGCTGGGCGATGAGTTCGTGTCGGGTCCGGAGCTTGTTCCGGTTGGGGCGTAGTTGTTTCTGATTCCGACCTCGGCGCATCTTGAAATGGTAAATCCCACTGATCAGGGTTGTGTTTTTTTGGCATATATTTGGAATTTTAATTTAAAAATTAATTTAAAAAATTCAATAATATCATTTGACGATAATTTTGAAATGCCTTCTTGTCTATCTAAAAATACAACGGGAATTTCTTTAATCGTAAAGCCCGCTTTTTCCACTTGATATAGAATTTCTTCTTGAAAAGCATAGCCGCTGGCGGTGGCATTTTGCCAATCTATTTTTTCTAAAGTATTGCGTTTAAAACAGCGAAAGCCAGCAGTAATATCTTTGGTTTTTAAATTTAGAAGGAATCTGGCAAACGCGCCTGCCCCCGCGCTCATCATTTTGCGGCGCCAGTTCCAGCCGATAATTTGTCCGCCCGCAACTCGTCGCGATCCAATCGCCAAATCCGCGCCTTGAGCACAAGCATTTATTAGACGTTTTATATCGGCAGGGTCATGCGAAAAGTCGGCATCCATTTCTAAAATATAATCTGCGCCCAATTCCAAGGCCATTTTAAAACCGGCCACATAGGCCGAGCCGATACCGGCTTTAGTGGGTCGTTCAATCAAATATAATTTGGTCGGATAGGTTTTCTGCCAGAGTTTCACCTCGTCCGCGCTTTTATCCGGTGAATTATCATCAACCACAATAATTTCCAGATCAGATGGCGATTTTTCCACTAAAGTGGGGATAAGGCGGGCTAAATTGGCCTGTTCATTATAAGTGGGAATTACGACAATGGTTTTCATATATAGTTATTATACACGCAAATCAGTCGGAATCAAAGTCGTTTCCTAAGTGAGAGCAATTTATTAAGTTTGGATTGAAGCACCATCCGGAGTGGGGTCGGTTTTTGTTTTTTTGGCCTTAAAATCCATAGTCCAATTGTCAGCCGGCACACTCGCTAGGGCGACACCTATCATCGCTAAAATAAAATCGCGCACACCAATCGCTCCGCCGGCTGAAGCCGCGATTATGAGTAGATGAGCTGTTAAAATTATGGCAATGGGTCTGGTAAAGATTCCCAAGAACAGAAAGATGGCCGCAAATATTTCAAACCAACCATTTAATTTGACCAACATTGCGGCCGGAATTGGCATATATCCGCTCCAGGTTGGTAAAAACGCAGTCCAGTTATTTGGGAAAAACATTTGACTTAGTCCAAACCATAAAAATAAAACTACCCAGGCGTATCGTAAAATTTTCATTGGTTTATCAGACATATTGTTTAAATTTGCAAATTTCCTATTTTTAAAAGTTCTAACGCGCTTTGGGCGCGGCGACTACGGCCGTGTTGGCCACTGAACAGCGCCGAACCATCAGTTCCGCATAAACTTTCAATGGCTTGTGGTCCGCCCGGATGGCGATTGATCCAGTCGGTTAAATCATAAACCGAGTCGTTGATAGTTGACCAGCAGTCAGCCGGGTTGTTGTGGATGGCAATTTGTCCCATTGCAAAAATATTTTCAGACGGCGAATTGGAAATGGGGTTAGGGGTCGGTGTATTATTATTGGTTGAGGCAAGTGGTCCGGCTGGAATGTTTAAGACATTATTTTTTAAATTCATTACCGGTCGGGTGTAGTAAACAATCGCGCCGAAACCAAGGATAAATAGAATAATTAAAATTGAAGCAATTTTGGTACGCATAAATAATTACTTTGGTTTTTATATTAATATGATACAAATTTCGTGACCGTTTTATTTCGTTTTATCTAATAAAAATACCATATGGTATTTTTATTTGGTTCCGAGACTTGGATTCGAACCAAGATAAGCAGATTCAGAGTCTGCTGGCCTACCATTAGCCGATCTCGGAATTTATTTCACTATTGTCGGCCCTGTTAATAAGGCGTCAAAATCAACCGTTGGCAAAATTCGTAAAGCACGCCATTTCCAACCGTATTTCTGCATTAAATCAGGGCTACTAATTTGATATTTGATATTGTTTCGCACTAAAAAAGTTCTCTTATTTCCTTCTTTTTGTATTATTTTATTAAACCTGGTAAACAGTACTCTTGCCGGGCCATCGGCCTTACCAGTAGTATGGTTAAAATCATGCAAACTGTTAAGGAATATATCATAATTATAGCGAAAGTCAAGCCCTTTGGTCACGGCCGGATCATTTACAATAAATTCTTGGACGTCGTCATCATAGCCGGTTATCACCATCACATGATAGGAGGAACCAGTGCGAAGAAAGGGGATTAGAGGATTTTTTAAATCAAACCCGTAATGTAGGGATATTACCGGATGTCCGGCATCCAATTCAGTTTTAATGTCGTCCAGCTTTGGATTAGTTTTTGAAATGGTATGAAAAGTCGTAAAATCATTAACAATAGTTTGAATTCGGCTTGAGTTAGTGTCGGCATTTGAACCAAATAATTTATCTTCGGCGGAAAAAAGCGGGCGCATTAAATTTTTACTGGCATTTTTTGTAATTGTTTTTTGACCCAGATAGTATTGTTCTATCATTACAATCGTGGCTTCTTCGCAAGCATTGTTCCAAGGTGCTACCCAAACGCCATCGGGAGTTTCAGATACAAATGGCACCGGCAGGTTGGTGGTTTGAGCGT
>MFRE01000010.1:0-38277 GCA_001784475.1 Candidatus Magasanikbacteria bacterium RIFOXYD2_FULL_41_14
ATCGATCTTTATGCATAAGAAAAATGATGGTTTAATGATTAAAACCCATCAATTATCTCACGCTCAATTCAAATCGTAAAATTGCCAAAAGTTTGATTTTGGTGTAAAATTAGATAAAATATTGAAGGCGAGTTTGATTTAACGCAACAGTAGTGGCAGGTACGTTAAGTGAAATAAAATACTTTCACTTTTTGTTTTTTGTGATTGAAGTGATTGGTGGGTGGGGGCGAATATAATGGTGATTATGAGTGATGTAATAAATATTATGCATGAAAAAATACCAAATCAAAACATTCTAAACGTTTTTGGTGTTTCCGGAGAGCCTATATTACTTCCCGGTGGTGAAGGTACTTGTTACCGCGTTGGGAATGTTGTATTTAAGCCAACGAATGATACGGTTAAATCCTCATGGATAGCTGAAATAAATAATAATTTAAAAAGTGATAAATTCCGTGTTCCAAAATCAATACATTCAAAAAGCGGAACATGGGTATTTGATGGATGGACAGCGAGTGAATTTCTTGAGGGTCAACATAGGCGCGGTCAATATGCCGAAGCGATAAAATTGAGCAAAGTGTTTCACAAAGCATTAGCTAACATACCAAAACCAGAATGGTTTGATAAAAAAACAGATGTTTTTGCTATTGCTGATAAAATAGCTTGGAGTGAATTACCTCTACCGAATTTTGAACCAACCAAAGAACCGCTCAAAAAAATCTTTAATCTTCTTAAAGACAATCATCTTCCTAACCAATTAATTCATGGTGATTGGGGTTTAAATCAAATTTTATTCCACGATACGTTGCCCCCAGCAATAATTGATGTGACCCCATATTTTAGACCAGCCGATTACCCTATTGCCGACATGATAATTAGTGCATTAGATCATGAAGATGCAGATTTATCAATTCTTGACTTGGGACAAGATATCGCAGATTTTAATCAACTTCTTTTGCGAGCACTTGTATTTCGAACATGTACATATGTTGGATTTCAGACTCATCCGGAGAATAATCGGGATTGGACTCCTGAAATTAATTGTCATTTGAATCTGTTTGATATTATTATAAAAAAACTCTAGAATTGATATTATAACCGTGAAAACTACTATCTTTTTACAGTTTTTCACGGTTATTTTGACAAAAGAGTGAAAAAAGCGTAATATAAGGTTATATTACTCAATATTCATTAACTCTATAAATATGCCCAAAACATTACATATTTTTAATACAATTACCCAATTAAGAGAACGCTTCTATACTGCGGCCGTTGGCAAGCAGGAACTTTTAAAACTACTTAGCGAAGCAGAAGTGGCTGAGCAGGTATACAACTCTAACGCCATTGAAAACAGCACACTCACTCTTGAGGAAACCGAAAAAATACTTTTGCAAATAGATTTGGATAGATATATCACTGAACGAGAAATTTTTGAAGCAAAAAATCTGGCAAGGGTTGTGGAATACATTGACAAAAGAGCCAAAGAGCAAGAACTTACCCTTGAAGTTATACTATCTCTTCATAAAATGCTGATTTCAAATATTCGTGATGATATTGCCGGAAGATTTAGAAAAGATAATGAATTTGTGCGCGTTGGCAGCCATATTGCTCCCAACCCCAAAGAAGTGGTTGGCCGTCTGGAAAAAATACTATCGGAATATAATGCTACGAGCCACGAAAATATAATTAAAAGAATAGCCAAGTTGCACCTTGCCTTTGAATACACTCATCCATTTTGCGACGGAAATGGACGTATTGGACGCGTTATAAACAATTATCTATTAATTCGAGAAGGATTTGTGCCAATAAACATAAAATTCATCGACCGAAACAAATATTATGAAGCGTTTAAAGAATTTGACGAAAAAAACGCAACGGCAATTATGGAAGAAATAGTCGGCAAGGCACTTACTAATAGTTACCACAAACGACTCGCATATTTGGAGGGCGCGCAAATTATGACACTCGCTGAATATGGAAAAATAAATAAAATATCACACTCTAATTTGATCAATAAGGCGACTCGGCAAACAATAGAAGCCTTCTTAGAAAAAGGCGTGTGGAAAATTGGAGTTGTCCAAGAAAACAATAACAACAAATAGAAAGGATACGGGTGATATGGCTACGGGGCATTCACCCCTACCCCTCTGCCCCTACGCCATATTGATTGAGCGAATTCGCCCCCCCGTGATTGAACGGCGAACGAAAAAAAACAAAAAGTGAAAAAATAATTTACAACGCCTAACTAATTATATCCCCGTCAAGCCAACCCGTGGATAACCCAAGAGACCGTCAGACCTCTTTTGGTTTGGTGACGGTTGTTTGGGTGTAGTCAACAAACGGTTTGTGGTTGACCCAAACCGAATAAATGACATTAACCATTTTGTGCATAGTGACGATGAGGGCGACTTTGTAGGGTTTGCCTTCCGATCGTTTCTTTTGAAAGAAATATTGAAGCACCAAATTGGCAGACTCGGGAATCAAGACCAATGTAATGGGCTAACGAATGGGAAGGCGTTATTTTTTCACCCAAATTCAGCCACTTGAAATTGGACGCTAAAGCTGTTAATATAGCGTTGTTGCGACACGAGTCCGTTGGGCGCGAAGGCAAGTCCGCACTGTAATTATCCGAAATGATTTAAATTGTCAGCTCTATAAAAAAGCTAATTATCATTTATGAAAGAAGAAATAATCAAGCGACGCAATCAATTAGTTGGTTTTTTATATCAAAAAATTGGCAAACCGATTTTTTTTAAATTTGATCCGGAAAATGTCCACGATTTTATTACTGCCGTCGGTAAACTATTGGGTGGCAATCCACTTACCCGACCACTGACAAACATTTTTCTTAATTATTCTCATCCAACGCTCACCCAAACTGTGGCCGGAATTAATTTTAAAAATCCAATTGGTCTTGCAGCCGGATTTGATAAAAATGCTGGTCTAACCCAAATTATGCCGGCGGTCGGTTTTGGCCATATGGAAGTGGGATCAGTTACGGGCGAGCCCTGCGACGGCAACCCCAAACCGCGTTTGTGGCGATTGCCAAAATCTCAAGCGCTCGTGGTGTATTATGGTTTAAAAAATGACGGTTGTGAAAAAATTGCCGAGCGTTTGTATAATAAAAAATTTAAAATACCAGTTGGAGTAAGCGTGGCCAAAACCAACTGTGCCTTAACCGCCACCCCGCAAGCCGGCATTGCGGATTATGTGAAGGCCTTTGAAAAAATGAAAGGCGTGGCTGACTATATTACTATCAATATCAGTTGCCCTAATGCTTTTGGCGGGCAACCGTTTACCAAAGCCGAAGATTTAGATACCTTACTAACCGCCATTGAAAAAATATCTTTTGATAAGCCGACATTTTTGAAATTACCACCAGATTTGTCCCGAGCAGAATTAGATGCACTCTTGGCAGTGAGCGACCGTCATCGCGTCAGCGGTTTTATTTGCACCAATCTTACCAAAGACCGCACTAACGAACAAATTAAAGCTCTTTTGAAAGACGCTGATATCAAAACCGTGGGTGGAATTAGCGGCCGTCCGATCGCAGAAATTTCAACTAAAACTATTAGTTATCTATATCAAAAAACGCAAGGACGATATATTATCATCGGCTGTGGCGGAATATTTTCCGCTACGGACGCCTAC
Organism: Candidatus Magasanikbacteria bacterium RIFOXYD2_FULL_41_14; assembly: GCA_001784475.1. Lineage (GTDB taxonomy): Bacteria > Patescibacteriota > Patescibacteriia > Magasanikbacterales > GWA2-37-8 > XYD2-FULL-41-14. Next base: position 3,649 of record MFRE01000010.1, read on the forward strand.
GAAAAAATTAAAGCCGGCGCCACACTAATTCAACTTATTACCGGTATGATTTATAAAGGCCCACAATTAATCAGTGAGATTAATAGCGGTTTGGTTGAATTATTAAAAAAAGACGGCTATAAAAATATCAGCGAAGCGGTGGGAGCGGATTATAAAAAAGTATAAAAAAATGAACCCTGTTGGTCCAGTTCTTTTTTACTACACGGCTTAACGCCGTGTTTTTTTACATTTTCTGGCCACTTCTGATATCTTTAATTATTTCAGTTATATCCCCAGTAGCTTTCCAAAAAGTAAACGACTCCTCGTCAAACGGATTAGAATGAATATGAAATTTAAGGGAAGATATATTTATTGATTCCCCCTCATTTAAAACAACTTCGATAAAAGAATTATCATCTTCAAAAACTTTCATCTTGCACTTACCTTTAAGTTGGAACAGCGATTCTAAAGCGGGCCGATTATGCTTGGCTAATTCCTTGCCAGGCATTAACTTTAAAACTCCAACACTCAAATTTTTTTCTGAGTAGGCGATCATAATACTTCCCTGCTCTAGTTTGTATTCTTCAAAATTCATATAAAATTATTTGATTTTAAAATTAACCGCCGCGCAGTACGCCCCGGCCAAAGCGTCGGCGGCGTCGTCGGATTTTATTTTTTCCTTTACCCCCAAAACCATTGCGGCCATTTTTTGCATTTGACTTTTTTCCGCCCGACCATAACCGGTCAAGGCCTGTTTAATTTCCAAAGGCGTAAATTCGTAAATTTTCAAATCATGATCCAGTAAAGTCAACAAAATCACCCCGCGCGCTTGGCCAACGTCCATTGCAGTTTTGGCGTTATTAAAAAAATATAATTTTTCCACCGAGGCGGCAGTGGGTTTAAATTCTTTTACCAGTTCATTTATTTTATCGCGCAATTCCTGTAGGCGCGCGATTAAAGTTTTTTTAGCAGAAGTTTCCAAACAACCCCAAGTTAACGCGCTCCAAGTACGCCCCTTATTACTGCTTTCAATCACTCCATACCCCATTCGGCCAAAGCCAGGGTCAATGCCTATTATACGCATAACTACTCCGCGTTAGTAAAAAATTCATCCACATCCTCATTTTCTTCTAACGCCTCAAACACATTTTCCAATCGTGTTTTATTTTCTTCGGCTACCGGAACTTTATCTTTGGCCTCAAAAATCAAGCCAGATTCATTTACCTCTACTCCCATTTCTTTTAACTTGTTAACAACATTTTGTAAATGCTCTACCTTTGTTTTTATGTAAATTTGCTCATCTTCTTTGGATATATCCTCCGCTCCCACCTCAATCAACTCCAATTCTTTTTCATCGTCAATCTGAAATCCTAAATCTGAAATCTTAAATTGGGCGAAGCCCTTCTGTTCAAACATCCAAACGACACTGCCGGCCGCACCCATGGAACCACCGAACTTATCTAAAAGATGTTTTAAATCTGACACCGTGCGGTTTTTATTATCTGATAAAGTTTTAATTAAAATCGCGACCCCATTCGGACCATAACCCTCATACATACATTCCTCAATCTGCGCTGCACTCTTATCTTCGCCCGTGCCCCGTTTAATGGCACGGTCAATATTATCTTTCGGCATTGCTACCGCCCGCGCTTTTTCCACTAAAAGACGCAAAGAAAAATTCGTGGCCATATCACTCCCGGCTTTCGCGGCAATGGCGATTTTTTTAGCGTACATTGAAAAAACAACTCCCTTTTTGGCGTCTTGTTTGCCCTTACGCCCCTGTATATTGTGCCACTTTGAATGTCCAGACATATAATTATAAATTTCTAATTCACTAATTTCTAATAAAATGTCTAATGCTCTAATTATACGCTATGTTGTCATTCCAAGCGATAGTTCACCCCGACCTTGCTTCGGGGAGGAATCTTTCTGCAAGCATGCTTTGGCAATAAGAAAGATTTCTCCTCCTTACAGTCGTCGAAATGACAATTGAGCCTTAAAAATTTTATTAGAAATTAGTGAATTAGGCCTTAATTAATTATCGAGAATTAATTTTCCACTTTCAAACTTCTTACCATCTAATCGACTATTATCATTAAACCATTCAAAAAAATTATCACGCCTAGCGCCGGTCATTAAAAAATCCTGCGATTTAACAGAATAAAACGGAAAGGTATATATATTTTTAACATGGCCGGCAGACAAAGTCAAACCAACACTCAGACCCTCTTGCGTTTCTCCCGAAAAATACTGATCAAAAATAAAATTGCCTAAAGAAAAAAATATGGGCGCGCCCTTATAAATTTCCATTTCTTGAATTACGTGAGGATGGCCACCCATGACCACAGTCGCACCCACGTCAATCATCAAATGCGCTCGGTCGCGCTCGGTGGTGTTAGAAATATTGTCATACTCCTGCCCCCAATGTGGCATCACAATTACATTCTCTGCTAATTTTTTCGCGGCCATAACAATTTGCTTAATTTGGCTGTCCGTCACTCCCCCTTCCGTAAAATTCAAACCCACAAACGCGACAGGCTCGGGCAAACCCAACTCTCCTCCCGCCACCCAAATATCACCCTCATTAACCGCGTATTCACTGCCAAAAAATCCTAATTTATTTTGCGTTAAAATTGTTTTAGTAAAATCAGCATTTGCTCGCCCCATATCAAAAGTGTGATTGTTAGCTAAAGAAAAAGCGGAAAAATTATAGCGCTTTAACTGGGGCGCGAGCGCTGGATCAAACTGAAAAGCAATTTCTTTTGAAGTATAAACTCTCGTTGGCGCGAAAGGACCTTCTAAGTTTGCCACGAGTAAATCCTGGCCATAAAAAAACCTGTTCTCTTGGCCTTTTAAATCAGCAAATAAATAATCTAAACCCTCATCGCCCATTTTTTTGGCGACGTTACGATCCAGCATCATGTCGCCGAATAGCTGAATACTAACTAAGGAAGACGCTGACTCACCGGAAGCAAAATACCCCATCACATGCGAAGTGGTCTCGGCTAAGTCCGGATTTTTAATAATGTCGGCACTATTAGTATGAAACACCAGATTAAATTTCTGCGCATTTTTTATTTCATTATATTTCAAAAGTAAACGAATTGAATTTTGGCTATCAATTTCCAACCGTTCTAAACGATTGTAGTCACCCGTTTCTAAAACATTAATTGATAATTCATCATGCCAATTTGATAAAAATTCCGGCAAGTAATGGGAAAAATCAACAGATGCCAACACCAAAGAGTTTTTCGGCAAAATTTTTGCCAAATCACTAGCGGTATCATCCATTAAATTAAATTCACGTCCGGCGCGCGTGATTATTGGTACCAGTTTCGTTTGAGGCCAAATTTTTTTAATAATACCTACAAGCGCGCCCACACCATGTTCATTTTTCAAAGCGGTATCATCAATACTGGCCCCATCAGCGGCTAATTGCTTAACTATTTTATTATCAATTTCCAAAACTCCATAAGGCGTTTGCCAAGCATCCAAACCAGTAATAACTTGGGCGTGACCAGTACTAAAATGATTGGGGGAAATAATAACTACTACTGGCGGGGTAATTTTTTTTGCCACGGCTTCAAGCATGCCAATTTCGTAACTCCCGGCCACGAGATGATGGGGCAAAACCGCCGAAATCGGAATAACGCCCAAAGAGCTAACTGGTTGGCTATACTTAAACAGAGCATCAAACAGGTCTTTATCATAGGGTAAAGCCGAGTGGAAACTACCGGTAGGGGCTTCCAAGGCATCGCTTATGCGCGCAGATACGGACTGGACTGAATGGCCACCCCCCTTTTCAAAGGCCGGCCCAAGCCAAAATCCAGCTAAACCAATTAAAATGCCGGCTAGGCCAATTAAGATAAAAAATATTACTTGTTTCATTTTCATAATTATTTTCATTTCCACAAAAATAGAAATCTACTGAAATTCACTTTCTGGATCCCCGTTTTTACGGGGATGACAGTATTTGACTATGTCTAATACTTTCAATTTTACGCCTATTTTATATAAAAAGCAATTAATATATTTAAGTGAACACCTTGACAAAAACAAAAAAAGTGGTAATAAAGAGATGTTTGGCACGGAAGAACTGCGCTAAAAAACTGCCCAATGCGGGCAAAGGAACAATCATGTCGCGCATCGCTTCGCTCGGTCTCGCCGTCGCTCTCACACTCCTCGCCGGTTGCCCGGACTACACCAAGATTGTGGTGTCGCCCGAGACGGTGGGCGGGGAAGAGGTACACGATCGCATTGTGTACGAGGCGACGATGGGAAACGAGGGCTGGCCCGCGTTGGCCCTGAAACGGCAAGAGATTCTTCTTGCAACCGCGGTCGGCGGCACCGATCAAATCAACAACTACGATGTCGTCGTCTGGAACCACAGCGACGATAATCCCGATGAAGCGGGGATGGTATTCTACCAGCTCTGCCCCAACAATTCCACGGCGAAGGAAACCGTGGTAGAGTGCTTCTTTGACGAGAGGCACTTGAAAATCACGGTCTACATCCACCCTGCTGAAAAAAATAAATTCAACTATCTGCGTACTCTGGGGGCACTCTGGATTAGTGGCCCATGCCACATCGTCCGACCTACCCCCAAATGGCCCCGCCCCTGCCCACCGCCGTCGTCCTGACGGCCACGCGCAAAACCCAACAACGGGCGCCTGCGCAATCCACCGCCAGTCACCCGTCTATTTCTGAAAATGCCAATCGGCGTTGTCGGAAGCAGTAAATTGACTGGCAAGTGAAAAAAATAAAATCACCCCGACATTATGTCGAGGTGATTTTTTAATCTTCAATCTTTAATCTTTTACTTTTTAAACCCTGTCCCCGCCGGAATCAACCGACCGATAATGACATTTTCCTTTAAGCCCTCCAAGAAATCAACCTTGCCGGTAATGGCAGAGTTGATAAGCACCTTAGCGGTCTCTTGGAACGAGGCGGAGGATAAGAAACTTTGGGTGGAGAGTGATACACGAGTAATGCCGAGTAATAGTTCGCGCGCCGTCGCCACTTTTCCGCCAGCTTTTTTCGCCAAACGGTTGGCAAAATCTAATTGTGATTTTTCAATCACTTCACCCGGCAGAAGATCGGTTTCGCCAGCATCTTCCACATACACGCGACTAAACATTTGCTTAATCAAAAGTTCCACGTGTTTGTCATTTACTTTCTGACCTTGGCTGGAATAAATATTTTGTACTTCTTCCAATACATAGCGCTGAACCGCTGGCCGACCCTGCAATTCAAACAACTCTTGCAAATAAATACTACCATTGGTTAATTGTTGGCCTTTGATAACAATATCACCATCTTTAACATACAATTTATAATCAATCGGGATGATATATTCACGAATTTTCGGACCAACATAAGAAAGCGTCAGAGAATTTTTTACTATTTTAACTCGGCTTTCATATTTAGCGATAATTTCTTCACCCGAAGAACCACGGACCACAACCACAGTATCTTTGGCAACATCTTGACCGTCTTTTACCATTACTTCATCTTCGGCAGTCACTTTAATTTTGGTCTCATCCATGCCTTCAAAATGCACCTTGGCAATTTTTTGACCACGACGACCTTCAAAAATCTTTTTGCCGGTCGGAGAAGTGATAATTTTGCCGTCAGCGTCTTCAATTTCTACTTTGCCATCTACTTCGGTTAATACCGCCTTGTGTTTGGGCTGGCGATTTTCAAATAATTCTTCTACGCGTGGCAAACCTTGAGTAATGTCGCCACCGACCACACCACCGGCATGGAAGGTGCGGAGAGTAAGCTGAGTACCCGGCTCACCCAAAGATTGAGCGGCAATAATACCAACCGCAGTCCCCATTTCTACTGGAATATTGTGGGCCAAATCAAAACCATAACACTTGCGACAAACACCCTTGGGCAAATGACATTGCAAAACACTGCGCACATGCACTGATTCCACACCGGCCTCTTCGATCATACGCCCCATTTTGTCGTCTATCATACCGCCAGCTTTCAAAAGCGTCTTACCGTCGGCTTTAACATCAGCCAAAACATAACGTCCCCAAACGCGATCAGACAACTTTTCACCCATTTGTTTGGATTGTTCTACAGTAAACACTTCGCCAATTTCGTCACCACAATCTTCTTCCAAAACTACCACATCTTGCGCCACATCCACGAGACGTCGGGTAAGATAACCGGCGTTGGCCGTACGCAAAGCAGTATCAGATAAACCTTTACGAGTACCGTGCGAAGAGATAAAGTATTCCAAAACATCAAAACCTTCTTTAAAGTTGCCTTTGACCGGCAATTCAATAATATCACCAGATGGAGACACCACCAGACCCTTCATGCCAATAACTTGACCTAACTGACCCCAGGTACCGCGTGCGCCAGAATCAATCATGGCGAATACCGAACCATTTTTGTCTAGGGTAGCTTGGTTGTTGGCTAAAATTTTGTCCTTGGTCGCTGCCCAAATTTCCAAAATTTTCGCATGACGCTCTGTTGTTGTTAATAAGCCGTCGCGATATTGTTCTTCTAAAAGAGTAATCTCAGCATCAGCTCCTTTAATTATCATCGGCTTTTCTTTAATCTCCGGAAAGTCAGCCATGCCCAAAGAGTAACCGGATTTAGTAACATAGTGGAAGCCAAGATTTTTTAACTTATCCAAGAAATAGGCGGTTTCCTGTTGACCATAGTATTCCAAACAGTAACGAATAATTTCAGCCAACTTTTTTACGTTGATTGTTTCATTATAATAACGCAACTTCGCCGGTAAAATTTCATTAAATAAAATGCGACCGATAGAAGTTTCAATAATTAAACTTTCGTTCTCTGGAAATTTACCAGCCGATTCTAACATACGCACTTTAATCGGTTCAAACAAAGCGAGTTGGCGTGATTTGTAAGCCAGTTTGGCGGCTTGCTCAGAAGCATACATCTTAGTGGCTGGAACAGTATTATCGGTTTTAAAGTGAGTAAGATAAAAGCAACCCAAAGCAATATCGTGTTTTGGCGTGGTCACCGGTTGACCGGTCGCCGGCTTTAACAAATTTTTCTCGGCGGCCATTAAATTGTCCGCTTCCCAACGAGCTTCGGTTGTGAGTGGTAAATGAACAGCCATTTGGTCGCCGTCAAAGTCAGCGTTAAAAGCAGTACAAACCAGTGGATGTAATTGAATGGCTTTACCTTCAATCAAACGTGGATGAAAAGCTTGGATACCCAAACGATGCAAGGTCGGAGCGCGATTCAAAAATACGCGCGTAGTTTTGGTAAGCTCTTCCAAGATATCCCAAACTTCGTCGTGTTCGGCTTCAATAAAGCGCGAAGCACTGCGGACGTTATGAGCTAATTCTCGTTTGATAATTTCACCCATGATAAATGGCTTGAATAATTCCAAAGCCATGTGTTTGGGCAAACCACACTCATCAATGTTCAAAGTTGGGCCAACGACGATAACTGAACGACCGGAATAATCCACGCGTTTACCCAAAAGATTCTGACGGAAACGGCCCTGCTTGCCTTTCAAAATATCAGCCAAAGAACGCAATTGACGTTTTTGTCCAGTGGCAGCCAATACGGTTTTGGAATGGCGCGCGTTGTTGTCAATTAAAGCATCCACTGCTTCTTGCAACATGCGTTTTTCATTGCGACAAATAACTTCCGGTGCATCTAAATCCAAAAGCCGTCGCAAACGATTGTTACGGTTGATAACGCGACGATACAAATCATTTAAATCAGAGGTGGCAAAACGACCACCGTCCAAAGCTACCATCGGGCGCAAGTCCGGCGGAATCACTGGAATATTTTTCAAAATTGTCCATTCTGGTCTAACATCGTTAGCAAACAAACTGCGCAAAAGTTTTTTGCGACGAATTAATCTTTCTAACTTAGCACCTTTGGAAGTCAATTGAGTTTCAGTAATTTGTTTAATTGTTTCTTCCAAATTCACACGGGACAATAAGTGATGCAACGCTTCCGCGCCAATGCCCGCTTCAAACAAATGACCAAAACGTAAAGATAATTCCTGATAGCGATTTTCCGAAATCACGCGCATCACCTGTAACTCTTTTAATTCTTTATCAGCTGATTGAAAATCTTCGTCCAAGGCCTCAAATTTGCGAGTGGCCTCTTCTTGAATGGTTTCAATAACAGCTTTACCAGCTTTTTCATCATTTGCTTTTTTAATTGCATTTTCTCGTTCGCGCTCAATTTCTTTTTTCTTAACTTTAAATTCTTGGCGCAATGCTTCTGATGCCTGTTTTTTACCCTCTTCGTTAACACTTGTAATAATAAAAGCGGCAAAGTAAACCACTTTTTCCAAAGCCATCACAGACGCATCTAAAATCAAACCAACTTTGGAAGGCACAGAACGCAAAAACCAAATATGGGTAACGGGCGCGGCCAATTCAATATGGCCCATGCGTTCACGGCGCACGAGTGAAGTAGTAACTTCCACTCCGCACTTGTCGCAAACAATTCCTTTATAACGAATTTTTTTATACTTGCCACAATAACATTCCCAATCTTTGGTGGGCCCGAAAATTTCCTCAGCAAACAAACCGCCTTTTTCCGGTTTCTGGGTACGATAATTAATTGTTTCCGGCTTGTTGACTTCGCCGAATGACCAACCCCGAATTACTTCTGGTGAGGCGAGGCGTAAGCGCACCGCGTCGAAGTCAATGTTTTTTATAGAGTCGCGATTCATAGGAGAAAGTAATTAATAAGAAGAAAATAATTAATTAACGGCTATCAGCAGTTTGTTCGCCAATCGGTTTTCCTTGGTCGTCATTTTCGCCGCTATTCTTTCTCATCTCCGCGTCCACCTCTGCGGCCGGACGATATTCGCCCGACTCCGAACGCTTCAAGAGTTCAACTTCCATACCCAGACCTTTAATTTCACGCACCAAAACATTAAAGGATTCCGGAATATTGACGCGTGTGATCGGCTCACCTTTAATAATGGCCTCATAGGCCTTAGAACGGCCTGGCACATCATCAGATTTAATTGTTAAAATTTCCTGCAAAGTATGCGCGGCACCATAGGCCTCCAAAGCCCAAACTTCCATTTCACCAAATCTCTGTCCACCAAATTGCGCTTTGCCCCCTAACGGCTGTTGGGTAATCAAACTGTAAGGTCCGATTGAGCGCTGGTGAATTTTGTCTTCTACCATGTGGTTAAGTTTCAACATGTAGTTGTAACCAACTGTCACTTGGTGGTCAAACTGTTCACCGGTGCGACCGTCAAATAAAGTAACTTTACCATTCAAAGGCAAACCAGCGTGCTCCAATTCAGTCCGAATTTGTTCTTCTGTTAAACCGTCCAATACTGGAGAAGCAATTTTGTATCCCAATGCATTGGCGGCCAATCCCAAGTGGGTTTCTAAAATTTGCCCCAAGTTCATACGGGAAATAACACCAAGTGGAGACAAAATAATATCAACATGAGTACCGTCGGACAAAAACGGCATATCTTCTACCGGCACCACGCGCGAAATAACACCTTTGTTACCGTGACGTCCGGCCATTTTGTCGCCGACCTGAATTTTACGCATGTCAGCCACAGTTACCTGCACACGCTTGGTAACACCCGGCTCTAACTTGTCGCCATTTTCATCAGAAAATATTTTAATATCAGTCACTTTTCCATGTTCACCGTGCTCCAAGTATAATGAAGAGTCCCTAACATCCCGCGCCTTTTCACCGAAGATGGCTCGCAACAAGCGTTCTTCCGCCGATAGTTCTGTTTCGCCCTTCGGAGTAATTTTGCCAACCAAAATATCACCGGACTTCACTTCGGCACCTATTCTTACTATACCCTCACTATCTAAATTTTTCAACTTCTCCTCGCTGACGTTGGGGATATCGTTGGTTATCACTTCTGGCCCCAATTTAGTTTCGCGCACATCCACCGTATAATTTTCAATATGAATGGAGGTAAAACGATCGCTTTGTACCAAGGTCTCGGATAAAATAATGGCGTCTTCATAATTAAAACCATCCCACACCATATAAGCTACCAAAACATTCTGACCCAAAGCCAATTCATTTTGTGAAATCGCCGGACCATCAGTTAAAGGTTGGCCTTTTTTAACTTTATCACCCACGGTAACAGTCGGATGCTGATTAATACAAGTAGCGGCATTTGATCGTCCAAACTTATGAAGAGCATAAGTATAGATCATGCCTTTTTTAGATTTCAAAACAATTTTACCACCGTCTAATTCTGCAATCTCACCGTCTTCATCCGCCAAAATCATATGTCCACTGTTGCGCGCGGCTGCTTCTTCCACACCAGTACCAACCATTGGCGGTTCTGGGTTAATACAAGGCACAGCTTGGCGTTGCATGTTTGTACCCATGAGAGCGCGGGTGGCGTCATCATGTTCCAAAAATGGAATACAGGCAGTAGCAATACTAATAATTTGATAAGAGGAAACATCTACATAATGTAGATCATCAGTGTTGGCCACACTCGGTTTGCTAAACACACGCGCTGGCACTGCTTCATCCAAAAAGTATCCTTTTTCATCCACACGCACTTTAGCGGAAGTAGTAATAACTTTTTCGTCTTTAAAAGCCGACAAATAAATTACTTCATTAGTAACACGTGGCTTTACTGGAATTTTTTCTAATTTTAAAGTTGCTAATTTTTTCGCGACCGTGGCAGTAATTGCTGTTCCACTTGCTATGCCACCAATTTCACCGCGCAAAATTTCACCTTCAGTTAACTCCGCCTTATTGGCCACCTCGCGCAAAACTTTGCGGTAAGGAGTTTCAATAAAACCAAATTCATTGATACGGGCATAACTAGAAAGATGGTTAACTAAACCAATATTCGGACCTTCTGGGGTCGCAATCGGGCAGATACGGCCATAGTGAGTGGCGTGCACATCGCGAACTTCAAAGCCAGCGCGGTCACGCGATAAACCACCTGGGCCAAGAGCCGACAAGCGACGCTTGTGTTCCAATTCCGAAAGCGGGTTGTGTTGATCCATGAATTGCGACATTTGCGAACTCATGAAAAACTCGCGCACCGCCGAAATTACCGGACGCGCATTTACTAATTTATTGGGAGAAACATCTTCTAAATTGTATGTACTCATGCGGTCTTTAATAATGCGCTCCATGCGAGCCAAACCAACACGAAAACGATTTTGAGCCAGCTCACCCACCGCGCGCACGCGTCGGTTGCCCAAGTGATCAATATCATCTGGTTCTTCTTGCGTAACATTTAAGCGAATGACTTCTTTTACAACTGCTAAAAGTTTTTCGGCCGATAACACGCGATTTTCTTTTTTGTCATAATCTTCTGAAACTGACGGCACGTCAAATTTATTGTTAAACTTATAAACACCCACGCGACCTAAATCATAGCGATCAAAATTGAAGAACATTGCTTCCACCAAACTCTTGGCGTTGTCGGCTGTGGCCAAATCACCCGGACGAATTCTTTTGTACACTTCAATAAAACCTTCATCACGATTTTTTGCCAAATCTTTTTTCAAAGTCGCCTCAGCATAATCAATTGTCGGATGAATATTTACATCTTTTAAAAGATCAATAATTTTTTGATCGTCTTCATGCCCAAAAGCACGCATGAGAGATGTAACGGCCACCTTGCGTTTGCGATCAACCTTCACCCAGATGGTGTTGTTCATGTCGGTCTCAATTTCAAGCCAAGCCCCGCGATTCGGAATAATTTTCGCGCCATAATAACGACGACCGCGAATATTTTCCGCAGTAAAAAACACACCGGCGCTACGAATAAGTTGAGAGACAACCGCACGCTCAATACCATTAACAATAAAAGTACCCCGATTAGTCATAATCGGAATGTCGCCCAAGAAAATTTCTTGCGACTTGGTTTGACCAGTACGTTTATTTACCAAACGAGCAGTAATGCGCAAAGGTGCTTCAAAAGTAATGTTGCGCTCACGACAAACCGCTTCTTCAAAACGCGGTTCGTCCAAATAATAATCTTCAAAATATAATTCTAATTCGCGTCCAGAAAAATCAGTGATCGGCGAAACTTCATCAAAAAGTTCTTTCACACCGGTTTTTAAAAACCAAGCATAAGAATCTTTTTGGATTTCAATCAAATCCGGAAGTGGAGTATAGATTTGATTATTTGTTAAAAAGCGACGTTCTTTGACTTGGAGCGGCTGCCGTTTAAAGATGGGCATAAAACAATTTATTATTTAAAATTGAAAATTTTTGAATAATTAAATTTTAATTTGTCGAACTCTATCGCTCGGTGTCAGCAAAAAATTACTTAGTTTTTTTCGATTTATCATGTCCCAAACCGTGTAAACAAAAAAAGGGCCAACAAAATAGGGGCTTTTAGGTTTTTTCCTTATAAATTGGCCAAAAAAGGCAAGGTTGACATGAAGTTATATTTTTATGCCCTTGCACGCCGCTCTCCCCACCCAACGGATGGCAGAAAGCCGCATTTTTCGCTTCATTGAGCGCAAAAGTAGCTAATCTTTTCCACTCAATCAATAGTAGGTAAATTTTACACTATTTGTCAAGAAATGTCAACTGTGGATAAGTGATTCCATTCAATCCGTCTGCACCACCAAACAATACATTAATTGGCGATCTCTATGCTGATTATGGTCATTCATGCGGTAAATTATCAATTATTTTATTAAATTTTTCTTTATCCTCATGACTAAGTTTACCAGCTCGATAGGCCCGCTCCACTTCTTCTTTCATGCTTAAGCGCACTACTCGAGGAAAACCAGAGCCAAAGGGCAATAATTTAGCATGTTTGGTAATTAAATCTATTAAAAATTGACGGTCGGCGGGTGAAACGCCACCAAAAGCACTGCGTCGCAAATTATACATCTTTTCCGCAATCTCATGCTCAAGTCCATGACGCCCGGAACGTAACTGTCCCCCGCCGGTTTTAATGTCAATTTTATAGGGATCGGGTTTTACTGGCAAGATTTTTGATTTGGTACTGCTAAATGGCCACATATAATTACATTTTATTTTTTATTATACTAATTTTCACAAATAATGTCCAACAAAAAACCGACCAATTGGCTCGGTTTTTTGCCTCGTTTGTGCACAAGCTGAGAAGCCGGATTGAAAGTGCCGGCACACTGCCCAGACCGCGTTGAGCGGATGGGGCTTGTTAGTTGGCGGGGCTAGAGGTACCCACAGTCGTCGGGAAGACGGCAGGGAACAAACTCGTCCCCACAGTCACCACGATCCAACGAGCGGGTCGTTACGATGGGCGACGTGGGGACTGGATACACCTGTTCTCCGTCCGATACAATGGAGGTGATGACGGCCTGACCGTCGACGATGCCAACTCGCACAGTCGCTTCTCCGATCTTTACTTCAACCGGATGAAGGCGATTGCCGATCAGGCTAGTCTTGATGTGGACATTCGATTCCATTTCCTCTCCCAATGTGCGACCATCGCACAAAAAAATCAAAAGAGCCCGCCACCACGGAGGACTCTTCCAAAGATCTTTTGCAGACCCGGGACAAATACTTCACTAAAAGCCCGAGCGCGAAAGATCTTCGAAGGAATCTTCCGTGGGTGTGAAGTATTTGATTTTAAACTATTTGGCTAAGCCATATTTGCTTCTTGACTCGGAAATGTCCACGCTTAGCGCGGCCATTTCACTCGTCTACGAGACGCAAATAAAAAACCGGCCCTACGGCCGGCAATTTTTGAACAAAAAATTACGCGACCATCAGGAGCCGATAATAATAATTGATACCGCGAATTTTTGGTTCAAATTGTTCATGTATTTATGATATCACCACCCCAAAAAAGTGTCAAGTGGTGATAAATATGTTTGTGCCCAGGGCGGGACTCGAACCCGCATGACTTTCGTCGAGAGATTTTAAGTCTCTTGTGGCTACCGGTTACACCACCTGGGCATTATTTTTTTCTCTCCACAGAGCTGCGTATAGAGTTGCATGTTTTAGCTACGAATCAAATGGCCAAAGCGCCAACTCCGGACAAAATAATGTCCGAAGAGGGCAGAGAGAAAATTGCTTGGGCGCATTCGAATCGGTTGAGACATCAGCTCCACCGCAGCTCCATAAAGAGAATACCAGATACCATTGTAAATGATTTAAAGTTAAAGTCAAGGACCGCTACCTGTTGATAACCTCTATAATACTTTTTTCTCTTCTATATTGTCTTTAAAATTTACAAACCGCGCCGTTGCAAATAAATAATCACTCAAACGATTAATGTACTGATACAATTCGGGTCTCAGTTTAATTTCACGTCCAAATGTTATGAGCGCTCGTTCCGCCCGCCGACAAATCGCCCGCGCTTTGTGTAAACTGGCGGCCGCCAAGCACCCACCCGGTAAAATAAAATTTTTTAATTCCGGCAACTCTCCCCACATTTCATCAATTTCTTTTTCCAACTCAAAAATTTCCTTTTCAGAAATTTTATCCAAACTCGCACTTACTTTATCATTTTGGGTCGCCGCCAACTCCGCCCCCACCTTAAACAAATCGCGTGAAATTTTTTGCAAAAATTCCACCGGCTCTATCGCTCCCAAAAATGCCCGCGCCATCCCGAGTTCGGCGTTCAACTCGTCAATTTCGCCGATTACCATTAAATTAATACAGTCCTTGTCGGTGCGCGCGCCACCGAGGAGAGATGTTTGGCCGGTGTCGCCGGTTTTGGTGTAGATTTTCATATAAATTAATTTACAGCGCCAGCCCTATCATCATACTAACATTTTCATTGGCATTTTGCCAAGTGATATTTTTATCAGGGTGGCTATTCTGCCACACTCTAAAAATTTCATCGCCAAAACTTTGCCCAATAGCCTCAACATCTTTAAAATCTAAAACAATCTCTCTAAAACTTGCCAAGCCCATCATAATCCGGCGCGCTTCCGAACGTGATAATAAATTTTTATTCACTTCGGACAATTTTACCAAAATTTTTGTCTTGGAAAATTCAAACGTGTCTTTGTCAGTATATTTGCCAAATACTTCTTGGTTGGTTCGTTTACTTTTTAAAGACAAAACAAAAAAAACCGAAGTGCCGATATTTTTTTTAGAATTTGTAATAAAAACATCATCAACACCCCCGCTATTTATAAACTGGATTTCCTTGCCAGAACTTTCAATCAAAAAAGAATCGGCCATTTTAGAAGTAAAAAATATTCCCTGGCCGGTGTGTCTGGCCGGATCGGTGGTTTGTTTGCCTTTTAATAACTGCTGAATTGCCTGCAAATTATTCTCTAATTTAAATTTTTCTTTAATGTTGTTAAAGATACCAACACCCTCGTCATCAACGATAAAAGAAATAAAATTAGCATTTCTTTTTACTATGGTTAAAATTTTTTTTGACTTTGAATGTTCAATCGCATTATTTACCATTTCCAAAAAAGAATACTCAAACAAATTCGCGACATTGGATGGCAAGTCCAAAAAAATTCCGGTCATATCTTTGACTCTTTCCAAAACCATTTCTTCAGACAAATCTTTGTTATTAAACTCTTCCGAAAATTTTAATATTGTTCGCTTGCCTTGCTCTAGGGATTTTTTGTTTGCCAAAACATACACCGCCTGATTGGCTTTACCAAGCATGATAATTTCGCCGGAATTTCGCAATTCCTTAAAAAACCGACTGATATAAGCCCGAGAAAAACCGGTTAATTTCACAATATCGGCGGTTTTTAATTGTTTTTGTTCAGATAATTTGGCTAATATGAGAGATTTTATATCCATATTTAGTTTACAATATGTAGACAACTTTTATTATAGCACATATTTAAAAAGTTGTCAACTGATTGTATACAAAAAGTATGCGGTTATCACCACCCGATAACTTGACAATCTGTGTGTGTGTGTTATACTGCGATGTTTAGCCCGAATGCCTCGGGCAAACACCGCGGAGGCGGTATGGTCCGGAACTTCTCCTCGATGCTGGCGATGGCCTTGTTGGCCGTTGCCTGTGGCGCAACAACCCAGACCACCACGATCACGGCGGAACCGCCGATGACCGTCCACAGCGGGACATGGGAAGACCCGCACGAATCGTGGGTCGTAGCACTGGACGCAGCCAGGGCGGGTGACCGAGAGTGGTCGGTCATCATCGTGGTCAGCAAACAATCTCCACACTACACAACAATTCGCGAGCACTGGGCCAACGCTCCGGTAATCGCAAAGTTGGTAGTGGTGGACTATGACCAGATGACACAGAAAGAGCTCGAGGCGTTCTCGGACTCTAACATACCAACGATGGGGCCAAGATGTTTCGTATTCAAACAAGGAGTACTTAACATTACATCATGGATCGGGTCTGAGTGTGCCCACATCGCCGATTACATCGGCCATTACCACTAGCCCAACGGCCTTCCCACCCTCGGGCCCAGGCCACCAGTCAACTCCCAAGAGGACGTGGTGCCTCTCCCTCCGGTACCCGTCTATTCCGGATAATGCCTAACGGCGTTGTATGGAGTAGTGAAATTACCGGAGTGAGAAAAAAATTAAAACATCCCGACAAATTTGTCGGGATGTTTTTTTGTTGTGGATGGAGATTCCTCGTCGGCGCGAGCCTCGCTCGGAATGACAGGGCTTCGCTGCGCTACGCCCTGTAAACTAACTACACCCCGTCGTACTCCCACAGTTTAAACACTTATAACAACTCCCACTTCTAATCGTAATATGTCCACAAGTCCCACACGGTGGCGCGTCACCCATCATCCCCGACAACATCGCGTCCGCGCCAGTGACTTTTTTACTGGCCGAGGGCATTTTTGGCAAAGTCATTTGGGCTTCGGCAATTTCCACTTGTTCATTGTCTTTTTTAACTAAACTCTCTGGCGTTTCTAATTCCAATGATGTTTGCGCGGTCGCCTCTTGGGCAATACGCGCCAATTGTTGGGCGCGGTTGCGTTGGATTCCGGTGGGTTTGACTTGGACAAAATCCGTTCGGCCTAAATATTCCATTCCGATGACGCGGAAAATAAAATCAATAATGGAAGTGGAAAATTTAACATTGGGGTGATCAGTCATGCCCGACGGCTCAAAGCGCGTGAAAGTAAATTTATCAACATAATCTTCTAACGGCACACCATATTGTAAACCGGTGGAAATTGACATCGCAAATAAATTTAACAGACTTCGGAACGACGCGCCTTCTTTATACATATCAATAAAAACCTCACCTAATTTACCGTCTGGAAATTCACCAGTTCGTAAATATAATTTCTGACCGCCAACTCTTGCTTTGATCGTCATACCACTGCGCTTATATGGTAATTTGCGTTGCTCGCCGTGGATATATACATGCTTACCGTTAGAAGTGCCATCATGCGCATAATTCATTTGCATGTCTTCGGCGTCAACATCTTGTTTCCATTCACCGTTGGATAGTGTATGGACTGTTGGTGCAGACGTTGCTCCCACCACCCCCCGCCCCTCCTCGGGCAGGAGGGGAGACACCACGACTCTCGCGCCGACTCCAACTGGCGTCTCTCTCTTGTTAAGAGGGAGAGAAACTGTTGCTGCCACATCTTCTTTTTTGCTTTCTGTTTTTTTACTTTTTGCTGACAACGGTTGCGACATCTTACAGCCATCGCGATAAATGGCATTGCACTTTAACGCCAACTTCCACGAAGCCATATAGGCAATCTTGATATCCTCAACTGAGGCCTCGTTTGGCATGTTAATTGTTTTGGAAATTGATCCGCACAAAAATGGCTGGACCGCGGCCATCATCCGAATATGACCGAGATAGTGAATATAACGCTGACCTTTTTTACCATTTTTATTGGCTGTGTCAAATACCGCGTAGTGCTCAGGTTTTAAATGAGGTGCACCTTCAATTGTCATAGCACCACAAACATATTCGTTTGCTTCCGAAACTTGCTCATCGGTAAATCCTAATGCTTTTAATAAATTAAAATTCGGATCATTGTATTGTTCACTCGTAAACCCAAGCCGGCCCAAACATTCTTCGCCTAACGTCCAAACATTAAATACAAAACCCATTTCAAAAGCTCCTAACAAAGTTTTTTCAATTTTAGCAATATCATCATCGTTAAATCCCCTGGCCTTCAAACTCTCGGAGTTAATGTGTGGACAATTCTTTAGTGTGGCATGACCTTTTAGATAGCCGGCAATATCATTAATTTGCGCGGAGTTATAACCCAAAGTTTTAAGAGCCATTGGCACACTCTCGTTAACAATTTTAAAATATCCTCCACCTGCTAATTTTTTAAATTTCACCAGCGCAAAATCCGGTTCCACACCAGTGGTAGAACAGTCCATGACAAGCCCAATCGTACCGGTCGGAGCGAGCAAGGTCGTTTGCGCGTTGCGATAACCATAACGCTCACCCATTTCTAAAGCGTCATTCCACAAATTGCGAGCGGCCACAAGTAAATACGCGGGAGCGAACTCTTCAGAAATTCCGACTGGTTTAACGGACAAACCTTCATACTCATCGTCAGAGGCGTTAAAAGCCGCCCGACGGTGATTGCGTATTACCCGCAACATATCCGCGCGATTTTCTTTAAACTTCGGAAACGGTCCTAAATTTTTCGCCATTTCCGCGGACGTAATGTATGACTGCGCCCCCATAATGGCTGTCACCGATCCGGCGAATGCCAAGGCCTCAGGTGAATCATAAGGAATACCCCCAGTCATAAGCACCGAACCAATATTGGCATAACCTAAACCTAAAGTACGAAAATTATAACTGCCTTCCGCAATTTCCTTGCTAGGAAATTGGGCCATTAAAACACTTGTCTCCAAAACTACCGTCCACAGACGCGTTGCATACTTAAAACTCTCCACATCAAAACTGGCTGTTTCAGAATCGTAAAAATGGGCTAAATTGATGGAAGCCAAATTGCAGGCGGTATTATCAATAAACATGTATTCGGAACAGGGGTTACTGGCATTAATGCGACCGGACTGCGGACAGGTGTGCCACTCGTTTATAGTAGTGTCAAACTGTAAACCGGGGTCAGCACAAGACCAAGCGGAAGATGCAATTGATTCCCATAAATCACGAGCTGGCAAAGTTTTGCAAACTTTATCACCCGTACGCCATTTCAAATTCCAATCAGCCCCATTTTCTACTGATTCCAAATAATCATGGGTAACACGAACGGAGTTATTAGAATTTTGACCAGAAACAGTACCATAGGCCTCGCCTTCATAATGTGAATCATAGCCGGCCGCTACCATGGCCGCCACTTTCTTTTCTTCTTTTACTTTCCAAGTAATAAATTCCTCAATATCTGGATGATCAACATCTAAAATTACCATTTTAGCCGCGCGCCTCGTGGTGCCACCGGATTTAATTCCTCCAGCCGCGCGATCGCCAATTTTTAACCAGCTCATTAAGCCCGATGACGTGCCACCGCCAGACAAAGGTTCGCCCCGTCCGCGCAAAGCGGAAAAATTTGTACCAGTACCAGAGCCATATTTAAATAACCGCGCTTCGCGCACCCACAAATCCATAATACCACCTTCATTTACCAAATCATCTTTAACTGATTGAATAAAACAATTGTGAACCACTACACCATTAGCACAGAATTTTCCAGTTTCGGTTTGGATATCATATACTTCTTCCTCGCCAATATAATCAATTGCAACTACACTTTCTTCAGATAAACTTTCTTTTGATTTCCCTAAAATTTCAACATTCAATCGAGACAATTTTTCTTGTTTACATATAGATATAAAACCAACTTTATCTGCAAATTTCTTTCGCTCTGATTCAAACGCGACAATCACCTGATATGCAACATGTCGATCAGATCGTGAGTCATTACATTCAATCACGCGCGAATAAATTCCCAAACTCAAAAGCAAAACTTGAACACCATGTGCTAAATCTTCAGAAACACTAGTCAGCACAACATCACCACTATTTCTCTCGTCTTCATTTCGTAAACGAACTGTACCGTCAGCTTGAAATAAACCGCGCAAAAACGCGCCTTTTTCTGCGTCACTAGCCGACCAAATCATATTCGGAACACTAGCTATATAAGTATTTTTTTCTAAACCATATTCTTGAACATATTCATCAACAACTTTACGGTCACAACAAACTACACGATATAATTCACTAATATGTCGGCGTGGACGAACAGTATAACTACCAAATAATTTCGTAAAAATATTTGTGACGCAATTAAATTCATCATCGTTAATAGTGACCACACCGAACATAGTGGTTTTTTTATTGCGACCATATTTACCATAATAACCATCCCCCAAAACAAAGCCGGCTAACTCGGCTTTGTTAATTTTATCCTCATCAATTTTTTCCATTTTACCAGCAGTCAAAGAAAATTGCTGAACTTTTTTACCTAAAATTTGTGCCAACGCATTCCAATCATATTTGCCACCATCTTTTTCTCTCTTGTCAGCCGACCAAATCAAATGATCATCAGTAAATTCAAAAAAATTACCATTTTTTAAAGTAGCTCTAAATAATTTTCTAATACCGTTATTTTTTACCGCCTTAATTGAAACATAATTCGAACCATCAAAAACTTTTGTGCCGACCAAATTCTCGTCAACTATATACCCTAAATCCAAAACACCTTTATCAGTAAATAATTTTGTGTCATAACGTCCGCACGCGTGCGGTTGTGGGTGCGTGTATGAGTCCTCTGAGCGAGTAAGCACACCGGTGTCAGGATGAATATAATAATGGCCTTGCGCCGGACCATTTATGCCATACGCCCATTGCAAACCGGTATTAAACCACTGGGGCGAATTAGGCGCCGCCATCTGGTTAATTATCATGTAAACGAGTTCGTCGTAAAATACCTGCGCGTCCTCGCGACTCGCAAAGTATCCAAACTTTTCCGACCAATAGCGCCAGGTACCGGCCAACCGATGAGCCACTTGCTTAATGCTGTTTTCAGGACCAAGCACGGGAGTCCCGTCAGCACTAATTTTAGCAGTTCCGTCGGTGTTATATTGTGGCACACCGGCTTTGCGAAAATATTTTTGCGCCAAAATGTCGGTAGCAACTTGCGACCACGTTTTTGGCACCTCTACTTCATTCATTTCAAAGATAATTTTACCAGTTTGTTCGCGAATAACAGAGGAGCGCAATTCATATTCAAACATGTCAAACGGGCTCACTCCGTCTTTAGTAAAATGCCTACTAAATTTTAGCCCATTTTCCGGTGAGTATTTATATTCAGTATCAATTTGGAAAATTTTAGTAGCAACGGTAGTATTCATATTATTACTATATTACTGTAATTTGTTATTTAAATTGATTTTGAACACTATATGTAGTGTTTATCTCTTTGCTTATACATTATAGCACACTGTGGCAAGCGCTACCAAATGACCAAAAAAACCTCACAGTTGAGAGAAAAAAACATCTGAAAAAATTTTCCAGATGGAGTTATCCACACCTTTTATCTCAAACAAACTAACCGGCCTCAACTTCACCGGCCCCTAGCTCAGCCAACCAATCATTTACCAGATGTTCGGCTTCTTTTTTCATCTCATCCGTAACCTCTAAAGCACCTTCTTCTGACAAAGCCACCAATTCCTCCTGTAAAAGCGCTCCCCGCAAATCACTTAACTCCGCCCGCAAGCCAGCCAACCTTTTTCTCAATCCTGTCACTACCACTTTATCTCGCTCCACTGCTGGGATAGCACCATCGTCAGCCAACTGTAGTTGTGCACGAATCGCCCTAACAGCTTTAATAACCGCCTGCATATTAGCCAAAATATTTTGCATCTGTTTTTGAGTATTTTTAACTTCGCGCGACGTCAACTCAGCGCGTTCGCGCGCGGCTAATTTTTTTTCTGCTTCTTCGGGTTGGCGTTCACGCGCTTCTGCCCCCACTTCGGCTGTTTCTGCCGAGCGCCGGCCCCATTTGTTATCTTCTTGTTCAAAACTGCTCATAGCTCTTTGACTTTAAGGGTAAAAGTGTACTACAATAGTATCATTATGACAGAAAAAAATCAAAACGAAGACGAGCGTCTTACCGCTGCGACCGAAAATCCTGAAGAAGTGATTTTTGATAACACCTTACGCCCTAAACAGTTAGGTGATTTTGTTGGTCAAGATCAAATCAAACAAAATTTAAGCATTGCAATTGAAGCCGCCAAGCAACGTGATGATTCTTTAGAGCATATTATACTCTATGGTAATCCCGGTTTAGGCAAAACTACCCTGGCCCATATTATCGCGCGCGAAATGGGCGCCAATATTCGTGTGGCCTCCGGCCCAACTTTAGAAAAGGTGGGCGATCTTGCTGCCATATTATCGAATTTGCAAAAGGGTGATGTTTTGTTTATTGATGAAATCCACCGTTTAAATAAAACAATTGCCGAAGTGTTATATCCGGCATTGGAAGATTTTGCGCTTGATATTATTATCGGCCAAGGCCCAACCGCGCGCACTCTGCGCATGCCCTTGGCGCCGTTTACTTTAATTGGTGCTACTACTAAATTAAGTTTGTTGCCTAGCCCTTTGCGTGATCGCTTTGGTCATGTTTTTCATTTAAATTTTTATGAACCAGAAGATATAAAAAAAATCATTAAGTGCAACGCCAATATTTTGGATATGCAAGTGGAAAGCCAAGCCGCGGATTTAATTTCCGCCCGCTCGCGCCGGACGCCGCGCATCGCCAATCGTCTTTTAAAACGCGTGCGTGATTTTGCTCAGGTACATAACGCTTCCGACACACAAGTTAAGGGCGCAACTGCTAAAGCCGCAATGGATATTTTAGCTATTGATGAATTTGGTTTAGATAATATTGACCGCGCGCTTTTGAACATTTTAATTGAAAAATTCAACGGCGGTCCGACTGGCTTAAACAACTTAGCCGCGGCTATTGCCGAAGAAATGGATACAATCGAAACGGTCTACGAACCATTTTTATTACAAATCGGATTTTTAGAACGCACTCCGCGTGGGCGCAAAGCAACACGGGCAGCTTATGATCATTTGGGTTTTAAATATCCAAAAAATCCAACCTTAATTTAGATTTTTTATAAATAATTAAAAATCACATGAAAAAAATATTTTTAATTATTAGTTCACTCATTATTATAATAATGGTGATGCTTATGATTAATATAAAATACGATATACTGTTACGATATAACATCAGTCCCTGTACTATATTGGGAGGCAAAACATTTATGCATTCGTTTGGTAGCAATTGCGAAATTGGCGCCTGGGACGCCAATAAATCTTGCACCTACGACAATGAATGCCATAAAAACCTGTGCTCATACGGAAATACATCGGGAATTCAAAACTCTACCAATGGACACTGTGCTAAATATAAAAGTGAAGAAGGCACTGTGTGTCATCGCCCAAAAGGCAAGGCAGTAATTTGTGATGGTTTTATAACCTAATTATTCATATATAAATAGTTTTATGGTTACCATTCCATTATATTATATTCTGTTCGCCTATTTCGCGTTCTTATTAATTTTTGTAATTTTTATTTTAGTAAATTTGGCTCACCTATTTCACACCGGCGCTTTAACTTTTATCAGTTTTGCAGTTACGGCCCTTTTGGTTATTTTGACTGTATTCGTGCTTTTTGCCACTTACACATTGTTAGCGGACACCTACTGGCAAATGCCAATCACAATCTGGGACCCAAGCTGGATTGGCGGGTCAAGTTTAATGCCTATTTAAAAAAAATTTATGAATTTAGTTCGCTTTATTGCCAAAAAAATTTACGAACACATTGTAACAACTGTCCGCCATCACCCCGTGACTTTTTTGCCGACTATTTTTATTTTTTTAATTTTAGCGGCTATGCCAATAGGGGTGGTAGGGATGTTAAACCAACTTTATCCGACGCTACTTATTAATGACCTGGCATATCCGCTTGGGGTTTTATTTTTTAGCGCCTACTATTTATCAATCTGCTTATTTTTCTATTCATATTTCGTCACCTTTTATCTAGACATGTGGATAGTGACAAACGACCGACTGATTGATGTTTACCAAAAAAACTTATTTTCCCGCACCATATCGGAATTGGATTTATACCAAATCCAAGATGTTACCTCAGACGTGCACGGACTGTTTCCATCAATTTTTAACTACGGCAATGTTACTATTCAGACAGCTGGACCGGTTCCAAAATTTATTATTCATAACGCTCATCGCCCCCATAAACTGCGTCAGCTAGTTTTAGATCTCGCGGCTGAGGATAAGAGGCACCATAATAAATAAAAAATGTATATTTAAAATCCGTCGGCCAAATTGGCGGACGGATTTTTAATACTAAATTTTAAATCAAAATCTGATATCAATAAATCTTCTCTACCATCGTGCCGGTATAATAATGCCCCAAAATTTGATCATAGGTCCAATTATCTTTACTAGCGCGCGCGGACGCGTCCGCCGCGCTCATACCCACACCATGGCCATATTGATTTTTACCTTTATCGTAAATACACTCCACGCTTTGGAGCCAGGGTTTATCTTGCCCGCCCCACACCTGCTTCCAAGTTTTGGTCTTACCGTTGGAATGGGCAAAATATGGTGTCACCACCGGCGCGGCATTATAAGTAATCATTTCACCCATTGTCACCGCGGCCGCTTGCGCCACCCGAGGCATATTAATTTCCGAATTATAACCCAGATACAATTGGTCAACCGTCGTGGCATAAACATCAAACAAACTTTCCTCATTGGCGTTCAAATGAAAATAAGCGTAACTGCGCGCGGCCACCAAAATCGCTTTGATGTACTCCAACGCACCCTCGTTACCAGTTTCGGCAATGCCGGCAATATATTGATCAAGCGGTAATTCATTAATAACATAAGGCAAATCACTTTTGGGAGAGTAAACATACTCCAATATCCCCCGATAAGCATTAAAATTAATTTTACCTTTATACGAAACCGAACGAGTATAATTGACTAATTCAAAATAAGCCGAGGCGGGATTCACTGGCACTAGTCGCAAAGGATTAACACTGTCAAACGAAAACCCTCCCCCCTCAAAATGATACTTGCCTTTATTATACGATAAAATTGCCACGTTATTTTCGCCTAAATCGTTAAAATAATTAGGACCATCAAAAATTTGATAAATAAATGGTGACACAAAATGCACGGGAGCAGAATCTTTATAAAGCCCAACGCGGATATTGGGCTCGGAGAGTAAAACACGTTCCGAAGGAAATGTCGGCGCTTCGTAACCAACCGGAGCGTCGCTTAAAACTTTTATTGGTACTTCCAAAATACCACCGTCTAAAGTATGACTGTCAGCCGAAATTTTGAATCGTGCTACATAATCCCCAGCCGTTGCCGGAGCACGAAAAGTAAAGTCCAAGGGCAAATGTTCCCCGGGGCGAGTAATCTGATCACGCGCTATAATAACTTTAGCCGACTGCCAAATAGAATCGGCAATACTAACCCGACCACTAAAACTATTAGTACCGGCATAGAAACTGCCGGCTTCTTGCCAGCTAAAATTATGCCAATCCCCGAGACCATCATTAACATAAACAACTTTAAAACTTAAAATCTGACCGCCCTCTCCAACTGCTAAAGACCGAGCGGACAAAGCTAACAAATGCGATTTAAAATCAGTCGCGTCCTGTGTGTCTTCGCCCAATGCGGAATTGCCAGAAAAGTCGCTACTATCAGAACTGTCCATTGCTGTTGCGTCAGTTTTTGTTTGAGGCGCGGTAACTTTTATTTTTAAATAAAAATAGCCGCCTTTAATCCAAGTACGATTTTCAGCGGCCAAATAAAATTGCTCTTTATAATTGCCAGGCGTCGCGGGCGCTTTTAAGGTAAAGGTGAACTCGCCAGTTTTACCAGACGCAGTTGCGGCTGCAACTTTCGCTGGTTGATTAGCCGACAGCCAACTCTTATCTGCAAAAACGCTGGCGCGATAACTGGGCTCAAAGGTATATATGGAAGCGTAATTGCCGATTGTAGGCCAATTAGCCTTACCGATATTTTTGAAGCGAACAGTAATTTCTTTAGTTTCACCGGCGACAATTGAAATTGGGTCGGCAATAGATTGGCTAACATAGCGCGCCTCATAGGAACTATCCTTAAATGGCGGGGGCGTAAAATCCAAAGCCAGCGCCGGTGCAACGAGTGCCAACCAGCCAAAACTAATGGAAAAAATAGCAAAAAAAAACTTTTTCATATGGATTGTTATTATAACATAATTTAAGATTGAATAAAACCCCATTATCAGCTATAATTTAAGGACTATGACCCAACTACGCAAAATCGCTTTTCACACCAGTGCTCAAATTGTCGGTAAAATCATAAGTACGGCTTTAGGGCTTGTGGCTGTGATGATTATAACACGATCACTCGGCGCGGAAAAATTCGGCTGGTATATTACTGCGGCCGGCTTTTTGCAATTTGTTGCGCTTTTGTCTGATTTTGGATTTAATATCACCACTGCCAATTTTTTAGCGGAAGGACGTTTTGACCATAACAAATTGTTAAACACGCTTTTTTCTTGGCGAATGTCCAGCACGATTTTAATCAATGGCGCGGCACCACTAATTTTTTTACTTTTTCCTTACCCGCAGGCCGTTAAGCAGGCAGTCGGAATTATGGCGATTTCATTTTTTGCTTTATCTTTAAACCAGGTACTCGCAGGCCATTACCAAGCGACGCTTAAGGCCGCCCGTATTGCCTTGGCCGAAATTGTGAGCCGGGTGATACTGGTGGGAGGCGTTGCGCTGGCGGCAATCTTGCATTGGGATTTTTTAGCAGTAATGATTGTGATTGCGGTGGCCGCATTGGGCAATTGTTTGGCTTTAGTTATTTTTGGACCAAAATTACGACTCAGTTTTGATAAGATTATTTCGCAAGCAATTTACAAAAAAATCTGGCCTAATGCTTTGGCCGTCATGCTTAACGCTTTTTATTTGCAAGGCGACCGGGTAATTTTGCCTTTATTTGTGGGGTCAGTGGTCGTGGCCCAATATGGCGCCTCTTATCGTGTTTTGGATATTGTTATCCAAATCTCTGCTCTGATTATGGGAATCATGATGCCTTTGGCCACCAGCGCCTGGACGAGTGGCAAACTTGAAGAATTCAAAAATCACTATCAATTATCTTTGGATCTAGTCGCTTTAACAATAATTCCCCTTTTGGCCGGAATCTATGCTTTGGCAGAACCGATTTTAACCTTTGTGGCCGGACCAGAATTTAGTGGTGGCGGAAAAATTCTGCGCCTGCTATCAGTTTCGCTTTTGGGTGTTTGTTTCGGAATGGTTTTTGGACATTTAAACTTAGCACTTAATCGCCAACGGCAAGCGTTGTGGATTTTTGGCAGTGATGCTCTCTTAAGTATTATTGGTTACTTTATTTTCATTCCTTTATTCGGGGCCTATGGCGCTGCCGGAGTAACAATTTTTTCCGAATTTTACGCTGGTATTGGTTTATTAATCTTAACCGGCCGGTATAGCCATGTCTGGCCGCGCTTAAATAATTTTCTCAAGATAGTTGGCGCGGCCGTTTTAATGGCAACAATACTCCTGGTTTTCCCGCCCTTTAATCTTCTGGGGCAAATAGTGGTTGGGGCAATAACATATCTAATCTTTATTTTACTATTTAAAGTAGTAACTGCTTCGGACTGGCAAGAACTACGCGGAAATCAAAGTGTTGTTAAAATTCGTAAAAAAAGTGTATAATATAGACAGTTAATAAACAACTAACTACTAATTTTTAGATAATCAATTTTATGGAATTTTCCAATATCCGCAATTACTTATTTTTAGCGCTTCTCACTATCGCCAGTATTTTATTTTTATCACTCTTAAAGCCATTCGCTTATGTGATATTTTGGGCAGCCGTTCTCGCGGCGATTTTTTACCCATTTTATCGTCGGCTTAATGCCAAGTTGGATCATGCCAATCTAAGTGCTTTAATTATCCTGATACTTATACTCTTAATTATTATCCTGCCGGTCGCAATTATCGGAACACTTCTTGTCAGCCAATCTCTGGATGTGTATTCTTCCATCGCAAACAATGGCCAGTTAGGAACTTGGATTCAAGAAGTAGCCGGATGGTTGCGCCACAACCCCATTACTGAAAGATTACAGATTGACGATGCTTTTTGGATTCAAAAATTTTCCGAGATGGCCCAATTTTTAACCGGTTGGTTTTTGAATTTCGCAAGCGCTATCACTCAAAATTCAGTAAAATTTTTCGCCCTGTTTTTCATGATGGTTTACGCCCTGTTTTTCTTTGTACGTGATGGTGAAAAATTTTTACGTAGCATTATGCATTTGTGCCCCTTAGGCGACAAGTATGAAAAACAACTATACGATAAATTTGTTGCCACCGCCGGCGCCACCTTAAAGGGCGGACTGATTGTGGCGGTAGTGCAAGGAACTCTGGGTGGAGTTATGTTCGCCTTAGCGGGAATCCCAGCGCCAATTATCTGGGGAGTAATTATGACAGTACTATCTATGATCCCGGGCATCGGTTCATTTTTAATTTGGCTACCAGCCGGAATTGTAATGATTATCTTGGGTCATATTTTTATCGGTGTCTCAATTATACTATTTGGTGCGCTCGTAATTAGTACTATAGATAATTTTTTACGTCCGATTCTGATCGGAAAATCAGTCGCACTACATCCTCTTATAATCTTCTTTTCTACTCTAGGTGGTTTAGTGGTATTTGGACCATCAGGGTTTGTGGCTGGCCCGATTATCGCCGCGCTCTTTGTGGCTTTTTGGGATATGTACGAGGAGTATTATAGAACCGAATTAAACAAAAATTAAATTATTTTTCTATGCCTGGTAGTGGTGAAAAAAAACCGACAAGCTTTTCGGGACCAACATATCGGGTTCAACCCAGTGATATTGACGACGATTTTGAACACGCATTGCGTGGCGAGACAATTGGAGTTGGCCCAGATAGTAATTTGGCTTATGAGTCGGCTGTGCCAAAAACCAATACTGAATCAGCAATTCCTGGAGGGACCAACACGAGTGGACAAGCAATAAAAAAATTGAGGGAAAAAATTAAATTAAGCGATGCTGTTCTACCTGTAATTGATAACCCTCATACTCCGATCGCACCCCCCGCCGAGGCCTTGGCGATATTGGCAGACCGTCGGACACAGGCGGAATTTAAAAAGGCCAGAAGAGATGGGCGAGAAAAAACTTGGTGGGGAAAAATCTTAAATAAGTTTCAAAAATAATTAAGGTTAAATAACAATACAACAAAAACCTTCGGGTTTTCGTGAGCTTTCCTCCGCAAGAGAAACCGCACGGTTTCTCCCTTCCCTCGTTCAAATCCAGGCTGCAATAAAAGAATATCACGACTATATCGTGATATTCTTTTTAGTTGACTACCCTGAACGAAGTGCGAAAATTTTACGAGAACGGGGGAAATATGGTGTAGGGGCTGGCCGCCCCTACAACCCCACAGAAATAGGCGGGTAAAAAGGAAGGGGTTGGGGGAGGGAATTTTTACCCGCCTCGGCCGCCACTTTCTTGGGCGAGGGTGTTTTTTCGTGCCGGCTTTGCCGGCGCGCCGCCAGGGGATTGAATTTTGGCAATTTATGTAAAATCAATAAATTTAACTTTTTTAGCTTGCCAAATATCTTTCTTAATTAATCGCTCGCCGTATGTTCCTCCGATTGGTACATTTGCTTCAGAAATTTTAACAGACGAGTCAGGGAATACTTCTTCAACAAAAGCTATGTGACCCGTACTGCAAGTAGGTGTTGGTGGAAAAGACATAGCGCAATGACACTTCGGTTCATCTAAAATTTTGTACATCTTATTTTTTTCAAATATTACAGGCCATCTTCCACCATCTCGTGGTCGGTCTGACGGCCACTTAATAGTTACCCCGAGGATAATTTTTATACGATATTGAACATATTCGGTGCAATTTAGAAAATCTTTACGAGCTCCGAGCCCAAAAATATCTCCGATTATCTCTCGAAGTTTTCTTGTATTTTCATTATCAAAGAGGTATTTAAATCCAGCAACAAGATTTGGCAAATCAGGGCTGTTAACAACTGGCTGGACGGAAGGAGACGGGGGAGAAAGAACCGGTTGAATTGAAGTTACAAAATCTCCGCGTACCCAACCTTCAACGCCATTGAGACTAACTTTGTACCACGGATTCTCCTCGACCTGAATCACTTGTTGCCCTTTATTTACTTTTTGAATAATATTTGTATCAATAATATCCGGCGATTTACGAAAACGAACATTATCCTCCTTGATGAATAACATTGTCATATGCGTAATAAAATTAGTAAATTAAAATTTTTACGACAAAAAATTCTTTAGCGATAATGGATTAATAAATCACATGATCCCACGCACTTCTAAGAGAGGCTTTAGCCGCATCTTTAATTGCTTGTTTTTCAATATTTGTCAGCTCTTCGGATACCTCATTGTTTTCATTGGCTGGATCCACAATTACCTTGTCAACAAAGTCATTGGCCAAATAATTCATAACCTGAACAAAGTTTTCGGAAGGACTCAAACTAAGTAATGAGCGCCCCTTCAGTGCTTCAATAACAGACAATTCTAAATAGAATGAAGGAAAATCTAACCCCATTAATTTTCGCCAAATTTTAATTACTCTTATATCAAAAATCCTACCGGACTGTTTTACGAATTTTATATGTTCATCAACATTGGTCTTTGTCCATTTTTGTGCCTTTCTTTTCCAGATTGAGTGGTCAAAACCTAATGGGTGGTGTTTAACCCCAGCAACTATATCAATTTTTAACCCGGAATGATTTATACCAATAGAAACATTCTGTTCTCGTGTCACATATCCCGCACCATTAAATCTGTTTCTGAGTGTATTGTAAACGTTTTCAAGTGTGTTGCAGGTGCTTACCGACGGGTCAAGAGAAATAAAAAAATCAATATCAGTGGTACCTGTAATTCCCGTGCCTTTGGCGAGCGAACCGGATAGTTTCAGGTTATATTTGTGGCCGTTTGCCCACACATTGATGTGGGGAAGTAATTCATTAATTTTGTTTTGAACAATATAAGTGATGTTGGGAGTATGTTGGGCAACGATTTGTCTAATGTAATTATCAATCTCATTCATACTATTTTTCGTAACCACTAGTAATCATCGCTGTTACGATATCATTGAGTAGCCTGCCTCGGAAATTTGTTACCGCAGTATTTCTTTTGTCATCCAATTCTTTCATCTGTCCATCTGGAATCCGACCCTTGTCATAAGGTGCGTAGACAACCAACGCACATTTATCTTTTTTCATATTAAAAATCTTGGCTATGTCATCTGCCCAATCGTGCCAATACACAAGATACAGGGACGCCTTTTCGGCTTTCCCCAAATCGCCACTATGGGTAATTTCAAAGATATTGTCTGCATCAAACAGTCCTGAATCACAAAGCAAACTTTTCAGACTAGCGACATTATCACTCTTTGCAAAGATAGCAATCTTTCTTCTTGCCAGGCCATTACCCAAGCGGAGCACGGCAGGAAGTATGCCTTTAATCCAAAGAATAATTGTATAAAAAATTCCTAAAATCAAGACGAGGGATTCAATTGCCCCGACTACGGCCAATATCCCCCATGCTGTTTTCATGTATGGGTCCATAAAATTCGACAAGTTAATTAGTAAATATGTTAACATTTGACATTTCGAATTAGTTTCGATACACTTATAGTATACACCTAACTAAACAACTGTCAATATGCTAACCAAACGACAAAAGGAAATATTGGACTTTGTCCAATATAGCCAAAAAAAACGAGGAATCAGTCCGTCACTAAAAGAGATTGGTAAACACTCTGGCCTCTCCTCTTTATCAACAATTCACTATCATATAAAATCTCTTCAAGAAAAAGGGTACTTGTATAAACAAGAAAATCGACCGCGGGCAATAAGTGTTCGTAATGATGAGCCGTTGATACAAGTTCCTTTGTTAGGAATAATTGCCGCCGGGCAACCAATTGAGGCAATCGCCGAACGAACAGAAAATATCGCGGTACCAAAAACAAAAATCCAGTCTGGGAAAAGTTTTTTTGCACTAAGGGTCTCTGGCCAAAGTATGGCTGACGAAAATATTAACGACGGCGATATCGTGCTTGTGCGCCAACAAACATACGCCACTAATGGCGATAAAATTGTTGCTCTGATTAATGAGAGTGAGGCTACACTAAAAACCTTTTTTAAAGAACGTGGACAAATTCGGCTTCAACCAGCAAACAAAAATTATAATCCTATTATAATAAAAAATGGTGAACATGAATTTTCGATTCAAGGCGTAGTGGTTGATGTAATACAGAATGAGATTGTTGATTCAAAAATTCAAGAAAAATTTGAAGTTGAAATACCAACTAAAAAGGTGGATAAGTTACCGCTTAACCATTTTATTTGTGGCGACGCAATTGAAGAACTTAAAAAACTCCCCAGCCATTCGGTTGATTTAATTATTGCTGACCCACCTTATTGGAAAGTGATAAATGAAAAATGGGATTATCAGTGGAGAACGGAGAATGACTATATTTATTGGTGCAGACAATGGATCAAAGAGGTGGCTAGGGTGGTGAAGAAAACCGGATGTTTTTATCTATTTGGATACTTCCGAACGCTTGCCTACCTTTTACCAGATATAGAAAAAGAAAACCTTTCACTACGACAACAGATTATTATTAACAAAGGCATGAAATCTGTTAGCGGAAGAGCGACAAAAAATTATAAAATGTTCCCGAATGTTACAGAAAGTGTTTTGTTTTTTAATTACAACAATCAACCCGAAATAAAAAAATTTCTTTTAGAACAGAACAAAAAAAGGGGTTTTACATCAAAAGAAATCAACGAAAAAATGGAAGTAAAGAGTAATGGAGGTGGGCTGTGGTCTCTCTATACAGGGGATAATATTCTGGCTCAAATACCGACCAAAGAACAATGGGAAAAATTAGAAAAAATATTTGGGTTCAAGAAACCGTATTCCGAAGTTAATTTTAATTTTAACGCACAGATGGGTTTCACAGATGTTTGGGATGATATTAATTTCTATCGAGAAGAGCGTTTCCACCCGACACAAAAACCTCTCCAATTAATAGAGAGGATTATTAAAGCAAGCAGTAACGAGGGCGACATTGTTCTAGATCCTTTTGTAGGGGCTGGCTCTACAGCTCTGGCCTGTTTAAATCTAAAACGAAATTACATCGGTATAGATATTGATAAGGAGTTTATCAATATCTCGCAAGAGCGAATCAAGAATTT
This sequence comes from Candidatus Magasanikbacteria bacterium RIFOXYD2_FULL_41_14, assembly GCA_001784475.1. Classification (GTDB taxonomy): domain Bacteria; phylum Patescibacteriota; class Patescibacteriia; order Magasanikbacterales; family GWA2-37-8; genus XYD2-FULL-41-14. Next base: position 36,812 of record MFRE01000010.1, read on the forward strand.
GAAAAATACACCAAAACTATTTTAATGCGTTCTCCTCGCATATTTTGATTTGGCAGTAGAAATTTTATCGGTATCGCGCAAAGGAAGATAGGAACGTAAGGTCTCATCAACGCCTCCCAAAAATTCACGCTTCTCAGCAATTGAGAATTTACTTAGTTTTGTTAGATTCTTGTAAAAAGCTGGCTTCATCATCTTTTTAATTTCCCACGGCTTCGCCTTTTTAAAAATAAGAGCGATCTCCGGATCTTTTAGAATCTCAACTGGCATAACAACCGACTGTATGCCAGACCTGTCTTCGTCCGGTTTGATATAATGTAAAATTTTTATTTTTGGAGAAGAATTAGCGTTTTGAACAATACAGGTAAAAGTCGGGATAGGGTTGCATATGTAGAACTGGTATTGGTATGGCCAAAAATTTTTAGGCGCGGGTGTTTTGGCTAAATTTTTATTCTTATGGCCGAGATAAATTTTATAATAATAATTTATCATTATTTCCCCAAAGCGCGCATTTCTTTTATTTTCTGGCCAAATTTCGAAAACTTGAAAGCGTAGCGTACTAAAGTCTCCATCATCAAAATTAGGATAATCTCCTAGTACTAGAAGAACGCGCTTTACCCCATGAATGAGCGTATTTAATTCCTCTTCGTTTCTAATGCTAAACAACCATTTAGAATCATTCTTACGTTCAATCTCATCAGAACCACAATTCGAACATTTATTTTCTAATCGAGCAACTGGGCTATCACATTTTTTACATATATCGAGCTGATCAATACGCGAACAAGATTTTACTTCCGAACCATCAATAAGATCATTGCCTCTTGCCCCAGTTCTCTCGCCTTCCATACCAGCAATAAGTGACGCAAGATGCTGGCCCGGATAACCAATCTTTATGTTTGGTGTCTGCTTAGTTATTGCCGACCATTTAATAGCACTTATTCTCGGCTGAAGCACCATCTCGCCAAGAAGCTGGTTGATTTGGTTAATATTATCAACAATGGTAATAAATTTTTTATTTGGTTGCATACTAATCAAATAACGCCTTGGGCTGTAACCCTAATGCTTTGGCAATTTTTTCAATATTTTTAATAGAAAGATTTCTTGAACCACGCTCAATATCACTAATATATGTTCGGTGGAGACCTGATTTAAAAGCCAAGTCTTCTTGGGAAAGACTTTTTTGTTTACGTAATTCACGCAATCTATTGCCAAATTTTGTTTGTATGTCGGGCATAAGTTACGACACTCATTGACTACAATATACACAATCTGTTAAAATAATACCACAGACTATAAGTGACATACTTGCAGGGAGTCCAATTGCGCGTGCACGGGCGGGCGGGGCAAGCGCAAATCGTGTCGGCAGCGCATTCGCGCGAGCGAATACGAAAAAACACCCTCGCCCAAGAAAGTGGCGGCCGAGGCGGGTAAAAATTCCCTCCCCCAACCCCTTCCTTTTTACCCGC
>MFRE01000010.1:38300-48293 GCA_001784475.1 Candidatus Magasanikbacteria bacterium RIFOXYD2_FULL_41_14
TGTGGGGTTGTAGGGGCGGCCAGCCCCTACACCATATTTCCCCCGTTCTCGTAAAATTTTCGCACTTCGTTCAGGGTAGTCAACAAGACGGGACACGCCGTTCGGTCGACCAAAATATCGTAGGGTTTTTTCCACAACCACGACACTTTTTGGCCAGCGAGGCGGCGGTTCGTGGCCGCGAAGCGGCCTAAACGCTCGGCGTTTCCAATTTTTTCCACATTTCGCGATAGCGAAATACAAAGCCAATTTTTTACCACGATTTACATTTAACCCAAGGAGTATGATGAAATATTTTCTCTACGCCCGAAAGTCCACCGAGGACGAGGAGCGCCAAGTCATGAGCATAGAAGCACAGTTATCGGAGTTGGCTGACTATGCCAAGCGCGAAAACATAGTCATTACAGAAAAATTCATAGAAAGCAAAAGCGCAAAGAAACCCGGCCGAGAAATATTCAACGAAATGATAGAGAAAATTCACAGTAGCAAAGAGCCAATAGGAATTATGGCATGGCACCCAGATCGGCTAGCCCGCAACAGCATAGACGGCGGGCAGATAATCTACCTCGTGGACACGGGCAAGATAGTTTCTTTGCGCTTTCCCACTTTTTGGTGCGAGCCAACTCCGCAAGGCATGTTTATGCTCCAAGTGGCTTTCGGGCAGAGTAAGTATTATTCGGATAATTTATCCGAAAATGTAAAGCGTGGCTTTAGACAAAAAATCAAACGCGGTGAGTGGTTGAATATGGCGCCGTTTGGATATATCAATAATGCGGAAACGCGTAATATTGAACCACATCCAACCGAGAGCCGGATAGTGCAGAAAGTTTTTGAAGAATTTATCGCAGGCGAGCATACGCTAAAAAGCGTGCGCGAGCGTTTGATTTTTTGGAATGTGCTGGGTAAGTTGGGAAAACATCCCAGTATTTCCCAAGTGCAACGAATATTAACTAATCCGGCATATATCGGCTTGATCAAATTTAACAATGAAACCTTTGAAGGAAAATTCAAGCCAATTTTGCCGGTGGCGACTTTTGAAGCCGTGCAAAAAATATTAAAAAACAGGGCCAAGCCGAGAAAGAGTAAGCAACAGCATAATTTTCCCTTCCGCGGACTACTAAAATGCGGCGAGTGTGACGCAGCGATAACTGCTCAATATGCTCATGGCAACGGCGGTACCTATAGATATTATCGCTGCACCAAACGGCTTGGCCCCTGCTCGCAAAAGTTTTTACAAGAATACGAAGTAGCCGAACAAATAAAAGAACGGCTTCAACAAGTCGCCATTTCCGATGAACAAAAAGATCAAGCCGAGGAAAAAATAAACGAATGGGAAAAAGAGACAAACAAAAATAATTCCGGTTACGCCCAAAATCTGGAAAATAGTTTATCGCAAACAGAGCAAAAATTAGATAAATTAGTGAATGCTTTTTTAGACGGCGACATTGAAAAGGAAACTTATCTAAAAAGAAAAGAGGAATTAATGAAAACAAAAAAGGACCTGCAAGAGCAGAAGTCCGATTTTGGGCACCAAGGGCATGATTGGTTCAAACCAATGCGCGAGTTTATTTTTTCCGCACACTTGGCCAAAAAATTGGCTTTGTCCAACGACTTAATCGAAATTAAATCGTTGGTGGAAAAAATTGGAACGAACCGCCGCCTCGCTGGCCAAAAAGTGTCGTGGTTGTGGAAAAAACCCTACGATATTTTGGTCGACCGAACGGCGTGTCCCGTCTTGTTGCGGGGCCCGGATTTGAACCGGGAACCTCGAGGTTATGGGCCTCGCGAGCTGCCAGGTTGCTCTACCCCGCTATATAATTTCTAATTTCAAATTTATAATTTTAGATTTTATCCGCTCATTCGGACATATCTAAAATCTTAAATTTACAATCTAAAATAAAAGAGCGGGTGAGCGGAATCGAACCGCCATCTCATCCTTGGCAAGGACGTATACTAACCATTGTACTACACCCGCATAATTGATGTAGCTGGCTTATTATACTACATTTATCGGTATTTTGTCAACCTCACCCTACTTGAACACTACCGGCTTTCCATTAATAAACCGATAGTACAGCAACTTTACCGCTTCGGTCACCACAAAATACAGCGCTACTATTTCAAATACCAATACTAATTGCGAAACGGTCGGCCGGACAAATCTAAATAATTCACTACCAAATCCGGATAGTGGCAACGCCAAAGTAACAAAAACAGCCACCACACATAATATGCTCAATACGCCTGATGGGCGTTTTGCTTTTAAGAAAAAGAAATGAGTACGCACCGAATAAATTAATGCGAGTTCAGTTAAAACACTACCGATAAACCAATTGGTTTGTAAAACACCGGCGCCAGAGTGCCGAAATATTCCAAAAAATATAAAATCAAAAACAGTGCTGACTAGCCCTAATAATACCGCCACGAGCGCCACCTCCTTAATATCATAAGAACGCGGACGACGCAATTCAGCCACGTCCACGCGATCAAGTGCGATTGCTATCATTGGAAAATCAGATAAAAGATTTAACAACAAAATCTGCACGGGCAACATTGGTAAATACGGAACAAGCAAAGACGCCGCCGCTACCGCATAAAAATTACCAAAATTGGAAATTAAAGTTATTTTTAAATATTTTACCGTATTAGCAAAAATTTCTCGGCCATTTTTTACTCCATCTACAATAACTTCTAAACTGCGACTTAAAAGAACAATGTCCGCCGCATCCCGCGCGATATCAGCCGCCCCGTCCACAACAAGCGCCACATTAGCCAGCTTTAAAGCCGGTGCGTCATTGATTCCTTCACCCAAAAATCCCACTTCATGCTTTTTCTGTAACAGCTGAATGATATGATATTTTTGTTCCGGTGACACCCTGGCAAATACCTGTACTTTTTCCACCATCTCTTCCTGCTTTTCTTCTAGCATGGCTTCCAACTCTTCGCCGGTTAAAACCAAACCATCCGTTTTTATCAAATTAATCTTGCGTGCGACCGCACCCGCGACTTCACGGCCATCGCCAGTTAAAATTACCACTCGCAATCCTAAATGTTTGGCGCGCGCCAACGCCCCAATAGTAGTATCTTTAATTGGATCTTCAAAGGCGATTAAACCAAAAAAATTCAAATGATTTTCACCTTTTTCAATTTCACAGTGCTCAGCTTTTTTTTCTTTTTTGCCGGCAACCGCAATCACTCTTCTGCCTAAATCACCTTGACTTGCCGACCATTCAATTATTTTCTTTTTTTCGAGTGCGCTTAAACGACATAGTTCAAAAATGCTTTCCGGAGCGCCCCGCACCACCAGAAAACAATCCTGACCACTACGCACAACAACATCGTTGCGTCGCCGTTTTGGATCAAAAGGAATTTCTGCCACGCGCTCGTAGCTCTGTGCCCGATCACGGTCAGCGACAGTTAGGCGGTGCCACAAAGCCAAATCAAAAGAATTATTGGGCTCACGTTTATTACCGACCAAAAATGACGAAGCCACTGCCGCCTGAAACAGACACTCCTCTTTGTGGTCGCCGTAAATATCTACTACCTTTAATTTATTTTCAGTAATTGTTCCCGTTTTGTCGGTACATAAAACTTCAATACTGCCCAAATCTTCCACAGCAGATAAACGTCGCGCGACCACATGTTTGCGCGCCAAGCGCAGTGCCCCGCGCGACAAGGACAAAGTGGTAACCAATGGCAAGGCCTCAGGAATAACACTTACTGCCAAAGCAATTGTGAACAAAGCCAACTGCGCCCAATCACCAAAACCTTTAATTGCGATATTGGCACCAAACATCAAAATTAAAATTACGCCAATCATGCGCAAGATAAAACGACTAAATTTGGCGATCCCTTTTTCAAAAGCGCTCTCGCGTCTGGTTTCTACGGTCAGGCGCGCGACCGCCCCCATCATAGTGGTAGCTCCGGTTGCGACTACCACGCCAACGCCCTTGCCGCTTACCACTATAGTCCCAGAAAAGCAAATGTTAGCAGCCTCGTGCGGTTCAATATTTTTGTCATTTTTTATCGCCTCAATATGCTTAAACACATTGATTGATTCACCGGTCAAGCTGGACTCATCAACCACAATATTTTCAACTTGAATTAACCGCATATCCGCCGGTACAACATCGCCGTTGGAAATTATCACTAAATCACCCGGAACGAGTTGCGTAGTTTCAACTAAATCCTCATGACCATCCCGACGCGCATGGGTACGCGCGACCACAAACTTTTGCAAAAGCTGAAGCGCCCGCTCGGAATGATATTCTTGCGTAAAACCAATTAAAGTATTGACCGCAATAAATATCAAAATCATTATACCATCTGTTTTTTCACCTAAAAGTAAGGCCAACAATACCGCAAAAAACAGTAAATATATAAAAGGCGACTTAAATTGCCGGCCAAAAATCTGCCACCAATGGGTCTGACGCGCAGATAATTTATTTAACCCATACTTTTCCAAGCGTTCTTTAACGTCCTGACTTTTTAAACCATTTTTGTCAACCTTAAATTCGGCCAAGACAACTTGGGCCGACAAACCAGCGTATTTTTTATACAACGCTTCCATACCAATATATTATATCATATTTAATAAAAATACACTCAGGCGATGGATTAAAGCGCGATTCTCTTAAGTTCTTTCCGCCATTTTTTATAATCGGGTATAAATTCGCCAAGTAGTCGCCAAAATCGCGCTGAGTGATTAAGCTCTTTTAGGTGGCAAAGTTCATGGGCTACTATATATTTCGCCAAGTGTTCTGGCAAATAGATAATTTTATAATTAAAATTTAAATTGTGCTTCTTTGAACACGAACCCCAACGAGTTTTGTTATTTTTGATTGCCACACGATTGAATAAAAAATAATTATTGCGATTTAATTCAATTATTTTTTGAGCAACCAACGCCCGTGCTTGCTCGCAATTTTTTTTGTATTCGCTCTTACCACCGCCAATTTTTACACTTTTACCAAATTTTTTAAAGAAATCAATCTTTTCTAAAATCCAACCAGCTTTCACTTGTAAAAAATTTTCAATCTGACGGGTACTAAAAAAATAACGGGGCACGGTTACTACTAAACTAGCGTCACAATTTATAGTTAAACGCACACAGTGAGCGCGCGCACTTTTGCGGACAGAGTATTCTATATCGCGATTATTAAGAATGGTTTTCATAGATTTATATGATATCATTATCCGATTTTAAAAACAATATAAAAAACTTTGCTATTTTAGCAAAGTTTTGGCCAATAACCAGGCGCTTTCAATCAGCTAACAGCTTGATCTCCTTAGTAATACATTAATTTTAAACAATTAGGTACACAACTACCACGTTCAGTATAGTTATTTAATCAAAAAATTAAATAAGTACCCAGTAAAAATAATCCCCATACCGACAATTAAGGTAAAAATAATTATTAACTTGGTTTTTATTACTTTTTTCAAAATCATAAACTCCGGGAGGGATAAGGCAGTAACCGCCATCATAAAAGCGAGTGTGGTACCAATGGCTACACCTTTTTCAGTTAAGGCGCTTACCAAGGGAATTACCCCAGCGGCGTTGGAATATAAAGGGATACCAACCAAAACAGCCAGGGGCACGGCATACCATTTATCTGCTCCCGCATATTTAACTAAAAAGTCAGCTGGCACATAGCCGTGTATCCAAGCGCCAAGACCAATACCAATTAAAATATATGGCCAAACTTTTTTAAAAATATTCCAAGTATAACTTTTGGCGTAATTCAATCTTTGTGGCCAATTCATTTTTGGTAATTGCAAATTATTTTTAGCTTGATTTTGTCGGACGAAATCAGCCAACAAATGTTCTACCGGCAGTTCACCAATAATTAAACCTGAAATAATCGCAATAATTACACCACTTAAGATATAAATAGTGGCTATCTTCCAACCAAACATACCAAATAATAATACCAAAGCAACTTCGTTAACCATTGGCGAAGACACTAAAAAAGAAAAAGTAACCCCGAGTGGTACACCCACTTCTACAAAGCCTAAAAATAAAGGCACGGCGCTACAAGAACAAAATGGAGTAATAATACCAAACAAAGCGGCTAAAATATTACCGACGAATTTGTGTTTATGAGACAAGATATCACGTATTTTTTCTGCGGGCAAAAATGAACGGATTATTGAAACAACAAAAATAATAACCCCGAGCAAAATAAATATTTTAATCGTGTCAAATATAAAAAAATTCACAGCTCCAGCCAGTAGTGTTTTGGGGGTAACGCTAAAAACTGAATAAGTCAGCCAGTCGGCTAATAGTTGTATTGGGTAAAACATATACATTAACACTTACCGCCAGAACAGCCGCCAATTTTCGGAATGGTGCTATTAGTTGTTGATTTTGTTAACTCTGGATTAGTTAACATTGTTTTAATTTCAGCAACATCAGGAATACGTCCATAACTCATTACCTGTTCGTTGATTACCAGAGCTGGAGTGCTTAAAATGCCATAGTTCATAATTAACCCCGTATCTGTTATTTTTTCTATTACAGCATCAGAACCCAATTCCTCAACTGCTTTTTGGGCATTGGCTTCCAACCTTTTGCAATTGGGACAACCCGTGCCTAAGATTTTAATTACCATAGCTTTTTGGTTTTAAGAATAAATGTAAATTGTCCAATTGTTTATTTAAATTTTTAGTATTTAATTCATAAAATACCTTCAAGCCGAGTTTTTTTGATTTTACCAAACCATGCACTTTCAAAACACCAAGGTGATGTGAAATTAAATTTTGAGATAAGCCCAAAGCCGGCCAAATCTCACAAACGCATTTAGGTCCATCCTTAAGCATGCACAAAATACGAACGCGGTTTTCTTCAGAGATAATTTTAAAAAATTCTACGGTTTTTTTAAGGTTATCGTTGACCTTTTTATTATTACAACATTTGATTGGCATAAATAATGTATTGAGAGTATATCAATGCTGATTGATATTATATACCAAACATAATATTTATGCAAGTTTAACAATATGTGTTCTTTCAGTTTAACTTTCACAGTTTTTTTAAAAGACAAAATAAAAATACCGCTGTTTTAAGCAGTATTTTATTTGTGATCATTGGTAAACGATGAGCGACTTTAGAATTATTTTACAAAAATCACCACTAAAAATCTGGCAACTCAATTGGTTCATCAGTAATTATTTTTGAAAGACTTTCTCTGGGTATAATATGCACTTTTATTTTTGTGTATCCCAATTTATAGGCTTTAGTCAAACGATGAATACCATCCAAAATCAAAAACTTATTGTGATTTTCTAGAATATCAATTGGATATGAGAGGTCGGCTTCCAACATATTTTTTTGTTCTTTCTTGCAATCTTCTGTTTCATTAATTACATCCCAGGGCGTTATTGTCCAACGCTCATCGCTATCATTTGACCACCAAGGCGCATCAAAATGCCATAGTAATTCTTTAATATCCATTTCTTGTTCAGGCAAATCTAAAACCCAAATTTTTGCTTCGTCCCAATTTCCAAAATCAAAGCCCACACTTTGCCAGTCATATTTTTTCGCAGTCATAAACATTATATAATACAAAAGAACTATACCAGAAAATACCATCCAAATCAACGGATTCTGTTTTCCTTGACAATAAATAAAAAACTTTGCTATTTTAGCAAAGTTTTGGCCATAAACCCGATACTTCACATCGGTTCATGGCTTGATCTCCTTAGTAATGGACGTTAGAAATGATTTAACGAAATATTAATCTTCGCTTGGTTTTCTCGGTATATTCCTATTTCTAATTTCTAACGACTTTTCAAACAATTCTTTCACTTCCTGTTCCAAAATCCCAAATTGTTGAGCCGCGGCTAAACATGCTTCAGGCAATTTTAAAAGCCAAATTTCATACTGTTCTTCAGATTCAACATCTTTGTCATTTTTAGGCTCGTGCAAATCTAAATATTTATATACCCAACGTCCAATAACCAATTCTTCAACAGTCATAAAACCATCGTCTATTGATTTCTTTACCAAAACATCATAAAGAACTTCTTTATTCACAAAAGCCCTTAATCCATCTAAATCTGGTAATTTAGCATGTATTCTTAAATCATCTGGTTTAATCACAGTCATTATATTTTAATAATAAAAAACTAGTCCATTGGCCTTATCCTTCTTGCCTTTATACAAAAAAATTATTTAGAGCGGGCAAGGGGAATCGAACCCCTGTTACCAGTTTGGAAAACTGGAATAATAACCATTATATGATGCCCGCAGAGAGCGTAATAAGAAAGTTTACTTTCTTATTACCGAACGAAGTGGCATTATATACCTTAGTATATGATGCCCGCATATTTTCCATATTTTACCTCAACTTTATAAAAAAATCAAGGCCAATTTGCATTGGTCGCAGTCCTGCACCGAGGCACAGCTCTAGTACAGGGCAAGGTCCTTATTTATCCCCAACTAGCTCTTGACCGCGCCAATAGAATTGATAAAATATGTTAATCTGGTGCCATCCACCGGAACTAATATATTATAATTTATATGTTGTTTGATGATGACAACATGGAAGACGGTGACGACGACGTAGATACTGACATGGAAAATGTCGAAGATGCCGACATAAAAGATGACAGTGACGGCATGGACGATGACATGGAAGACAACACGGATATATAAAAACAATTTACAATTAAAAAAATATCCTTGACGTTCGCCAGGGGTATTTTTTTATTTTTATTACGCGCGCTCACTATACAATCCAGTATCTGTATTAACAATAATATCTTCACCCTCTTTAATAAATATTGGAGCTTGCACTAAAAGACCATTATCTAATTTAACTTCTTTAGTAACATTACCAGAAGCGCTATCCCCTTTAACTGCTGGAGGCGCTTCTACCACTTTATAGGTAATCTTCTTAGGAATCTCAATGCTCACTGGGCGCTCCTCGTACAAACCAATTACACATTCTGTGCCCTCTTTCAAATACTTAGCTTCATTCCCCACTAAATCTCCGTCCATTTCAATTTGCTCATAACTGGACATATTCATAAACGCAAAACGTTCTCCAACTTTGTAAAGATACTGCATGTTTTGAAATTGAACGGAAACAATATCTACTGTTTCACCAGATTTGTAAGTATTTTCAATCACTTTGCCCGATGCCAAACTTTTCATACGTGCCCGCGTAAAAGCCGCGCCTTTCCCAGGATTAACGTGTTGAAATTCTACTACCACAAATAAATCATTCGGTCCTTTAATGACCACACCTTTACGAATATCAGATGTTTGAGCCATAATGTTGAAAATTAAAGATTAAAGATTAAAAAATAAAAATTGAAGAATATTGACCGAATCACCATTGGCTTACAATCTTCATTCTTCAATTATTATCACTACATTGATCGGATACTGACTGAAATATTACTTCGTTAATGTCATTAGCGCCGGTGAATAACATTGCCATTCTATCAACCCCTAGAGAATTCCCCCCGGCACATCCACCAGGGATACCGCTTTTTAAAGCGGCCACGAAATCCGGGTCAACCAGCCAAGTGGGACGACCCAATTTTTCCCGCAAAGCCCGATCTTTTTCTAAGTTATCCGCTTGAACCTCCGCGTTTGTTAACTCCCCAAAAGCGTTGGCCAGCTCTAAACCGTTAATATACAACTCAAAACGCTCTGCATAACGGCTATCAGTTGCCAGTCGTGACAATGAACACATTTGTGCCGGATAATCATATACAAACACTGGCTTTTCTAATCCTAATTTTTTCTCGATTTTATTCAAAAATATTTTATAAAAATAATCTTCATATTCGGCCGGCCCGTCTAAGCTACATCCTAATTTATCAGCCAAAACTTTAATGGCGCCAATCTCCAGATAGTCATTCAATTCAACCCCAACATATTCTTGCCAAATTTGACGCATTGATTTACGATCCCACACTTGATTCCACCGTCCTGCTCCCACCTCACCCTCGCCCTCTCCTCGGTCAGGAGAGGAAAATTTG
>MFRE01000010.1:48325-58442 GCA_001784475.1 Candidatus Magasanikbacteria bacterium RIFOXYD2_FULL_41_14
GTATCAGCCATCACATCGGTCAAACTCCCCGGCGCGCGATACCACTCCAACAGTGTAAACTCGGTATTATGGGTGCCACCAAAACTTTCCGCGTTGCGAAAGCACTTAGCCAGCTGAAAAATTTTTCCAAAATCAGCCGCTAATAATTTTTTTAAAGAGTATTCGGGTGAAGTTTGCAAAAAAAACTTTTCCTGACGACCAATAGGATTAACCAACTCAACTTCAAGCGGATTTAAATATGGCTCTTGCCCGGGATAACGTAACGCCACCGGAGTGTCAACTTCCAAAAAGCCACCTTGCTCAAACCACTGTCGAATTAAAGAAATAATCCGCAGGCGTGTTTCATAAAAAGCGCGGCGACGAGGATCAGTTTTTAATTCACGCCAAGTGGACATATACTTAATTTTGAAAAAACGCGCCCTACCTCGTAAAGCGCGTTAAATTCTGGAACTTTAATTACTTGGAAGTGAAGGCCATGAGTGAGGCCTGACGAGCGCGTTTGACAGCAGTCGCAACTTGACGCTGGTGCTTAGCACACAAACCGCTACGGCGACGTGGGGCGATCTTCATATAAGAAGATACAAACCGACGCAAACCGAGCACATCTTTGTAATCTACCGCTAATTTATTATTGGTGCAGTATAAGCACTTGCGGTCGATATTTTTTTTGTCGTTGGTATTGGTAATCATAATTTTTAAAAAGGAATATCTTCGACTTTAATTTCTTCTTCCATGACACCATCGGTGGGGGCAGACATGGCCGGCCCGGAAACATTTGTTGGCGCCACATTTTGATAACTAGCGCCACCGCCAGTAGGCCCGTCCAACATTATTAGATTCTCTCCAACGATTTCCGTACGATAGCGTTTGACCCCGTCTTGTCCAGTCCAATCGCGGGTTTGAATACGTCCATCGACATATACCCGCGCGGCCTTATGCAAATATTGTCCGGCAATTTCAGCCAGTCGACCCCACAACACTACATTGTGGAACTCTGACTCTTTTTGCTTTTGACCATCTTTATCAGTCCACTGTCTGCCGGTCGCGATCGTAACTGTGGCAACGGATTTACCACTTGGTAAACTCCGAACTTCAGGATCGCGGGTAAGTCGACCAATAATTGAAGCACGATTTAAATCCATATTAAGTAAAATTAAATTTAAACACCAGGGATAACATCACCGGCTAAAATTTCATCAAGTTTTTTATTGATATCGGTCATGTCGGCTTCCTTAGCCGGTGCTGTCACCGATGCCACTGGCTTGTCTTCCAATTGTTCTTCCGTTACCGCAACTTCGTCAACACCGCTGCCAACCATAGTAATACCAGAAGCAGTAGTATTATAAGACAACTTGCGACTCTGTGCGTACTTTTCATTATACTCGGTAATCAAGGATCGAAGCAAGTCGCGGGTAACAGTGAGTTTGTCTTGCAAGGTTTTAACAACGTCAGTTTCTAAATTAAACACCACGGTATAAAAATATCCATAGCGAATTTGCTTAACAGGATAAGCTAAGCGTGTTTTTCCCATCGCGGTCATTTCCGCTTCAGCGTCGTACTCCTTAACTAAAGCGCAAATTTCTTCAGAGCGGGTTTTGGCCTCTTTGTCGTCCAAAGTACCCGGTAAAATAAATAATAATTCGTATTTTTTCATAATTGTTTCCCGTAAATTAAGATAAATATTAATTGCTAAAAGCAGACATATAATAACAAAATTCCTAAAAAAAGTCAATATCCAAAGAATATTAACTAGAATTGGACTAAGATAGCCCCCTTATTTAACAGTGTTGGTGGATGCTCCGCCCATGGCCACTGGTGGTGGGGGGAGTAAAATCTTCGTACTTTCAGAGTAAAAAACGATCTTTGAACCACCATCATCAGTTTTAACAATTATGCTCGTGTCATCAATTTTCATAATTTCGCCGGAAATACGGGCCACTCCCTGGCTGGCAGTTCGTGCTCCACCCGCTCTACCGGCAAAATTGCCGCGGTCAGTTTGACCTGACCCAGCTTGACTGGTAAAACTTGGACGCTGGTGCGCTTGACCGCTGGGATTTGTTCCAACATTATTAGGTGTGCCGCTGGCCGTACCAGTAGCGAATCTGCCGCCAAAACCAGAAGCAAAACCCAAGTCGCCTACAACAATGCTAGTGGCGTTTACCACCCCGTCGGTTCCCATTGACCCCATCACAATAATTTTTTTGCCAATTGCTAAATCAGTTTTTGTCCCAACGGGAAAATTTGCTCCAAACGGCGTGCTTGTTCCCGCCCGCTGACCGCTATTGCCAGGAACGTTTACCACATTATTATTGGTATTATTCGCCCCACAACCGGAAACAAATACCAATGCTCCCAAAGTAAAAATTGTTAAAAATATTTTTTTCATAAAACTAAATTATAAAAAAATAAAATTATTGATATCTAAGCGCTTCAATCGGGTCCAGCTTAGCCGCGCGTTTGGCCGGATAATATCCAAAAACAATACCAACTAGTGCAGAAATACTTACTGCCAGCAAAACCGATGACCAAGTTACCGCTGTCGTTAAACTGCTAAAATAATGAATGGCATAGGCCGCTGACCAGCCAAGAGCAATCCCAATTACGCCACCAATAAAAGTTAATGAAACTGATTCAGCCAAAAATTGCGCCACAATATCCGAAGCATTCGCCCCCAAAGATTTACGTAAACCAATTTCACGCGTGCGTTCAGTAACAGTGGTTAACATCATGTTCATAATACCAATACCACCCACTATCAAAGAAATACCGGCAATAGCACCCAATAGCAAAGTCATAGTGCCAGCGACTGAAGATGCTGAACTTAATAAATCTTCTTGATTTAAAATACTAAAATCTGCTGACAGCGAGTCAGCGATATGATGACGTTCAAGTAATAGCGCCTGCACTCCCGCCTGCACCATGGCCATATCTTTGGCAGATGCCGCTTCCACATTAATATTACTGACTGATTGTGAACCGGTTAAATATTGCGCCGCCGTGCTGATCGGAATATAAATTAAATCGTCCGAACTGCCAAAACCGGTTCCGCCCTTAGCAGCGGTAACACCCACCACCGTATATTCCTGGCTCCAAATTCGGATTTTAGATCCGATTGCGTCCGCGTCAACACCGAACAAGTCATCACGAGTGGTTGGCCCCAACACGGCCACTTTAGCACGCGCGCTAACCTGGGCGGTGGTAATTCCGATCCCTTGCGCCAAATCAACGCTTTTCACAATAAAATATTGATCATCAATACCATAAATGCTGGTATTGGTATTTTGTCCCTTGCTGGTCACTTGCTTACGAGACGAGATTGTTGGTGCCACTGCCATAATACTCGGAACACTAGCTTTAATGGCATTGGAATCTTCTAGTGTCAAACTAGTGGCTGACCCGCTACCACTACGCACAATATTACCGCCGGTCTGTCGTTGGCTACCGGGCATCACTACCAACAAATTTGTGCCAAGCGAAGAAATGCGATCCGAAATGTCTTTACTCGCGCCTTGACCAACCGAAATCATCGCAATTACCGAACTGATACCAATTACTATGCCCAAAATAGTCAAGGCGGAACGCGACTTATTTGAAGACAAAGAAAAAAATGTTTCTGCTAATAGGTCTTGGTACAGCATACATCTATATTTATTATTCTGTCATTCCCAACTTGATTGGTAATCCAGTCGCGGTGACTTGACCGCTGGATCCCAGATCAAGTCTGGGATGACACTGGTAAAATACTAGTGTCATTTTAATTTATCCAAAACAATTTGACCATCTTTAATCTCAATTGTCCGCTTCGCAAAACGGGCAACATTGGGATCGTGAGTGATCAGAATAATTGTATGGCCATGATCTTCATTTAATTTTCCAAAAGTTTGTAAAACAATTTCACCGGTTTTAGAATCTAAATTGCCAGTTGGTTCATCAGCCAATAATATACCGGGGTTATTAACCAACGCACGCGCAATTGCCACTCTTTGCATCTGCCCACCCGATAATTGATTGGACAAATGATTCCAACGGTCTTCATCCAACCCAACTGCGTTCAAAGCCGCGCCCGCTTTAGCCAGACGTTCAGCGCGCGGAGTTTTATAATCATAAATAAATGGCAACGTGACATTGCGCAACACGCTTGCCCGCGACAATAAATTAAACGACTGAAAAACAAAACCGATTTTTTGAGAGCGAATGGCCGCCAACTCTTCATCGTTCAAAGTGGAAATATCTTGATTGTCCAAAAAATATCTCCCAGAGGTAGGTCGATCAAGCGCACCCAAAATATGCATTAAAGTTGATTTGCCAGATCCGGACGGTCCAATAATTGCCACGAATTCTCCGTTATCAATTTTAAAACTAACACCCTTAAGAACAGTCAGGGGGTTACCGGATAAGTTATAAGTTTTTGTAACGTTATCAATCACTATCATATTAGCGCAAAGCACGGAAAGTGCCCCCAAGAGCAGCCCCGCCACCACCGGTAAATCCACCAGCAGGAACACCACCAGACGCTGTCGCGGAAGTTGTTACGGCCGCGCTAATTGTTTGGGTCACAATTTTATCGCCTTCGTTTAATCCGCTTATAATTTCAGTCATGGTATCATTGCTGTCACCAATTTGCACACTAATATGAATAGGGTTGCCCAAGGCGTCTAACTGCTGCACATAGCGTCCACCAGCTTCAGATTTAACAGCTGAATTTGGTACTAATAAAATATTTGGTTTACTACTTAAAATAACATTAACACTGACTGTCATGCCGGGCTTAACACGTTCGTCCTGAACATCAAAAAGTACTTTGACATTATAACTGACCACCCCTTGGCTGACAGTGCCTAAAGTATCTACTTCCACCACTTCACCAGTAATTGTTAAACCATCAATGGCATCAAAAGCCAGTGTGGCTTTCTGTCCAACCGCAACTTTGGCGACATCAATTTCATTAAACGCAATGATGGCCTGTCGGGATTTAGTAATTAATGTCCCAACCGTGCTACCCATAGAAACAGTATCGCCTTTTTTGGCGGTAAAGGCCGCAATCACCCCGTTAAAAGACGCGCGCACGGAATAATCCGCCAATTTAGCCTGGGCATCAGATAAAGCCGTTTGGCGTTGAGTAACAGTCAACTCGGATGATCGTAAATCCAAAGCATCTGGACCGGCTAGTATATTCGCATAAGAAATTGTCTTTTCCGCAATACTGCGACTAATACTAACAATATTATTTTTTGCACTCTCAATTGAATTACGCGCCGAAAGCAAACTGCTTAAATGTGAATTAATTTTGCTGGCATAAGAACTCATTAAACTTTGGTGAGTAGCAATGGTCGCTGGCAAAGTTAAATAATTACCACTTTGAATCATACTATCTTTCGCTGAGTCAATAAAACTACCGGCGATTTTAACAGCGTCAGAGATTTTCTTAGCGGTCTCATAGGTCTCATCAATAAGTGATTCAATTGTGGCTGTAGCCGAAGTACGCGATGCGGCCTGATAATCACCAACACTGGCATCATAAGCGGCGCGTGCGGCCTGATATGAACTCACCGTGTTGTCGTGATAATCACGCATCTTTACCTCATTACTAAAATCAACGCTTAAACCGTGATTAAAATACCAATCTACATTGGCCACATGATTTTCGAAATCAGCATTAAGCAACACATTGCTAAAATCACCCAATATATTGGGGAAATCAGAAAAAACAGTAGCCACAGTATTGAACGCATCTTCATACGACTTGGCCAGATTATCTTTATATGATGCCAATGATTCTTTGGCAGCTGCCAGTGAATTTTGCGATTGTAAAAGAGTTAGCTCGTCCGGCGGAGCCTTTAGCTTATCTAAATTAAGTTTAGCCGTTTCCAAACTATCTTGAGCGTCATGAACTGCTTTGATAGCATCGCCGGCATTAATTGATAAAAGCAAAGTCCCCGCTTTGACTTCCTGACCGATTATGGCGCCGACATAAATAATATCGCCAGCGGCTTTAGGTTTTAAATCAATTTGATTGGAGGCCGATACTTGCCCGCTACCGCTTACCACTGTGGATAACACCCCGCGTTCCACAGTACTTTCAACATAGCGCACCGCCACTGGTACTGGAAAAAATTTTTGCTTAACAAAATAACCACCTCCGGCAACTACTAATAATACTATTATAAATCTGACCTTATGTTTCCAAATTGCGGAGATAATTTTTTTCATAAAATAATTTCTAAATAATATTAGAACTCCGCCCCTAAAATTAGAAGCGGAGGTACTAATACTTCTTGCTTAATTTTCAATTATTTTTTAGCCCCTCCCGACGTGCCTCTTCCAAAACCGCCCCGCCCACCCATCATGCCCGCGCCCATTCTTTTACCAGCGTTATCGGTCATAAACTTTAAACGAGTGTCAGCTTGGGTTTGGGCAAGCTTACCCTGACTAACTAAATTGTCAAGCATTTGTTTTTGCTGTTCAGCACGCGCTGCTTGCATCTTGGCCTGCAAATCAACTTCATTAATTCCTTTATCTTTGATAATATCGGCCGTGGTTTTACCCTGAGACCAATAAGTTTTCATCTCGGCTAAGCTAATACCTAGCAAATCGGCTTGGTGTTGCAAACCACTTTCAAAATTTACCGCCATTGTCGTGGGGTCAGCATTTCCACCCATAAAACCACCAAATCCACCTAAATTTCCATGCGCTGAAGCAACTCCGACTCCTGCCAAAATTGTGGCCAAGGCCAATGCTGGGACTCCAATTAAATATTGTTTTTTCATATGATATATGAATTAGTTAAATAAAATAATGAATATTGACTTGACGATTTCGAGTGGCTAGCCCTTCTAATTATATTACAACCAATGCTTAGTCAATATTTCAAAATTACATTATTTAACAAAACAAGCTTCCCGGCAAGTACCCGAAGGAGTATCCGCGCCAAAACAAGCCTGCAAACACCCCGGCACCATCGGTCGATAGTTTCCAAATTGACGCCGTACTCCCCGTCCAATCATTGGCATATCGTCTTCCTCTAACGCATGCAATGCTTCAGCGACAAATCCATTTGCCTGCCGGTGCCCCACTGCTATCATAAATTCGCCAGCTTCAATATCAACTGGCAATGATAACGCGCTCATATCCACTCTAATAATTTCCCATGGCGTTTGAACATTAACAAAATCAGCGCCAACTTCAATTACGCGACCAGACAGACCACGCGCCCGATTTGATAACCCACGACCTAAAAATGGATGAATTATCTGACCGGCTGAATGACTATTATACATACCTTGCTCAATTTGCTCAGCTATATTTGTAAGTGCGAGCACGCCGCCTAACAACACTACAAAAATAACAAGCGCGAAAGCCAATCGCCCAAATGATTGCTTATACAACCAACCATTTTGTCTAATAATAAATCCGGCAATGAAAATTAAAATTAAAAAACTTACAACTAATAGGTAGGGAAATGATTCCAAAAAAGCGTATAATCCACGACTGCCAAAACTTAAATAAACAAGGTTGTCTGATTGCTTGAAATAAAATAATACTAAGGCAAAAAATATGACAGCAAAACTGGCGCAGAGTAAAAAAATGCCTTTCATCCCTAATTTTTCCGCTAAAAACATCAGTCGCGAACGCAACTGTACATGACCGCTTTTTATTTGCGACATTACTTTATCCTCTAGATCCAAAATTTTATCTTTGTTTGTAGTGCTCATAGTGACGCAATTAAAAAATTTTTTAGTTCACTTTTACCGCGGGCGATAAGCGTGCCGACGGTATTTTTTGGTAAATGCAAAATATCACTGATTTCTTCATAAGATTTTTGCTCAAAAAAGTATAAAATAATTGGATCGCGATATTTTAACTTAAGCATGGAAAGTGCTCGTCTGACATCAATCTTAAGCAGATTACGGTCGGCAATATTAGCAACATCCAATTTATCGTCCATTATCTGAAGTTCTTCCGAATCAACAGCAATTAATTCTTTCCGATATTTTTTTAGATGATTAAGGGCTTCATTATGGGCAATACGATAAATCCAAGAAGAAAATTTCCGGCTGATATCAAAATCATTTAAATTTCGATAAACCTTAATAAAAACTTCTTGCAAAACATCTTCAAGTTCGTCTGGGTGCGAAATAAATTTACGCAAATAATGGGCTAATTTTATTTGATAGCGCCGGATTATCTCCGCGTACAAGTCCTTATCCTTTTCGCGCACTGCCACTACTAGCTCTTCATCGCTTAATTTTGATGGCGCAGTCATATAAATATATACAATCTAAATATAGCGTTTATTTCAAAACACCACAGTTATTGTAACAGTAAAACAATTAAACATCCACTAAAATTAAAAAACCCCTGATTAATCAGGGGTTTTACTAAAATATTTTTATGACTGTTTAGGAGCGTTGTCTTCCTTTTCGTCTTTTTTAACGGCAACTGGAGGAACAACCTTATTGTCGTCATCCGACTTCTTGCGACCAAAGGCAAACCAACCACCTACCATGCCAGCCAAGGCGACTAAGATGGCTAGAGCAATTACCCAATAACTTTCAGAATTAACCGCTCTTCCTAAATAGTTGCGTAAATTAGAGCCAAAGCCAGTTGCAGTACCGCCAGCTTGAGCAGTTGGAATAAAACCGTTATCGCTATTGCCACCTGGAATATTAATGACTAAAGGCAAGTTAGTCCCAACAGGGGCACCACCCTCGTCATTACCGCTAACAGGTAAGTTAGACGACGCGCCATTATTTTGGCTATTATTATTAGATTGACCTTGGTTGTCATTACCAGATGAGCCATTACTAGAATTACCACTATTATTACTGTTGCCATTATTATTGCTATTGATGACTTGATTATCATTAAAATCATTATCATTATTGGTACCTTGGTCATTATCATTTGCATTTCCATTATCGTTGTCAATAACATTGCCTTGGCCATCATCATCTTCACCTTCTGGGCCGGCGCCACCAACACCGTCAGTACCAACGACAGTAATTCTTAAAATATTGGTTCCAGTAACACCGCCAGTGGCAGAGCGAAATTTAATATACACTGTTTTTTCGCCGTCACCTTCAGACAAAGTATATTGTTGGTTGCCAGAATAGGCCTCCCAAGTGGAACTCACAAAATTCTGATCTTCTGAAATAATCATTTCCGCGGCGTTTGAGACGCTAGACAAAATATTGATAATTGAAGAAGAAACCGGACTTGTTTGAGCAAAAGAAACAGATGAGACAGTAGGAACACCAGGGTCATTATAGCTACCACCAGAATTACGACCATTGCCTTGATCATTATTGTCTTGACCTTGATCATCACCACCATTCTGGCCACAAGCGTTAGTCGTAACAGTAGTAGAAGCGTTCGCTGTTTCTATATTGGAAGCATTGCGTCCTCTAACTACAAAACTATACGCAGTATTACAAGTTAAACTATCAAAAGTAGCAGAAGTGCTTGTCGTCCAACTGGTATCATCAGTACCGGCGCGTTTGGCCAAATACTGCGACGCGTCACCTGTCCAAAACAAAGTAACATAGTCACGGCCTTCCACGCTTGTCACAACCGGAACATTCGCCAAGGTATATACTGAATAAGTATTAGAATAATCACTAGTTAGCCCACTACCTTCAAAGGCATTAACTTTAAATTGATATAAGGTGTTAGCGGTTAAACCAGTAAATTGAAAAGAATTAGTATCAACAGTTGCGGTAGTAGAGGCCAAAGCGTTAGAATATACAGTGTAACCAGTGGCACCAGAAACAGAATCCCAACTCATTAATATTGTGGAAGTACCGGCAGTAAAAACAAAGTTAGATGATGGAATCGCGGGTGGGGTAGGAGGAATGTAAGACAAAGTTGTCGTAGAAAATACACTAGAATATGTACTAGTATTACCAGCGGTATCAAAAGAATTTATCTGGAAAAAGTATTCAGTGCTACCAGCAAGACCAAAAAAAGTGGCGGATGTGCCAGTTGTCGTTAGTAACGCTCCCACAGTAGAAGATACATTGTAACCAACGGCATCAGCATTAACGTCCCAACTAATAGTAATAGTAGAGGTAGTGGCGGACAAAACAAGGCCGGTGGGGACGGTGGGTGGGGTGGTGTC
>MFRE01000011.1:0-11244 GCA_001784475.1 Candidatus Magasanikbacteria bacterium RIFOXYD2_FULL_41_14
AGGTAGTGGCGGACAAAACAAGGCCGGTGGGGACGGTGGGTGGGGTGGTGTCAGTGCCTGGGTCGGTAGTGGTGGTAGTCGTGGTATCAACCACGGCTAAAGTTGAGGTAGAAAAGACAGCGGAATAGGCACTAACATTACCAGCGGCATCAAAAGCATTAACTTGGAAAAAATATTCTGTGCTAGATACCAAACCGGTAAATGTGGCCGAAGTGCTAGTGGTAACCAAAAGCGTGCCGGCAGTAGAAGATACGTTATAGGAAGAAGCGCCCGCCACCAAATCCCAAAACAAATTAAGAGAGCTGGTAGTAATATTGCTAACCCCAAGTCCGGTCGGTGCCGACAAAACGATTGGATTGTTAACGGCGAAAACACTAGAAACAGAACCTACCCCACCCACCGGAGTAACACGCAAATAAACCGTGGCACTTTGGCCAACGCCATCAATCGCAGAGTCCCAAACAAAATTTATGGTGTGACCGAAATTGTTCTCAGCAATACCAGTAATCGCCGTAATGCTGTCAATCGTTGAGGTTGCCAATGGGCCATTGTCATCATAAACATCGGCAAAAGTAGCACTTTGCCAATTATTACCATCTAAAGAAAACTCCACTTTTAAATCAACTAAATTATTATCCAAATCAAAGACCGAAACCGTACCGGTTACTTGGCCATTACTGTTATCAAGCGCGGTAGGGGTGCCTAAAAATGAGGCATATGATTCGGTAATCGGGAACAGAGAAAAACCAGCGCTACCATCGTTATTAAGAGTCGCGATCGAAAATACCTGGTTATCTAAAAATACAACATCCCGGCCAAAATTCTGGTAAGTATTACCATTATTAACGCCTAATAATTGAATATTTTCAGTGGTATTAGTCCAACCACCAGCCGGTTTGGTAAAAACATAAATAGCACCGACTGCTTGACCGGTTGAAGCTTTGTGCCAAGGCGAGCCAACAATTATAACATCATCTTTAATCGCCACACTTTCTCCAAAAATCGCGCTTGGCTGGTGTTGGGTAAAATCCGGTTGCGGATCTGACGCTGTCAAGCGCGCGATGGCAAAGGTGTTATCCGCCGACCAAACCGCGCCCGGACTATAAAATACATAAGCCGCGCCAGCGCCCCAACTGACATAAGCGCCGGCCGATTGATCATTGCGAGCACCGACCACAATCGTGTCGCCACTCTCCGACACTGCCACGGAAATACCAAAACCAGCTTGACTGTTTAAACTATCAACAGTTAAATTCTGTGGACCAGAATAACTTGACCAATCACCGCTGGTATTGGTGAAAACGACCACGTGATTTTTATTGTTAGCACCCCCAGCGACTATCACTTTGGCGTTGCTATCAATAGCAACTGAATAACCAATACCATCGCCATTTTCTGGGCCGACTAAAACAGCCACGCTGGAACTGGTTGATACCCAGCCGTCAACCGGCTTATTATAAACATAAATAGCACCTTTACCATATATCTGCGACCCGCGCGAACCAACCACAACAGTATTATTCGCGATATCAACCGACCAGCCAAAACCTTCCTGCAATTCCTGATCAAACCCATTTAATTTTATTGCGTCACTGCTATCAGCCCACCCACCAGCTGGTTTGGTAAAAACATAAGCGGCGCCAAAATTTCTAATATAACTGCGCCCGACTTCATTGACCAGCTCTCTTTGATCTGACGGCGAACCCACCACAACCGTATCTCCGGAAATAGCCACCGACCAACCAAAATGAGCGCCAGAAATTTTTGAATCATCCTCGGTCGCCGCTATATTTGGCTGCGAAATTGGGGCGGTTAATTTAGCCAATTTGGTCCAACTGTCATCGTCATTATGTTGTAAAATATAGACAGCGCCGGCCTCATTATCATAACTTGGGTAGCCAACCACAGCGACATTATTATCAGAATCAATGGACCAACCAAAACCATTATTTCCACCGATTAAAGAATCACCAATGACACTTTCAATTGATTGGCTTGAACCGCCACCTTGCCAAATCGTTGTAGCATTGGCAAAAGCCGGTAAAAATAAACTAAAAAACAGCGCAAACGCAAAAACCAACCCAATTAAGGATTGCAAACGCTTACTTTCTCTCCAAGTAGCATAAAACATATTTTTTTGGCTAAGATTAGGCATAATTTATGATTATATCTTCTTTTACTATATTATAATAATTTAACTGTTAATCATAGCACATTTTGATTGACTTGTCAAGGGGATGCCTGTTGATAACTTGTTGATAAATGGTTTGGTGGCTAAAATTACAAATAATTCGTTATTTTGGCTAATTTTAGATAAAAAAATAGCAAAACTGTAATTTTTAACTATTTTTACAAAAAATACTGTCGCTTTCGGCATTTTATACAAGATTTGAGAGTATTTTGTTAATATTGAATTTTTGTGCTATAATATCTCTAACTTTTATTAAATTCTGTTTATGCTGCAAACAAAAATTTTCAAAACATCCCTGTCACATTTAAAAAAACCAATTGATAAGAAAACTTTACGAACTTTAACGGCGAAAGCGATCAAATTGAAAAAGACTTTAGAGGAAGTTTTGATTAACGATGGTGCTATTGACGAAACTGAGTTATATCAAAATGCCTCCACTATTTTAGATGTGCCGTTTATTGAACTTAAAGGACGCGAAATTAAGCAAGATGTTATCAGCTTAATCCCCGGTCCAGTAGCCGGAACCCACCAAGTGGTTGCTTTTGAAAAAGATAAGGATACAATTAAACTTGCGATGACCGACCCGACTGATATTCAAACTATTGAATTTCTTCGGCGCAAAACCGGCTTAGAACCGAAGGTATACTTAACTACACCTTCGGATTTGCGTGAATCCTTGCGCTCTTATCACACTGAAATTGATGAACATCTGCGGGTAATTCAAGAAAGCGGAGCAATGGAAATTGGTGGCGATCTCAAAAAAGCGGCTGAAGAATTACCAATTGTAAATATTGTTAATAGTATTTTAGAGCATGCTGTTTATGAAGGGGCATCAGACATCCATATTGAACCACTGGAAAAGGAAGTGTTGGTGCGTTATCGGATTGACGGCATTTTAAAATTAGCCATGACTTTGCCAAAAACGATTCAAAACGGAGTAATTGCCAGAATAAAAATTTTGGCCAATCTCAAATTAGATGAGCACATGGCGCCACAGGATGGTCGTTTTAAAATACAAATTCAAGAAGAAAAGTTGGCCTTTCGTGTTTCCATTATCCCGGTTTATGATGGCGAAAAAATTGTAATGCGGCTTTTGCTTGAAGGGGCAAAACCACTTTCACTAGAACAACTTGGTCTG
Organism: Candidatus Magasanikbacteria bacterium RIFOXYD2_FULL_41_14; assembly: GCA_001784475.1. GTDB lineage: Bacteria > Patescibacteriota > Patescibacteriia > Magasanikbacterales > GWA2-37-8 > XYD2-FULL-41-14. The sequence goes on from MFRE01000011.1 coordinate 3,330, forward strand.
CTCAAAGAACAACGTCTGTTACTGGAGCGGGCAATTAAAAAACCACACGGCATGATTTTGGTAACTGGTCCAACCGGCTCGGGAAAAACAACTACTTTATATTCTGTTTTGGGTATATTAAATCAACCAGGAGTTAATATTTCTACTGTTGAAGATCCGATTGAATACCGCATTTCAGGAGTAAATCAAAGTCAAGTTAATCCCAAAGCAAATTTTACTTTTGCAACTGGCTTGCGTTCGCTTCTGCGCCAAGATCCAAATATAATAATGGTAGGAGAAATCCGCGACCAGGAAACTGCTGAAATTGCCATTAACGCGGCTATGACCGGACACTTGGTACTTGCCACTTTACACACGAACGATGCCCCAACTGCGCTACCACGCTTAACTGACATGGGGGTGCCACCGTTTTTAGTCGCTTTTACCGCCAATATTATTGTCGCCCAGCGTTTGGTTCGTAAAATTTGTCAATTCTGTAAAAAAGAATACACTTTGGACAAAACAGCCACCGCGGAACTGGCCAAAGCATTTGATGCTAACAAAATGGAAAAATTATTTAAAGAACACGCTGAAACTAACAAAATTCGCGGCAAATTTTCTTTTTATCAGGGTGCTGGTTGCCACCGTTGTGGCCAAACTGGCTATAAAGGCCGCCAAGGTATTTATGAAATTTTAGAAATTACCCCTAAAATTTCTTCTTTGATCAATTCTCATGGTACTGCTGACGATATTAAAAAAATAGCACGCGAACAAGGTATGCTTACTATGATGGAAGACGGCCTTATCCAAGCAAAAATTGGCGTAACCACCATTAATGAGGTGCTACGTGTGACAACTGAATAAGTAAGTTATCGGTCATATGATTAAAAAAACAACAAATAAAACGCCGGAATTCATGTCAAAAATAATGGTTTTCTTTAAAAAAACTACTTTTCATGTCCCATTTACCCAAAAAATGATGTTCGCCTACCACTTGCAAACAATGACTGAGGCGGGCCTACCGATTGTCAACGCCCTTAAAGTTTTAAGTGAAGAATTGGAAAGTAAAAATATGAGAACGGCTGTAAAAGGCATTAAAGAAGAAGTGGAAAAAGGGAAGCAATTAAGCGAAGCTTTGGCCTTATACCCCAAAATATTTCCCCCTGTTTACATTAGTATGATCGCGGCGGGAGAATCAGCCGGCAAAATGGAAGAGGCCCTGAGACAAATCTCAACTCAGATGAAAAAAACGCATGAACTTTTAAGCCGAGTACGGGGGGCAATGATTTATCCGGCCATCATTCTTTTGGCAATCGTTGGCATCGGACTGGAAATGGTAATATTTGTTTTGCCAAAAATAATTATCATGTTTAACGATTTTGACGCTGAATTACCTTTAGCTACGAGAGTACTGGTGGCGACAGTAAATTTCACCCAAAATTACGGAATTTACGCGAGTGTTGGTTTGGTCGGATTAATTACACTTGGAATTTATTTAATGCATCGGCCAAATATTAAAAAAATTATTCACATAACAAATCTCCGGTTGCCTATTTTTGGAGAAATAATAAAAAAAATTAATTTAGCCAGATTTTCAATAACTTTAAGCTCACTACTGCAAAGCACTGTGCCAATTATTGAAGCAGTCAAAATTACCGCCAGTGTACAAAGCAATGTGACTTATCACGATAATTTACTTATCGCAGCCGAAGAATTAAAAAAAGGCGATCCACTCTCAGAAACTTTAGGCCGCCATAAACTAACTTTTCCTCCTATGGTCACCGAAATGATAATGGTTGGTGAACAATCGGGAAAAATAGAAAAAATGCTGACTGAAATTGCTGATTATTATGGCGATGAAGTTGATAGTACAATGAAAAATTTTTCGTCAATTATTGAACCAGTGATAATCTTGATATTAGGCGTGATGGTCGCTGGCGTAGCAGTCGCGGTAATTATGCCGATGTATAGTTTGGCACAACAATTTTAATCCCGCTCAATTCACCTCCCCTTTTTAAGGGGAGGGCAAGGGTGGGATCTCGCAAATCAATAATATGTTTTTACGCAATCCATTCGCCGGTGCATTTGGTTTTGATATCGGCGACCTTTCATTAAAATTAGCCCAACTTGAAAAAAAGAGTGGACTATTCGGACGCCCCGATAGCTTTAATGTAAAAACTTTGCGCGCGATTGATTTGCCACCCGGTATTATTGTTAATGGTGAAATTGAACAGCCAGAGTTGGCTAGAAAAAAAATACTTTTTTTACTTGGTAAAGAAGGTGGAAAATTTCAAACTATTAAGACACCGTGGGTGGTAGCAAACTTACCAGAACCAAAATCTTTTTTAAAGCTAATCGAAATTAACACCGAATCTGAAATTCCAACAATGGAAGATATTTTATATCAGGCCGAAAAGCATTTGCCCTATGATTTAGAAGATACCTACTTAGATTGGCAAATAATTAATCGCGATAAAAAAAATCAGATTACCCGCATACTTATTGGAGCTGTCCCTAAAGTTATATCTGACTCATATACTTATCTTTTAGAAAGTGTCGGACTTCAACCAATCGCACTGGAAGTGGAAGCACTAACATTAGCTCGCGCTCTTATTACTGCTGGAAAAGAGTACCATAAGGAAGCTCGCGCCATCTTAGATCTGGGCGCCACCAGGTCGTGCCTTATTATTTATGATCACAATACCTTACAATTTTCCATGAACATGGAATTCTCAGGCGAATTGATTAACACCGCCTTAGTGCAAGAATTAAAAATAAGCTACGCTGAAGCTGAGCGTTTTAAAATAAAACACGGACTTACTCATGTTAAAACCTCGCCACGCTATTTAACAATCATGACTAGGCTTGCAAACAAATTATCTACGGATATCGCAAAATCTTTATCTTTCTACCACGACCGCTTTCCTAATCCTAATCCGATAACTCACATTACTATGGCTGGTGGAGTGGCTAATTTATCAAATTTAGACGACTTTTTATCACGTAAGCTAAAAATTTCCACACATCCTGGCAATGCCTGGAAAAATCTTTTACCCAATGAAGCAATCACAACTGAAAAGCGTGCTCATGGATTAGTAGCGGCATCGGTCATTGGGTTAGCACTACATGCCTCACAAAAACCCTGGTAAGAACAAAAAAATACTTTTAAAAAACATGCTTTACCGTCCTACCATAAATTTATTGCCAGATACGAAAAAAAATCAACTGCAAAATTTGGTTCGTTTTATATTTGCGAAAGATTTATTGGAAACAATGCTTTTGTTCTACTCTCTTTTGGCGATTATCTTTGTGTGGAGCTGGCTGGCCTTACAGGAAGACTACAACAACATGGCTCAAAGCGCGACCCTAGTGAACCGCGAAAGCTCAACTACTAACCGCGAGGTCAGAAACGTAAATAATATCATTCGTCAATTTAACCTGTCAACCGCCAACTATATTCAAACTACTCCGGTCTTAAAACACCTCATAGAAACTACACCATCTAATATAAAGATAAATAGCCTAATATTTAATCGCGCTCAAAAACAATTAACTATTTCCGGAATCGCCCTCACTCGTGACGATCTCTTGAATTACGAAAATATAATAAAAACTTATAGTTGGACCAAGAAATACACCACACCCATTTCACAGTTATTACAAAAAGAAAATATTAATTTTGAAATACGCGTTCAAGCAGATTTATCAGAGCCAATAGCCCAATCCGAGATTATTTCAAACACACAAGCTCAATAAGAATATGCGAATTAATTTTGTGACCAAAACTAAATTGATAGTAGCCGCATTCACTCTTGTGACTGCGGGCATAATTTTTGGTACAATTCTACCAACTACTAACACCATTAAAACAATTAGCCAACAGACAGATGATTTGAAAACATTCATAGAAAAAAAATACCAAGGGGCAATAAAGCAAAGACAATCCACTGAACAAATAAACGAAACGAAATTTGAAGCCGACCGATACGCTGAACACATCTACCATAAAGGATCGGAACTACAGCTTATAACTTACTTTGAAAACATGGCCAGTAAAAATAATTTAACCCAAAATATTCAGGCGCCCAACCTAGACAAACCCGAAAATAAAATCATTAATATTTCACTATCTCTAAACGGATCCTACTCCGACACGTTACAATATCTTTCCGACTTAGAATCAGCACCATACTTTTTTGTAATTAATCAATTACAAATATCTAACGCCAGTGAACGTCAAAAACAAAGCTCCACTATATTATCAATGGTAAATACTGATATTGATTTACAATTATATGCCGCCCAATAAACCAAAAAGTTTGCCCGCCTGGGCACAAGTTAAATTAACAGGCGGAAATTATCTGGGTTGGCGAATTGCCAGTATTATTGTGGTTGGGACGATGCTTGCCAGCGCTCTTTTTTCAGCGTGGTTTATTTATCATAATATTTATAATACAATTGCCAACAGTATGACTGTGGTAATTTTAGGTTCCTCACCTTATGTTGAAGCTTTAGACGACACCGCGCTTCAAAAAGCACGCGCTAGCCTAAAACTAAAAAATATAGTAGTGACATGGCCAAAAAATATTCGCAATATTTTTTCCTACCCGGAAATTGCTACTAGCACAATTTATGATAAAAAACTCTAAATACTGGTTTTTACTGGGACGAGAACCAAAAATATCCGCGGCTGAAATCACCGCGGTTTTAAAATTGTCTGACAGCACCAGTACCATGTTATCAGAAAATATTCTGACCACTAAGGCAGAAGTAGAACCAAAACTTATTAACCGTTTGGGTGGAACAATAAAAATTGGTATAGAAATCGGAACAAAAATACGAAGAGAGATATTGATTGAAACCATAGTAACAGAACTTCTGGCAATTGATGGTAAGATCAATTTTGGAATAAGCGATTACTCTGAGAAATTATCCTCACACATAGAATCACTAGTTAAACAAATAAAATTAACTCTTAAAAATAGCGGGCGCTCTGTCCGCTATGTACGCACTGATAAAGATGGCAAGATATCATCGGCCACAGTTTACCACAATAACCTTACTACCAAAGGAAGAGAATTTTTAATTGCCAAAGATGGCGGTGGTTTTTCGGTAGCCAAGACACTGGCAGTACAACCGTTTGAAGCACTCGGAAGACGAGATTTCGGCAGGCCAGGCAGAGACGATAAAAGCGGCATGTTACCACCCAAGCTGGCCATGATTTTGATTAACTTATCACAAGCAAGCACCAATGACGTAATCCTGGACCCTTTTTGTGGATCTGGTACTATCTTAACTGAGGCCATGCTCATGGGATACCAAAATTTAATTGGCACTGATATCTCGGAAAAAGCAATCTCCGATACCAAACAAAATTTAGAGTGGGTTAATAAAATTTCAGATTTCAGATTTCAGATTTCAGATTTGCGAATTGAATGTTGTGAAATTAATGATTTAGATAAACTCTTACCCAAACAGTCTGTCGACACAATTGTGACCGAGCCATACTTAGGAAAACCACTATCGGGACGAGAAAGCCAATCTGAATTAGAAATTCAGTCAAGGGAACTTGGCAAATTATATGTATGTGCTTTTCAAAAATTTGCTAATGTCCTCAAAAAGAATACTGCCATCATATTCATAATCCCTCGCTTTTTATCATATGGTAAGTGGCTCACAATTAACTGCTCAACAGAAATTGAAAAATTTGGTTTCAAAGTTATTCCTCTGCAAACAAAAGAGCCGTACTTGTTGTACGGCCGTCCCGGTCAAAGGGTAATGCGCGAAATTTGGAAGTTTAGAAAAGTTTAAATTTTGTCATTGCGAAGAGCGCCTTTAGCCCCGCACTTAATACGGGGGATGTGGCAATCTTCGCGAAACAAGAGATTGCTTCTCCGCCTCGGGCGGATCGCAATGACAACTATGTGGCAACGTGAAAATATACCACATCTCCATCTCTCACAACATAATCTTTTCCTTCTAACCGGAGTTTTCCGGTTTCTTTTATTTTTGACCAACCGCCAGCATTAATGAAATCATGCCAATTACAAACATCGGCCTTAATAAACCCTTTCACAAAATCAGTGTGAATCACGCCAGCGGCCTCCGGTGCTTTAGCACCATTTTTAACTGTCCAAGCGCGCGTTTCCGGCTCACCCGAAGTTAAAAAAGTTATTAAATCCAACAATTTGTAGCTGGCAACAACTAATTTATCCAAACCGGTTTCAGTAATACCGGCAGTTTTTAAATATTCTTTCGCTTCATCCACACTCAAATCCGCCAACTCCGCCTCCAACTTCGCGCTCACTTCAATCACCATCGCCCCCTCCCCTGATAAGGGGATGGTAGGGTGGGGACTCGCAAAAATCGCCTCATCCACATTCACCACATACAACATCGGCTTAGCCGTCAATAACTGCAATTCTTTTAAAATAATTTTTTCTTCATCGTTGTATTCTAAGGCGCGCGCCGGTTTACCGGTTTCTAATTGCGTTTTAATGCGCGTGAGCAATTCAATTTCTACTTCTTTATCTTTGGCAATCACGCCTCTGGCAGTTTTTTTTGCCGTATCTAATCGCTTACTAACCACCTGCAAATCTGCCAACGCCAATTCTAAATTTATTACCTCGCTGTCATTTTTTGGGTCAACTTTGTTATTTACGTGAATAACATTGCCATCCGAAAACGCGCGCACCACCTGCGCGATGGCGTCCACTTCGCGAATATGTGATAAAAATTTATTACCCAGCCCCTCACCCTCAGACGCACCTTTTACCAAACCGGCAATATCCACAAATTCAATCGCGGTTGAAATGATTTTTTTTGATTGAGAAATTTCGGCTAATTTCGCCAAGCGCTCATCCGGAACCGCAACCACACCGACATTAGGGTCGATGGTACAAAAAGGGTAATTGGCCGCGTCCGCTTGTTTACTGCGCGTTAACGCGTTAAACAAAGTTGACTTGCCGACATTTGGTAAACCGACAATGCCGATGGAAAAAGACATAATATTTTTTAAAAAACTTCCTTGAACAGGAAGTTTTGTGGACCCGAAGGGAGTCGAACCCTTAATTCATCCATGCCATGGACGCGTATTACCGCTATACTACGGGCCCTTTTTACATTATTTTATATTCCGTAAACAAAACAATATTACCTTAATTTTTAACAACTGTCAATAACTGCCTATAAATTCCGATAAATATCATGTTTCCCAATAGAAACAAATAATATATCACCATTATTCTGGCGCTCAAATATAATTCGATAAGCGCCGGTGATAGAAACAGACCAAAGTCCTTTTAATTTACCATGAAGTTGGTGAAGGCGAAGCGATGGATGAAGGGGGTTGTCTTTAAATATTTGCTCTTTCTTTGTCGCCAAGATGATTATATCCTCTGGCAATCTTCTAAGTTCAGTTATAAATTTAGATGAATAAAATAGTGCTGTAATTATCATAGCAAATCGGCGAGTGAATTCGCTTGTTTTACTTTACCAGATTTGTATTCACGACGAGCGATACGCGCGTCTTGTAGCAGTTCTGTTTCAGAGATTAACTCTGCGTCAGCTTTAAACAAATACTTAACATACGCGCTAACATTTTCATAACCGCGTCTTTTGGTTAATAATTTGATTTGCTTAGCTTCTGCGACCGGCAAGGAGATGCAAAGTGCTTGGCGCATATTGATATAAAATAAATTACTTACTTGTTTATATTGTAATACATCTGTAATACATTGTCAAGGGAACGCAACTACGGAGTGGCCGGAGCTGGTTCTTCAATAACTAGCGGTGGCGCCGGTGTCGACTCAACAACAGTGGCTGGCGCTGGTTCGGGGATTGGCTCAACAACTACCGGAGCCGGTTCAGCAACAGGCGTTGTTTCTGGTGTTGGCTCAACTGTGGCAGTCGGCTCCTGGGTTATGATTTCAGCCGG